>NZ_JAVACL010000083.1:0-16227 GCF_032658145.1 Streptomyces sp. MK7
CACTGGCCATGCCCGGGGGCCCGCGGGGGGGTGCGCGGCGGGGGGGGGGCCCCCCCCCCCCACCAAAAGGGGTGAACGGTCGTAACTTTCCCGTGCGGGTAGCGTTCCGTCGCGCTAGGAGATCATTCGGACACGTGACGTCATGCCGGGGCCAGCTCCCGTCGCGCGGCCCGGCGGCGGGCGGCGACCTCGGGATCGAGCGCCGGTACGGCGGCCAGGAGCTGCCTGGTGTAGAGCTCCCGCGGCGATGTGTAGACCTCGTCGGACGGGCCCTCCTCGACGATCCGGCCACCGCGCATCACCGCGACCCGGTCGCTGACCTGGCGCACCACGGCGAGGTCGTGGGCGACGAAGACCAGTGCGATCCCGAGTTCGCGCTGCAGCTCGCCGAGCAGGGCGATCACCTGCGCCTGCGTGGTGACGTCGAGCGCGGAGACGGGTTCGTCGCACACGATCACGCGCGGATCCGCCGCGAGCGCCCGTGCGATGCCCACGCGCTGGCGCTGTCCGCCGCTGAACTCGTGCGGATAGCGGTCGTAGTGCGCTCCTTCGAGCCCCACGCGCTCCAGCAGTTCCTTCACACGCCCCCGGATGCGCTCCTCGTCACGGTCCCCCCGCGCACGGAGGGGGTCGGCGATGGACTCGCCCACGCCGCGGCGCGGGTTGAGGGATGAGACGGGGTCCTGGAAGACCATCTGGACGGCCGGATGGACGCCGCTGTGCCGGCGTCCTTCGTAACGGATCTCCCCGGAAGTCGGCTCCAGCAGTCCGACGAGCATGCGGCCGAGGGTCGTCTTGCCGCTGCCGCTCTCCCCCACGACCCCCAGGGTCTCGCCGCGGTGGACGGCCAGCGAGACGCCGTCCACGGCCGTCAGCGCCCGCTTGCCGCGTCCGAACACGCGCCGGAGGCCGGTCGCCTCCAGCACGACTTCGGCGGTCGCCCCGCCGGACGGGTCACCGGATCTCTCACCCGACCTGCCCTCTGACGCGCCGTCGGACATGCCGCCTGACGTGTCGCCTGACGTATCGCCTGACGCGTCGGCGAATACGGTGCGCGGGGCGTCCACGCGGGGGACGGCGCCGAGCAGTTCGCGGGTGTACGCCTGCGCGGGCGCACCCAGGACCCTGCCCACCGGCCCGTGCTCGACGGCGCGGCCGTGCCGCATGACCAGCACCTCGTCGACGCTCTCGGCGGCGACGCCCACATCGTGGGTGACGAGCAGCAGGCCCGTGCCCGTCTCCTCGCGCAGGGTGTGCAGCAGGTCGAGGATCTGGGCCTGGACGGTGACGTCGAGGGCGGTGGTCGGCTCGTCGGCGATCAGCAGGGCCGGCTCGCAGGCGAGGGCCATGGCGATGAGGGCGCGCTGGCGCATGCCGCCGCTGAACTCGTGGGGGCGGGAGCGCGATCTGCGCGCCGCGTCGGGAATGCCCACCCGTTCCAGCACCTCGACGGCACGCGCGCGTGCCGCCCGTCGCGACGCGCGCGTGTGCACGCGGTACACCTCGGCGATCTGGTCGCCGATCGCGTAGTACGGGTCGAGGGAGGACAACGGGTCCTGGAAGACCATGGCGGCCCTCGCGCCGCGCAGCCGCCGCAGCTCCTCGTCCGAGGCCTCCTGCACGTCGGTGCCGGCGACCCGGACCGAGCCGCCCACCCGTGCCCCGGTGCCCCGGTGCAGTCCCAGCAGGGCGCCGGCGACGGTGGACTTGCCGGAACCGGACTCGCCGACGAGGGCCAGGGCCGCGCCCTCGTCCAGCCGGAAGGAGAGCCCGTCCACGGCCCTCAGGGCGCCGAACTCGACGGTGAGGTCCTTGACTTCGACCAGGCTCATGCGAGTACCACCCGTCGGTCGGCCACCGCGTACAGGACGTCCGCGACGGCGTTGGCGATGACGACGAAGAAGCCGACGACCAGGACCATGCCGACGACCACCGGCAGGTCGACGACCTTCACCGCGTGCACCAGCTCCTGGCCGATGCCCGGCAGGCCGAACAGGGTCTCGGTGAGGACCGCGCCGCCGACGGCCGAGCCGACGTTGTTGGCGTTCAGCGCGATGACGGGAGCCAGCGCGCCGCGCAGGGCGTGCCGTCCGACGATCGCGCGCTCGCCCACGCCGTACGCCCGGAAGGTGCGTATGTGGTCCTCGGCGAGCGTCTCCAGCATCGCCGCCCGGGTGAGCCGGGCGAACGCGGCGGCCTCGATCAGGGCGAGCGACAGCCAGGGCAGCAGCAGGTTCCACGCCCACTGCTCGGGATCGTCGGTGAACTTCACGTACTCCGGGAAGGGCAGCAGCTGGAGTTCGCCGCAGACGACGATCATCAGGACGAGACCGAGTACGAAGACGGGTGTCGCCCAGCCGGCGAGCGTGACGACGGTCAGCACCCGCTCGGAGAGCCGTCCGCGCCGCCACGCCGACAGCACGCCGGTGCCCACGCCGAGGAGGAGCCACAGCACCATGGCGCCGAGGACCAGCGACAGGCTGACCGGCAGCTTGGTCAGGATGATGTCCAGGACCTGCTGGTCGCTCTGGTACGACAGCCCCAGGCAGGGTGCGGCGCAGTGCTCGAGGGAGGTACCCGTGGAGAAGTCCTGGCCTGCGAAGAGGCCTTCCAGGAAGTGCCAGTAGCGCAGGTACAGCGGGTCCCCGAGCCTCAGTTGCCCGGCGACCTGGTGCACCTGTTCCGGTGAGCAGCGCGGGCCGCAGGTGATCTGCGCGACGTTGCCCGGGGTGGCGTAGAAGACGACGTAGACGAGCACCGAGATGGCGAACAGGGTGACCACCGCGCCCACGGCGCGGCGCAGCACGAAACCGCCGAAGCCGCTCATGCGGATGCCTCCTTGTCGCTGACCAGGGCCTTGTCCTTGCGGCCGGTGCCGATGCGCAGGCGGGAGGCCGCGCGCGGGTCGAGGGCGGTGCGCACGCCGTCGCCGAGGACGGTGAGGGCGAGGACGGTGACGAACAGGGCTCCGGCCGGCAGCAGCAGGTACTGCGGCGCCGCCTGGTACCAGACGTCGGCGGCGGTGAGCATCTGCCCCCAGGACGGCGTCGGCGGCTTCACGCCGACGCCGAGGAAGGACAGGGCCGCCTCGGCGGAGATGTTCGTGGGCACCAGCAGCGCGGCATAGGTGATGACGGGCGCGGCGAGTCCGGGCAGCAGTTCGCGCCGGGCGATCCGCCCGATGCCCCAGCCACTGAGCCGTGCGGCGGAGACGTAGTCGAGCCCCTTGAGGGCGAGGGTCTGCGCTCGCACGATCTTCGCGATGTTGCCCCAGGCGATCAGGCCGATGACGAGCGTGACCAGGACGGGCCGGGGGAAGCTCGACGGCACGATCGCGAGCAGGGCCAACGACATGATCATCAACGGCAGGGCGACGAAGATGTCCGTTGCGCGGCTCAGCAGTTGATCGACCCATCGATTGCCGAGGGCGGAGGCCACGCCGACCACGACACCGATGGCGACCTGGATCACGGTCGCCGCCAGCGCCACACCCAGCGACACCCGGGCCCCGTAGACGAGCCGTGCGAACAGGTCGCGCCCGGTCTGGGGCTCGACGCCCAGCCAGTGGTCGGCGCTGATGCCGCCCAACGACCCGACCGGCACGCCCCCGCGCGCGGAGTCGACCAGGGACGGGTGGTAGGTGGTCGGGTCCTGTCCTTCCAGGGCCGTGAGCAGCGGCGCGGCGAGCGCGACCAGGACCAGCAGGGCGACGACGGCCGCCGCGACGAGGGCGGCGCGCTGCGCGCGCAGCCGCCGCCAGAACTGACGAGCCCCCGAGGCCGCCGGGACGGGTGTGTCCGTCCCGGCGCCCCGGGAGGCGGCAAGTGCCTGACTCACGGGGTCACTTCACCGCGACCTGGGAGATGTCCAGCACGCCGGTCCAGTCGCTGATCACGATGTTCTTGACGTCCTTGCCGTACAGGCGCTTGTAGACGGGGTGGAACAGCGGCACGACGAGGGCCTGCTCGCCGATCTTCTTGTCCAGCGCACCCCACCGCTGGGCGGCGGCGTCAAGATCGGTCAACTTGTTGATCGCGTCAATCTCGTTGTTGACGGACTTGTCGTTCAGCAAGCCGGTGTTGAAGTTCGCGCCGTTCTTGACGATCTGCCGGCCGTCGAAGATCGGGGCCAGGAAGGGGCCGCCGGAGGGCCAGTCGGCGCCCCAGTGGGCGAGGAAGAAGCCCGGCTCGGTCTTCACGTTGTGGATCTTGTCGGAGTAATCGTTGTCCTCCAGGCCCTGGAGCTTGACCGTGACCCCGGCCTTCTTGAGCGCGTCCTGGATCGCGGTCGCGATCTCCGGGCTGGTCTCGAAGTCCTTGCTGTTGGAGTGGGTCAGCGTGATGGTGAGTCCGTTGCCGTAGCCGGCCTGCTTCAGCAGTTCCCGGGCCTTCGCCGGGTCGCCCGCCTTCCCTGCCGGGAAGAGGTCGTAGGGCGTGTAGCCGAAGGACTTCTGGTTCGGCAGGAAGGTGGTCGCGGGCTCGGCCAGCGCGGAGCCGCCCGCCGCGTTGACGACCGATGACCGGTCGATGGCGTACGAGATCGCCTGCCGCACCTTGACGTTGTCGAACGGCTTGACCGAGGGGTTGAACGCTATGTAGTTCGTGTAGCCGAAGTGGCCGGTGCCCACGCGCGCGGCCAGCTCCTTGTCGCCCGTCACCTTGGCGAGTTCGGCCGGGCCGAGGTTGGTGTCCGTGGTGACCGCGGCGGCGTCCGCCCCCTGGGACGCGGACAGCCGCTGGTTGATCACCGAGGAGTCGAGCCCGGACCGCACGTCGATCCTGTCGGGGTAGGCCTTGCGCTCGGAGTCCGTGACGGCCGACCAGTGGGGGTTGCGCTCCAGGACGAGGTGCTCACCGTCGTTCTCGTTCTTCACGACCTTGTAGGGGCCGGACGAGACCGGGTGCTCCTCGTACTTGGTGCCGGTGTCCTTGCTCTTCGGCACCGGCGTGAACTGCGTCTGGGTGGCGAGGTACGGGAACTCACCCTCGGGCTTGTTCAGGTGGAAGACGATGGTCCGGCTGTCGGGCGTCTCGATCGCGTCGAGGCCCTTCTTGTCCTTGTACGGCCCCTGGTAGTCGGCCGCGCCGACCAGCCAGTCCCGCAGGTAGGGGGCGCCGCCGGAGAGCTCGGGGGCGAAGGAACGCTCGATGCCGTACTTGATGTCGGCCGAGGTGATCGGCGTCCCGTCCTCGTACGTCAGACCCTTCTTCAGGGTGTACGTCCACACGGTCGCGTCCTTGCTGGGGCGCCCGGTGTCGGTGGCGAGGTCCGGGACGACCTTCGCGCCGGCGGCCCCGTTCTCGCGGTTGCGGGTGGTGAGCGTACGGAAGACGAGGGAGGGGACGTTGCCGCCGCCGGAGGTGTACAGGCGCGCGGGGTCGAAGTCCTGCTGCGGCTGCGCGTTGAGGACGCTGAGGGTGCCGCCCTTGTGGGGCTGCGAGTCACCGCCGGCGGCCTTGGCATCGCTGTCCTTCGGCCCGCAGGCGGCGACGCCCGCTGCCACGACGAGGGTGACGGATGCCGCGGCCACGCGGCGGGCGGTGACGGACGGTTGGCGCATCGGAATGGCGACCTCTCCAGAGGACTCGTCTCACTGCGTCTCGGATCGCGAGACAGGATGACGAGGGGTGAGACAGAAGTGAACGGACGTCTGCCCGGCACCGGGTCGTCGAAAAACCGGATCACCGCGACCAGGTCACGGAGAGGATGAAGTTCGCGACGCGCGCCTGAGGGCGGGCGTCAGCAACAGTGAATGTCCGCCACGCAGAGCAGGGTCACGCCGATCAGCGCCAGCTCGATGGCAGCGCGGGCGGAAGTGTGACGGGACGACATGCTCAGAAATATGTATGAACTTTTCGCGCGTGTCAACGTGACCTGTGTGTCTTGCGTCAACTCCCGGGATACGGCCAGGGGTTGGGCAGGCAGTGGATTCCGTCGTGGTCCAGGAACTTCGTCTGCTGCTGCATGACCGGTGCGAGCGCGCCGTCCCTGTCGCAGGTGACGTGGCCGTGACCGAGCCGGTGGCCGACCTCGTGGTTGATCAGCATCTGCCGGTAGGCGTAGATCTTGTCGCCGTAGGTCTTCGAGCCCTGGGCCCACCGGTAGGCGTTGATCATCACGCGCTCGGTGGCGGCGGAGTCGCAGGAGACGTTGTCCTCGGTGGTGTCCAGGCCGGACTTGGCGCACCAGACGGCGGTGGTGCCGGGGCTGGCGAGCGTGATCACGAAGTCGGCCCGGCCGGACGAGACACGCTCGAAGGTACGGGCGCCGTTGTGGGCCCAGCTGCGGTCGTCGTTGAGCGTCTTCTGCACGGCCTCGGCGAAGAGCGCGCCGTCGAGGCCCAGGCCCTCCTCCACGTCGACCCGGTAGGTGTACTTCCGGCCCTTGCCGGGCGCCTTGGCGAAGCCCGGCACCGCCTCGAACCTGCCCGTGCCCTTGAGGGTGGGGCTGAGTGCGTACTTCGCGTTCATCTTCTGGCCGTACGTCAGCGTCGGCGCGGCGGCCGACACGGACGGGGCCGCCTGCTGGTCCGTACCCGCGTCGTCGCGGGCGTCGCGGGCCTGGTCGGTGGCGGACTTCGATTCCGCGCCGGTGCCGGCGTGCCCGTCCGCGACCTGCCCGGCGACGATGACGGCGAGCACGGTGGTGACGGCGGCGGCCGCTATACCGGTGAACGTCCGCCCCTTGTTGCCGCCGCCGAGCGCGGGAGCGCCGGTGGGAGGTGCGCTGTCCTCGTCGGTGCCGGCCCCGGCGTCGTGCCCTGCCGTGGCGTCCGTGGAGTCTGTGGAGGCCGGGGGGACCGGGGCCACCGGAGCGCCGGGGGCGGCAGCGGCCGCCGGACCGGCCGAGAGGTGCGTCCCCGCCCCGTCGCGGGGCCGGGGCGCGAAGACGTCGTCGACGCCGTCGCTGTCGTCGAAGGCGTCGAGATATTCCTGGCGCGGTCCCCCCTCGGGTGCCCGCCGCTGCCGGGGGATGGGTACACCGGGGCGGCCGGCCATGCCCGCTGGAGCACCGGGACCGGCCGAGGCGCCGAAGCCGGGCGCCCCTGTCCGCCCCGGCACCCTGCCGGCCGCTCCGCCGGTAAGCGGCCCCGGCTCTCCCCAGCCCCCGCCGCCTTCACGCTGCTCCGGATGACCGCCCCGGGCCCGCGGCACACCGTGGGCCGGGGTGCCGTCGGGGAGCCGCGGGACACCGTGGGCGGGCGTGCCGTCGGGGAACCGGGGAACACCATGGGCGGGCGGGCCGTCAGGCAGGCGCGGGGCGCCGTGAGCAGGTGCGCCGCCGGGGAAGCGGGGGACCCCATGCGCGGGTGTCCCGTCGGGGAAGCGGGGGACGCCGTGCGCCGGTGTCCCGTCGGGGAAGCGGGGGACGCCCTGCGGGGGTGCCCCACCGGACAGGCGCGGACCTCCCTGGGCGGGAGCGCCGTCGGGCAGCCGCGGGACTCCTCGCGCGGGCGTTCCATCCGGTAGGCGCGGGACCCCATGGGCGGGCGTGCCGTGGGGGAAGCGGGGTGCCCCGGAAGTGAAGCCGGTTGGTGCGCCCGGGGCGGCGGCCGAGGGCCCCTCGGGGACGCCATATGCCTCATATGTCTCGTACGCCGAGACGCCACCCGTCAGCCGCTGTCCCGGCCCCGGACCGGAACCCGGCCACCGCGCGGGCGGCACCCTGCCCGGACCCGAAACCGCACCCGGGCCCGCGCTCGGCCCCGGACCCGGTCCCGGTCGCCCCTCGGGGGCCGTGCCCTGCCCCGGTACAGAGATCGTTCCCGGGCGGCCTCGACCGCCGTCCGGAGTTGCGGCTGTGTCCGCGGTGTCGCCCTTCGGGGCCGGTCCGCGACGGCTGTGGCGTCCCACCTGCTCCCTCAGCCCCCCATGCTCACGCCGGAAGGCCCGTCATCGGCCCCCGCGCCGTCCGAGCCGGCACGCTCTCCCACCGGACCCACCGATGCCTCCTCCGCGTCCACCTGTCTCACCGGCCCTTCCCCCGCGCCCGCCCCTCTCGGCGCAGCCTCCCCCGCGTCCGCCCCTCTCGGCGGAGTCTCCCCCGTGTCGGCGAGCAGCTCCCGGAAGGCCGTGGCCACCGTCTCCGGGTACTCCATCATGGCCACATGGCCCGCGTCCGGCAGGGTGAGGAGGCGGGAGTCGCGGAAGGCCCGGGCGGCGCGCTGGGCCATGCGGTAGCCGACGAGCTGGTCCCGGCCGCCGTAGACCAGCAGAGTGGGCGCGAGGACGCGCTCGGCCTGGCGCCACAGTCCGTGCTGGCCGCCCAGCGTGTACGCGTCCACGATCCCGCGCGCGGAGCGCGCCATGGCGTCCCAGAAGTACGGAAGCCGCAGCCGGCGTTCCATCTCCTCCACCGCGTTGCGGAATCCCTCGGGCGTGACCCGCCCCGGGTCGCCGTAGCAGAGGGCCATCACTCCGCGGACCCGCTGCTCCGCCGTCCACTCCCGGGTGAGCCGGGTGAAGAGGGCGGACACACCGGGCACCGCGAGCAGCCCGGTCGGCACGGCGGTGCGCTGCACCCGCAGCTCGGGCAGCGCGGGCGAGACCAGCGTCAGTGTCCGGACGAGGTCCGGGCGCAGCGCGGCGACGCGTGTGGAGACGGCTCCGCCGAGCGAGTTGCCGAGCAGATGGACCGGGCCGCGGTCGGAGGCGTCCAGAAAGCGGATGACCGCGCGCGCGTGGGCGGTGACCGAGTAGTTGCCGTCGTCCGGCGGCGGGGAGTCCCCGAAGCCCGGCAGGTCGATCGCCTCGCCGTCGACGACGTCCTGCAGCTGCGACATCAGCGCCGACCAGTTCTGCGAGGAGCCGCCGAGCCCGTGGACGTACAGCGCGGGCGGCAGGCAATTCCGGGCGGGCGGCCTGGAGCGCACCGTGAGGGTGATCCCCGACAGCCCGACCGATCGCAGTCGCTCGCCCTCCTCGACCCTGACGGGTGCCACCCTGGGAAGAACGTTGGCGGGCGGCACGGAGGGCAGCTCGGTCGAAGACATGCGGCAATGTTACGAGACGATCACGTACCGGCTCATGTGTTCGCCGTCACAGATCGGGCGCATTCGGAGCTGTGTTCGGAGCGGTATTCGGGCCCCGGACCGCATGGCGTCCACATCGGGTGTCTCCTACGCTCGTACAGAGGGCACCCGCATGCAGCCCCTGTTTCTTCCGGGGACACTCACAAGAAGGGAGCCCGGCATGGCAGTCGACCCCACCGATCCCGAGACGTTCGAGAACGAGGAGGAGAACGTCCCGGAGATCGACGTCGAGGCCCCGGAGGGCGACATCGCCGAGCAGCAGGCGGAGCTCGCGCAGGAACGCGACGAACCGCTGACGCGCGTGGAACCCGACCGGGCGAACGAGGCCGACCTCGTCGAGCAGGCGCGGGTCGTGTCCCTCGACGAGGACGACTACCGCTGACGGCCGACCCACCGCTGAACGGCCCGGCCACCACCACTGAGCAGCGGTGGAGCGCAGTTGTGCCCTAACTGAACCCGTTCGAAACCTTTGGATCGGTTTCTTCACCGTCCGGTACGTGAAATTCTGCGCTCGCACCGCGCACAGTACGGTTACCGAAAAGTACGATGGCGGCGCGGCGCACACCGCACAGGGACGATTTTGGGAGGCGGCGTGACAGCCATCGAGCAGACAGAGGCGGCACGCCCGCGAGGCACGCGCCTGCCGCGCCGTGCCCGACGGAACCAGCTGCTGGGCGCCGCCCAGGAAGTCTTCGTGGCGCAGGGCTACCACGCGGCGGCCATGGACGACATCGCCGAGCGCGCCGGCGTCAGCAAGCCGGTGCTCTACCAGCACTTCCCGGGCAAGCTCGACCTCTACCTCGCGCTGCTGGACCAGCACTGCGAGTCGCTCATCCAGGCCGTGCGCAACGCGCTGGCGTCGACGACGGACAACAAGCAGCGCGTGCGGGCCACGATGGACGCCTACTTCGCGTACGTCGAGGACGACGGCGGAGCCTTCCGGCTGGTCTTCGAGTCGGACCTGACGAACGAGCCCGCGGTGCGCGAGCGCGTCGACAAGGTGACGATCGAGTGCGCAGAGGCGATCTGCGACGTCATCGCGGAGGACACCGGCCTCTCGCGCGCCGAGTCGATGCTGCTCGCCTCGGGCCTGGGCGGCCTCGCCCAGGTGGTGGCCCGCTCGTGGCTGCACAGCGACCGCAGCGTCCCGCGCGACCAGGCGGTCCAGCTGCTGACGTCCCTGGCATGGCGCGGCATCGCGGGCTTCCCGCTGCACGGCACCGAACAGCAGCAGCAACACTGAGCCTGCCTGCCGGACCGGCAGGCGGATCGGCGGGGCGGACCGACCGGTGGGGCCGACCGGCGGGGCGGGGCGGACCGGCGGGAATGTTCCGGGCCGTGTACCCGTCGGGTTTGTTCCCGTCGGCTGTTCGCTCCTGGCGTGCCGGGGCGCGGCGTGCGGATCCCCTCACCGGGCTAATGTGTGCTGGGTACGGCGCGGAAGGCCGCGCACTTCACTGACCGTCGGAGGGACATAGCCGTGGAGGTCAAGATCGGCGTGCAGCACGCGCCCCGCGAGATCGTTCTGGAGAGCGGCCAGAGTCCCGAGGAGGTCGAGCGGGCGGTCGCCGAGGCGCTGGCCGGCAAGTCGCAGCTGCTGACCCTCGTGGACGAGCACGGCCGCAAGGTGCTGATCCCGGCCGAGCGTCTGGCGTACGTCGAGCTGGGCGAGCCGTCGCCGCGCAAGGTGGGCTTCGGCGCGCTGTAGTCACGCAGGACGAGAAGACGAGCGGGGTCCCGCCGGCCGGTGGTCGGCGGGACCCCGCTCTTTCTGTCGGCTTCTGTCGGCCCTTCACAGCCGGCGCACGAACAGCCCACAGGGGAGGGTTGTATTCCGCAGGTCAGGGGTATGACCGGCTACGACCGAGAGGCACCGGCCGACCGCCTGGGAGGGACCCTCATGTTCTTGGAAACGTTCGGCTCCGCCGTGCTCGGTCTGCTGCTCGGCTGGGCCGCGCTCCACCGGCTGTCCCACCGGCTGCCGTCCCGCCTGCTGGTGCTGTCGACCGCCGTCGCGGGCGCGCTGTTCGGTGGGTTCGTCACCCACAGCGCGCTGGGCTCCGGCGGCATCCTCCTGAACCTGCTGGGCGCTGCGGTCGTCTCCGCCGCCTCCCTGTCCCTGCTGCTGCGCCCGGCCGGCCGCCTGCGCCGACGATCCCTGACGGCGTAGCCGCCGAGGACCGCCGGGAACTCGGGCACCCGAACCAGGACGCGGGAACTCGGGCGCAAGACTCAGGAGCAGGAGCTCACGCCGCCAGGCCCAGCGCGGCCATCCGCTTGGTGTGGGCCTCGGTGATCCGGGAGAACATCTTGCCGACCTCGGCGAGGTCGAAGCCGTCCGCGACGCCGCCGACGAGCATCGTGGACAGTGCGTCCCGGTCGGCCACGACCCGCTGGGACTGCGACAGTGCCTCACCCATCAGGCGGCGCGCCCACAGCGCGAGCCGGCCGCCCACGCGCGGGTCCGCCTCGATCGCCGCGCGCACCTTCTCCACCGCGAACCCGGCGTGCCCGGTGTCGTCGAGGACGGCGAGGACCAGCTCGCGCGTGTCGGAGTCCAGACGGACGGCGACCTCGCGGTAGAAGTCGCTCGCGATCGAGTCACCGACGTACGCCTTGACGAGCCCTTCCAGCCAGTCCGAGGGCGCCGTCTGCTTGTGGAAGCCGTCGAGCGCGGCGACGAACGGGTCCATCGCGGCGGTCGGTTCCTCCCCGATCTCCGTGAGCCGGTCGCGCAGCCGCTCGAAGTGGTGGAACTCGGCCGACGCCATCTTCGCCAGCTCGGCCTTGTCCGCGAGGGTGGGCGCCAGCTTGGCGTCCTCCGCGAGCCGCTCGAACGCCGCGAGCTCCCCGTACGCGAGAGCCCCGAGCAGGTCGACGACCGCGGCGCGGTACTGCGGGTCGGCGGCGGCCGTCGCCCAGTCCTGGGCGGCGATCCCGGTGCGTTCGGCGGGTGCGTCGGCGGCGTTCTCAGGCTTGTCAGAGCTCGTCATGAAGCGCACAATAGCCCGCTCGCCGCTCCTTCGAAGGACCCGGTCAACCGGTGTGACGACGACTACGTGACCAAATCGGCCATCGCGTGTACACGATTCCGGGGTATGGTGGTAATGCGCCTGCTGGTACGCCGACGTGTTTCGGTGTGCCTCGACAGGCCGCACGCATGAGGATGCCCGGTCGGTGGCCCGATCGGCTCCGACCCGACAGCCCTCCCAGGCCGTACGCCACTGTGCGTACGACGACCGGAGGGACCTCCAAGCGGTACGAGCGCTAGAGCGTCGGCAGAGGTCCCGTGCCATACGGCTTGCCCGAGCGGTATGCCCGTACGGCGGCCGACGTCCCCCAGGCACGGTCACGCGACACGACCCCCGCGCTCGCCTCGCGCCGCGCACACAGAAGAGGCAGCACCCTGACTACGACGTTCCGATCCCTCGGGATCCTCCCCGAGACCGCCGAGGCCCTGGAGGCCGTCGGCATCACCACTCCCTTCCCCATCCAGGAGATGACGCTCCCCGTCGCCCTTTCCGGCACGGACGTCATCGGCCAGGCCAAGACCGGCACCGGCAAGACGCTCGGCTTCGGCCTCCCGCTCCTCGAGCGTGTCACCGTCCCCGCCGACGTCGAGGCCGGACGCGCCCAGCCCGAAGCCCTCACCGACGCCCCGCAGGCGCTCGTCGTCGTCCCCACGCGCGAGCTGTGCACCCAGGTGACCAACGACCTGCTGACCGCGGGCAAGGTGCGCAACGTGCGCGTCACCGCGATCTACGGCGGCCGGGCCTACGAGCCCCAGGTCGAGGCACTGAGGAAGGGCGTCGACGTGGTCGTCGGCACCCCGGGCCGCCTGCTCGACCTCGCCGGCCAGAAGAAGCTGAACCTGAAGCACGTCAAGTGCCTGGTCCTCGACGAGGCCGACGAGATGCTCGACCTGGGCTTCCTGCCCGACGTCGAGAAGATCATCGACATGCTGCCGGCCAAGCGGCAGACGATGCTGTTCTCGGCCACCATGCCGGGCGCGGTCATCGGCCTGGCCCGCCGCTACATGTCGCAGCCCACGCACATCCGCGCCACCGCGCCGGACGACGAGGGCGTGACGGTGGCGAACATCAAGCAGTTCGTCTACCGCGCGCACTCCATGGACAAGCCGGAGATGGTCGCCCGCATGCTGCAGGCCGAGGGCCGCGGCCTCGCGATGGTCTTCTGCCGCACCAAGCGCACCGCGGCCGACATCGCCGAGCAGCTCCAGCGGCGCGGCTTCGCCTCCGGCGCGGTCCACGGCGACCTCGGCCAGGGCGCCCGCGAGCAGGCGCTGCGCGCCTTCCGCAACGGCAAGGTCGACGTCCTCGTCTGCACCGACGTCGCCGCGCGCGGCATCGACGTCGAGGGCGTCACCCACGTCGTCAACTACCAGTCCCCCGAGGACGAGAAGACCTATCTGCACCGCATCGGCCGTACGGGCCGCGCGGGCGCCAAGGGCACGGCGATCACGCTCGTCGACTGGGACGACATCCCGCGCTGGCAGCTGATCAACAAGGCGCTGGAGCTGGACTTCAACGACCCGCCGGAGACGTACTCCACCTCCGCGCACCTGTTCTCCGACCTGAGCATCCCGGAGGGCACCAAGGGTGTCCTGCCGCGCTCGGAGCGCACCCGCGCCGGTCTGGACGCGGAGGAGCTGGAGGACCTCGGCGAGACCGGCGGTCGCGGCGCCCGCGGGCGCGGTGGCCGGGGCGGCCGTGGCGAGGCGCGCCCCGCCGAGCGCGAGCACGAGCGCCCGGCGCGCACCCCGCGCCGCCGGCGCCGCACGCGTGGCGGCGCACCGGTGGACTCCGGTACGGCGGCCTCCGGTACGGCGCCTTCGGGCACGCAGGTCGCGGACGCCCCGTCCGATGCCGCGTCGGCCGGGTCCGCGGCCGGGGACGAGCTCACCACCACCCGCACCCCGCGCCGCCGTCGGCGCACACGCGGCGGCGCACCGGCGCAGCCGGTGGCGCCGGTGGCCTCGGAGGGCACTGCCGAGTCCTCGGCCGCGGAAGCCGCGGTGACGACGGCGGAGGGCCCGGCCCCCGACGCCTCCGAGACCCCGGCGAAGCCGCGCCGTCGCCGCACCCGCAAGTCCGCGGAGCGCACGGTCGAGGCGTCGGCCGGCGCGGCCGAGGCATCGGCCGTCACGGCCGAGACTGCGGTCGCGGTCGAGACTACGGTCGCGGTCGACACCGAGGACACCGAGCCGGCACCGGCCCCGCGCCGCACCCGCAAGAAGGCGGCCGCCACCGCCCGGACCGCGTTGGACACGGCCGAAGGCACGGCGGAGCAGGCCGAGTCGGCGGAACAGGCGGAGGAGCCCAAGCCCCGCCGCCGCACCCGCAAGGCCGCCGAGGCGGCGGTCGACACCGCCGAAGGCGCGACCGAGGCCGAGGCCAAGCCCCGCCGCACCCGCAAGAAGGCCGCCGCCGCGCCCGAAACGACGGTCGACACGGCCGAAGGCGCAACGGCGTCCGAGGCCAAGCCGCGCCGCACCCGGAAGACGGCTGCCACAGCCGAGACGGCGGAGGGCGCCGAGGCGAAGCCGAAGCGCACCCGCAAGGCCGCGGCCACCGCCTCGGAAGCCGCCGCCGGCACCGCCGAGGGCACGGAAGCCAAGCCGCGCCGTACGCGCAAGAAGACGGCTGTCGCGGCCGAGGCGCCGGCGGTCACCGAGGAGGCGGAGGCCAAGCCGCGCCGCCGCACCCGCAAGGCCGCCGAGCCCGTCGCCGCCGAAGCGGCAGTCGACACCGCCGAAGGCGCGACCGAGGCCGAGGCCAAGCCCCGCCGCACCCGGAAGAAGGCCGCCGCGGCCCCCGAGGCGACGACTGCCGTCGTCGACGGTGCCGACGAGGTCAAGCCGCGCCGCCGCACCCGCAAGGCCGCCGAGCCCGTGACCGCGGAGATCCCGGCGCAGGCCACCGGTGAGCCCGAGCCGGAGGCCAAGCCCACGGCGCGGCGCACCCGGAAGGCGGCGGCCTCGGTGGAGTCCGCGGAGGCCTGATCCCACGACACGACGGCCCGGCCCACCTCGTGTGGGACCGGGCCGTCGGCGTCCCGCCGCACGGCGACGCGCCCGTGGCGGAGGCGTTCCGCCTCCGTCCTTCGCCCGCGCGCCCGATAATCTCGCGGCATGAGCAGGCCTCCGACCTTCCGTCCGCCGGCCGGTGCCCGGGCCCACCGGTTGCGCACCGCTCGCGGTGAGTTCGCCGTCGTCGACGCGCCCGTGGCGCCCGGCGCCCAGACGCGGGGCACCGCGCTGCTGCTGCCGGGGTTCACCGGGAGCAAGGAGGACTTCAACCCGCTGCACGAGCCGCTCGCGGCGCGCGGGTACCGGACCGTGGCCGTGGACGGGCGAGGGCAGTTCGAGTCGGACGGGCCGGCGGACGACGAGTCGGCGTACGCACAGGAGGAACTCGCGCGGGACGTCCTCGCACAGGCCGAGGCGCTCGGCACCCGGGTGCATCTGCTCGGGCACTCCCTGGGCGGACAGATCGCCCGCGCGGCCGTGCTGCTCGACCGCTCACCCTTTCTCTCGCTCACCCTCATGGCCTCCGGTCCGGCGCAGATCTCCGCCTCGCAGCGGCAGCGGGTGAAGCTGCTGCGGGACGCGCTGGGTGTGATGACGATGGCCCAGGTGTGGGACGTCATACAGGCGATGGAGCCGCCCGAGGAGACCGACACCGCGCTGGACGCGGGCCTCGATGCCCGGGAGGACCTTCGGCGGCGCTGGCTGGGCAACAAGCCCGCGCAACTCCTCGCCACCGGGCACCAGTTGTGCACCGAGCCGGACCGCGTCGCCGAACTCGCCACGGTCGGGCTGCCGTTCCACGTACTGTCGGGGGCGCGGGACGAGACCTGGCCGCTGCCGCTCCTGGACGACATGGCCGTACGGCTCGGCGCCCGCCGCACGGTCGTCGTGGGCGCCGAGCACTCCCCCAACTGCGACCAGCCGCTCCCCACCGCCCGCGCCCTCGCCGACTTCTGGGACGACGCCACCCGCGGCACGGCCGACACCGAGTCCCCGAACCCGATCTAGTGCCGGGCGTCGCGACGGGGCGAACGTTGCCCGTTGCGGCACTAGCACCGCCCAGCCACCCGGAAGCCGCCCGCAGGAGCCCCTAGGGCGTGTTTCGAAAGTCCCTCCCCCAGCCTTCGGCCGGGAGGTGCCCCCAGGC
>NZ_JAVACL010000084.1:0-15765 GCF_032658145.1 Streptomyces sp. MK7
CCACCAACTAGGCCTTGCCTTACTGGCCACGGCCAGGAACCCAAGGCCGTTACAGGCGCAGCACATCGAGCGAGGCCGGGGCACTTGTAGGGCGTGATCCCCTGCAGTGTGGTGCAGATCCAGCAGACAGAGACGACCGGCCGGGGCGAGCAGCGACGGACCGGGCGGACACTGGTCGCGTGCAACTGCGGCTGGACCACGGGATGGGGCCAGTCCGACACGGCCTGGCGGGCGCGCATGCGCCACCAGGCCGCGGGGGCGACCGCCACGGCGAACGCTGACGGCGGCGGTAAGTGCTCTGACCGGGAAGGTTCGCCGGGTTGGCGGATGGGGCGGTTGGATGGCGGTGACGTCCGTTCCGACCGTGGAGGTGTGGTGGTCGAGCCTGTGCGGGTGCACAGACTGACCGATCTGGAAGGGCAGAAACTGCAGCAGATCGTGCGTCGGGGCAGTACCGGCTCGGTGCGCTACCGGCGGGCGATAGTGCTGCTCGCCTCGGCTGGCGGGAACCGAGACGGTACGGGATGACCAGGCCGGTGCCCCGGTAGCCGCCGTCGGCGATCACGGCGGTGCGGCCGACAGCGTCCTTGGCTCCGGATAGTGCCCACGCCTTGCAGTCGTTGCGGTTGCCGGGCAACGGCCGGCCGACCACGACGACGCGCCGGGTGTCGGCGTCGATGACGACCTGGTGGTTGGTGGAGTAGCGGTAGTTCTTCGACCGCTCGGCCAGCGTGTGGTCGCGGGTGGGAACCAGGGTTCCGTCCACGATGAGCACGGTGTCCTTACGAAACCGCCTGCGTGGCTTGAGCGCGAGCAGGGGACCAAGGTGGCTGATGATGCGGTCAGCTGCGGACTTCGAGACGCCGAACAGCGGGGCGAGCTGCCGCAGCGTCAAGTTGGTGCGCCAGTAGGCCGTGACCAGCAGCACCCGGTCCTCCAGTGGCAGGCTCCACGGCCGACCTCTGCGGACCGCGTCAGCTCCTTCGTGCCGCAGCTGTGCCACCAAGGTGCCGAAACAGCGCGGGCTCAACCCGGCGAACGGAGCTATCCAGGACGGCTGCGACGCCGTAATCACAGCAGACGCCGCGAGATCATTTCGCTCGTTGCCAGGTGTCCCGTTCACGGCAGTTCTCGACGGTCCCACCGATTCCTTGAGTGGCGCTCCTCACCGACCCCTTGGTGACCTGGGTCAGTCGAAGAGGGCAACGACTCCATTTACCCAGATCGCGAGGAACGCAAGGGCCCCCACCAAGCAGCCGACGCCCGCCAGCACACCGCCGACCGTCCACGGCTCGGAGGGCGCCTCCTCGTACTTCTCCCCCAGGCCGTCCCGGTAGGAGGCGGGGTCGTCCCAGTCGACGGGGTGCCCCAGCTCCTCGGTGCAGGCGGTCCGCACTGCGACCAGCTGCTCCTCCGCGAAGGAGGTAGCAGCCATCGCCTCGGGGCCGCGCCAGGCGAGGGCCTTCATCCGCCACCCGGGAGACCCGTACCGCGCCTCGAAGGCGACGGTCTCGTCGGCGTTGCGGTCCTCTTCGAGAAACATCCAGCGTCCGGCCTCGGCGGCATCGCCGTAGAGCCGGTACACCTCGGCCAGACGCCGACGGAGCGTCAGGTCGTACGGGAAGGATGAGACGAGACCGCGCAAACGCTGGCGCGCGACGGGAACCCGGCCGACGGCCAGGTCTGCATCGACTCGGGCAAGGGTCTCTCTCAGGGACATGAACACATGATCGGGTACCGCACTGATCCACGTCGACCTGGTTTGTCGCTCAGCACTCGCTCGCTCTCAACGGCATCGACTGAACCCCACTGAGACGGGACACCATCACTTACGGGACAGGCCTTGGGATGCCTTCCTTCGGGGAGATCGCGCACGAGGCAACTGAAACCGACTCTGCCATCACGGATGGGAACACTCTTCGGGAACTGCAGTCTGGCGGCGCGCGAGGATGATCCCTCCGAGCTTACTCTCGGCCGATGAGAGAGTTCTGTGTTCCTCGACGGAGAAGCCGGCATCGTTGAGCCACGCGATTACCTGGTCGTGCTGTCGGCGATGGACATAGACCTTCATCGGGTGTCCGCCATAGCCTTCGGTTTTCAACTTCGACTCATCACCGACATGGAAGCTGAGGAGCAGCGGTCCACCCGGCCACAACACTCGCCGGAAGTGCCCGAAGACGGCTCCGATCTCGTCGTCGGGGATGTGGATCAACGAGTACCAAGCAACCAAGCCAGCCATTGAGGTATCGGCGAGTTCGAGGTCCGTCATCGAACCGAGATCGAATCGGAGACCAGGATGTTCAAGCCGGGCCACCTTGATCATCCCGGGCGACAGGTCGATCCCAAACGCATCCAAGCCCAGTTGGCACAGGTGAGCCGTGATCCTCCCCGTCCCGCATCCCACGTCAGCAACCGGTCCCCCGCCCCCGTCACGCACCCTCTCCGCGAACAACGCCAGGACAGCGCGCTCCTCGGGTGTTTCGTCCAAGAGGTGACGCGTCATATCTGCATAGCTGGCAGCCACGGTGTCGTAAGACGTCCGCGTGTCTTCCAGCCAGCCGTCGGCGTTCAGTCTCGTTCCCACAGCCGCAGGCTACCAACAGCCCCACTGGGAGGTCGTCTTAGCTTGGCGTTCAACCTCGCTGGGCTTGGTGTTCCTTGATCGATTCGCCTCGTTTGACGGTCTTGCCAACGTCGTGGCGCCTGGCCCGTTGCTTGTTTTTCGAGCCGGGAGGCCGTCCGGGGCCTGCTCGGGACGGTTTTGGCGCGGTTGCCGGGCGGGCTGCTGTCGCGCGGACGTTGCGAAACCCCCGGCGGACTCGGGCGGGGGTGAGGCGGCGGGGTTCTGTGGGCCGTTCCCATGGGCGACGGAGGTCCTCGGCGAGGGGCCGGGCGAGGCGGAGCTGGGTGTAGGCGGTGGTGATCAGCCAGGTCCATAGGTCGGTCGTGTCGGGGTTCCTGACCTTAGGGGCGGTCCAGCCCAGGGTCTGTTTCATCAGCCGGAAGGTGTGCTCCAGGTCGAAGCGGCGGAGGAAGGACTGCCACCAGCGGTCCACGTCCGCCGGTGCGGCCGTGGTGGCCGAGCACCACAGCCAGACCGGTTTCGGGTCCCGGTCACCGGGCAGGCGCTCGACCTTCAGTCGGATCAACGTGCCGTGCAGGACGGGGAGTTCTTCCTTGGCGTGGTTCAGCCAGGGGCCGCGGTGGGTGAGCCGGGGGTGCATCCGGTCCCAGGCCGTCGCGGTGGCCGTGCCGTAGCGGGTGGTGTCCGTGGCGGTCGTGACGTCGGGCTCGTGCCAGCTGTCGGGCTTCTTGAACGTGAGGACGCCGCCATGCCGGCGGGGGCGCCCGCCCCGGGGACCCGACCGGGCGGGGCCTGGGTCGCGGAGCATGACCCGGTCCGCGCGCAGGCGCCCCCACCGACCACCCGAGCAGATAGAGAACAGCCAGTCACACTCCCATGATCGGCTGCACGTTGTGGGCTGGCGGGATCGGGGCGGGGCGGATCGTCCAGAAGTGACTGAGGACCATCTGCGTCGCTGTGCAGCCGGCGCTCGCGTACCGTGCTGCCCTACGCGCGGACAGCAGTACGGCACCTGACCCGTCAGGGATCAGCGCCGCGCACGGCATGCCGCGTGGGAATACGCTTCACCGCTTCCGCGTGGAGTTGAGCCGTTGGGCACCCAGGGCGTCCGCAACCACAGCAACGCCGTCACGTCCTTCGTTGCGGATCAAGGAATCGCAGCGGGCACTGTGTGACGGTGGGCTCGGACCCAACGGTGCCGAGTGCCTCGCGATCAACCGGACTGGATCACCAAAGGCGTCGGGAGCTCGGCAAACGCATCGCAGACCTGCGGACCGCCGCGCGCTACAGCCAGGAAGCCTTCTGCGCCGCCACCGGCCTGAGCAGCAGCGTGCAGCGCATCGAGACTGGGGGAAGCCGACCCCCGCTACGGCGACCTCCTGCGGATCACGGCCGTCCTCGACGCGCGCGTCTGCGTCCTCGTCGATTGACGGCGCAGGAAGGCCCCGCCTATCCGCCACGGGGGAAGCAGACGAGCGGGGCCGGTACGGTGTCCTACCGGAGGTAGGAGTGCCCTTCCGGGCTGACGTGCAGTGTGAACTCCTCCAGCCCTGGCGAGCCAGCCGCTTTCCAGCGGCCCAACTGTTCCTCAGCCGTATCCCAGAGAGATTCCGGCCCGTCCTGCCGCACCGTCCAGTGGCCGCCCTCTTCGCAGAGGGCCGCCCACGCCCCGCATTCCACGTCGATCAGGACGTGCTCCTCGCGCTCGTTCTGCTGGAGTGTCAGCCGCTGCGCGCACGGTACGGCGGACTCTGCGACGAACCGGGCCGTCCAGTCGTTCAGGATGTCAGCGCCGATGATGGCCTCCCGTTCCTTGCCGGCGCTGAGGTCGGGCAGCAGCCCGAGCGGCGGCGGCAGGTGCGGGCGGGCGAGCATGAAGCTGACCTGTCCGCCCAGCAGCGGACCCGAGGCGGATCCGTCCTCGTGGACGGTCAGCCGCGCCAGTTCCGAGGCAGCAAGCCAGCCGCCGACGGTGGCCAGGATAAGGCCACCGGGCCGGGTCTGCTCGATCCACGCTGAGGGCACCGTCCGCACACCACAGGTGGCGATGACCCGGTCATACGGTGCCCCCTCGGCGTGCCCGAGCAGGCCGTCCCCGGTGACCAGCCTGGGGTACAGCCCGATCCGGCCCAGGGCGGCCGCTGCCCGCGCGGCCACGTCCTCGTCGTACTCGATCGAGGTGACGTTCTCCTCGCCGAGGGCGTGGCAGAGCAGGGCGGTGGAGTAGCCGGTGCCTGTCCCGATCTCCAGGACCCGCATCCCGTCCTCGGCCTGCAGGGCTTCCAGCATGCGCAGGACGAGGGACGGCAGGGTGCTGGAGCTGGTCGGCGCGCGCATGATCTGGCCACGGATGTCGGCCGGCACGATGGTGCCCGCGATCTGGGTGACCAGCGACTCGTCCTCGTAGCACGCCTCCAGCCAGCCCGGCTCACCTTCGAGCAGCGGCGCCCAGGCCCCGGCCGTGCCCTCGACGCGGCGGAAGACGCCGCCGCGCAGGAACTCGTGCCGGGGGACGGCCACGGCCGCCCGCTTCCACGGCTCAGTGCGCAGACTGCCGCCGGCGGTCAGCGTGTCGATGAGCTGCTGGTGCAGCTGCGCGTGGTCGCTCACGTCGTCCTCTCCAAAAGGTCTGCGAGGGCTGCGCACATCGGCAGGCCGGTTTCGGTCTCCAGCCAGTACCACTGGCCTGACGGGTTGCACTCCAGGAACCACCATCGCCCGTCGGTGCCCACACAGAAATCGAAAGCGCCGAAGATGAGCCCGAAGTGGTCCATGTAGTTGCGCAGGGCTTGGTCGATGCCCGGCGGTGGCTGGACGGGGGTGTAGCTGAGGCGGCTGTAGTCGGTGCGCCAGTCCAGCAGGTCGGAGTCGATCCGCACGCAGAACACCTGCCGGCCGATGACGGTGACGCGGACGTCGACCGTCTTGGGCACGCGCTGCTGGAACAGGTGCGCGGTCCCGGCCACGCGGTCATCGATCTCGTCGGCCGTCACCTCGGCGACCTTGACGACGGACGAGACCCCGTCGACGAGATACACCGGGTTGTGCAGGGGCTTGTAGATGACCGGAGTGTGCCGCTTGACGAAGGCCCTGGCCGCGTCCGGGCTGGAGGTGATGAGGGTGGGGGGCACGTCGAAGCCGGCCTCGACGGCGGCCGCCAGGCCGGACGGCTTGAACTCGGCGTCTCCGATGCGGTGCGGGTGGTTGACGTACAGGCAGCCGGGCAGGGCAGCGAGGATGCCGCCGAGCCCGTATCGGGCCTGGGTGGTGGCGAAGCGTGCGTCCTGCTCGCTCAGGTGCGGAAAGGCGAACCCGGAGGGTCGCCGGTAGTAGAGAGAGCGGACGCGTGCCAGATCGGCGGTCCGGGACGGGGAGGAGATCCGGCCCTGTACGCCGTGGCGGGTGATCTCGGCCTCCACCGACAGTGATGCGGGGAAGTCCCCCGAGTCGAGCCGCACGACCGGGATGTCCCGGTCGTGCAGCTCGGCGATCACCACGTCGGCGGTGGGGTCGTACAAGGTGGTGACGACCAGTACCGGACGCGGCTCATTCACTGGTCGCCGTCGCTCCCGGTGTCGCTGTCCTGGGTGGAGCCGTTGCCGTCGGGGCTGGTGCCGGTGGACGGGCTGGTGTTGGTGCTGGTGCCGTGGCCCGGCATTTCCATGACCTGCCCGCCGCTGTCGAAGAACCGGGTGGTCTGGGTGGCCGGGTCGAGCTCGGCGCGCGCGTAGCCGGGGGCCGTGGTGGGGTACGGGGCCATCCGGCTCACGCCCCACGGGGCGAGCGTGCGGGTACCGGACGGAAGCGGCGACGAGGACGGGAAACGGTCGGAGTGGACGAACAAGGCATGCTCCTTGATCGATTCGGGTGATGGACCGCCCAGGCTGCTCGACCTGTCCAGGGTGGGGAGCCGGAGCGGGGTCTGGGGCCCGCCCCGTCGCGGCTTGCGGTCCACGACGAGGCGAGCGCTTGGGTGCGGCCCTGTCCCGAGACGGCCGCTATGGGGCCCCTTGACGCCGGGGCGGGCGGGGTGGCGCGCGTCAGGGACGGCGCACGGTGCGGGCGCAGGCGGCGTGGACGCGGCCGGGCTGCCCGGGGCCTCCGGTGAGGCCGGCCTGCTGGTAGAGCTCCCAGGCGTCGGAGTCCTCGAGCGGCTTGTCGCACAGCAGGCACATCCGGAGACCGGAGAGGGCGTCGAGGTGGCCGCACAGCGCGATCACTGACCGGGCGAGCCGCTTCACCCTGTTCACCTCGCCGTGCAGGCCGGCCGCCTCCGGCTCGCCGAGCCGCCGGCGCACCTCCCCGACACCGGCCAGGGCCACCTTTCGGGGCACGTCGTCGGCCGGGAGGCCTCCGGCTAGCTGTTCGACGCCGGGCAGCAACTGTTCCAGGGGCCTGCCGGAAGTCCGCTTCGAAGGCCTTCACGGTGCCGTGACGCGGAAGCGTCTTCTGGTCGAGGAACCAGGCCGCCGCGGCACGCACCGTCACCGGGGCGAAGGGCGCCTCGTCGGCCTGGGGCCGTGTGGCGTTCACCGGGTGGCACCAGCCTGGCGGTGGATCGGGCAGGCGCACGGCGGCAGCGCGGTGCTCATCGGCGTGGGTACCGGCTTGTGGCTGTAGGGCACGCTCACGGTGGCGCGCGGCTTGGTCTTCGCACCGTCGCTGCTCACCGTGTACACCCGGATGGTCATCTTGGCGCCAGGTAGGCGCTGCGGAGCCTGGGCGGTACGGTTCGTCATGTCGACGCTTCCCTCGCTGGTTTGAGCGTTGGCCATGGCCCCGGGACCGTCGCGAGCGGTCGCCGGGGTTCATGCGTTGATGCTTCGAGCGTCGTCGTTGCGCTCAGTCTCCGGGATGACCGGCGGGGGTTACCGAGGCGGTAATACACTCGTTCCTGGTTCGGTACGGCGCGATGAAGCGCATACGATCACTCCGAAGTTGGCCCCATGGACGCCACCACCCCCGGTCCGCTCGCCCCCGACGTCCTCGACAGAGACGATCTGAAGCGAGCCCTGGCAGAGCACGACTTCGCTGCGGCCTTCTCACTCATCAAGAAGTGGGGCGGCCTGTCGCAGAACCGCATCGCCGCGGCCTGCCAACTTACGCCCGGCAAGGTCTCCACGATCATCAGTGGTCAGCAGCAGGTCACCAGCTTCGAGGTGATCTGCCGTATCGCTGACGGGCTGCGAATCCCCGGGTGCATGGTGGGACTTGCCGACCGCCCGTGGGAAAGACAGGCCGAGGCCCCAGCCCCGCAGCCTCAACAGACCCCGGCCGCACGGTTATCGGATGGCGCGCCATGGCGCCCGACTGCGACCGTGCAGCTGGCCGCAGACCTGACCAGGAGTGATCTCGTGATGGACCGCCGCACAGCCACACGCGCCCTCGCTGGCGTGGCCCTGTCCGGCGCGGCTCTCCTCGACTCCATCGAGGGCTGGCTCCAGCCCGCACCGGCTGTCAGCTGCGGCAACCACCGGGGTCGCATCGGCATGCGAGAGGTGCAGGAGCTGGAAGGCACGGCGCGCGCCTTCCGAGCCTGGGACCACCGGTTCGGCGGAGGCCTGCGCCGGAAGGCCGTCGTAGGGCAGCTGAACGAGGTGGCCGGACATCTCGAAGAGCACCAGGCGCCAGACGTCGAGCGAGGCCTGTTCCGGGTGATGGCTTACCTCGGAGGCACGGCCGCGACGATCGCCTGGGACTCTAATCTTCAGCGGCAGGCACAGTCCTACTACCTGCTCGCCCTGCGCGCGGCTCACGCGGGCGGCGATGCTGCCTTCGGCGCCAACGTGCTCGCGGGCATGGCGCGGCAGATGCTGTACCGGGACCGGCCTCAAGACGCCCTGGAACTGATCCACATGGCGCAGAAGGGAGCGCGTAAGGCGGCCGGGCCGCGGCTGCGGGCTATGCTGCACACGCGAGAGGCCTGGGCGTATGCGGCGATGGGGCGAGAGGCGGCCTTCAAACGCGCCACCGGCGAGGCGGCCGAAGCGCTCGGCGAGGCCGGGCCGGATGAAGAGCCCTACTGGATTTGCTACTTCGACGAAGCCGAACTGGCGGGTGTCACCGGCGGCCGCCTCCTGGACCTGGCCCGGCAGAAGCGGGAGCATGCCGAGGAAGCCGCGGAGTCCATCCGCAACGCCGTAGCCCGTCGCGGCCCGGAAGCCGGACGCAGCCACGCCCTCGACGCCATCGGCCTCGCCGAGTGCCACTTCCTCATGGGTGACCTGCGCGGCGCCGTACACCACACCAGACAGGCAGTCGAGGCAGCAGCCCGCACCCAGTCTGCACGCGTACGGGCACAGCTGTCCCAGCTGTACCCGTACACCGTCGGCAGGGGCGCATCACGACCGGTGGCCGAGGCCCGGACAATGATCCGCGAGCTGTTGTCGAACTGAGGGAGCATCGTGACCACCATCGCCGTGACCGGGCACATGGACCTGGCTGAGGACAGCGTGCACCTGGTACGCGACGCCCTGCGGGAGACGCTGAAGCCGTACGCCGGCGACCTGACCGGTGTCTCCTGCATCGCCAAAGGCTCCGACAGCCTTTTCGCCGACGTGGTGCTTGAGCTCGGCGGCCGCCTGGTCGCCGTGATTCCCTCGAAGGACTACCGGCAGGCCAAGGTCAAGGCTGACCACGCCGAGACCTTCGACCGGCTCATCGACGCCGCTGCCGAGGTCGTGGTCTTAGATCACGAAAGTGCGAACCGCTCGGCGTACGAGGACGCCAACCGCACGCTGCTGCAGCGTGCCGAGCGTCTTGTTGCCGTCTGGAACGGCGAGCCGCCATCCGGAAAGGGTGGAGGCACTGCGGACACTGTCGTCGAGGCCCGCTCCGAGGGGCTTCCCGTCGATGTTGTGTGGCCGCAGGGCGCAGCACGCAAGAGCTGAGCAGCACTCCCGATCACCGACCATTCAGTGCGAGCGTCAGTCTTCGTCCTCCGCGTGCCGCGCGGCCTTCTTCACGCTGGCCTCCACCGCGTTCCGCGCCTGGCCCTCCGCCTCGGCGTGCTCGGTGACCGCGGCCTGGACGTCGCGGGCGAGGTCGCGCCAGGCGCGCCACGCGGTCTCGTACGTCTCGCTCTGCGACTCGGTCCAATCGGCCTGTGCGGGCGGCCCGTACTGGTCGCGTAGCTCCAGGACCCGGTTGTGCGCCTGGTCGGCGGCGCGCTCCATCTCCACGAGTTCTTCAAAGGTGTGTGTCACGTGCACGGATCCTAAGACGGACATACGAACGCCCCCCGCCTCGACCCGCGAGACGAGCGCGCTCCGGTTGTGGCTACGGCCGCCACTCCCCGTGGCAGCCGGACCCCCGCTGCGGCCGGGTGTAGACATCGCTGCTGGTCCGGGGTTCTCCTGGACGCACACCCCGTCCGCTTCGCTGACTGGGGGCGCCGTGTACGACACGCCCCACGTGGTAGTGCATCCGACCGGGCCCGGCAGCTGCCGGGTGACCGTGGTCGGGGACCTCGACGTGGTCAGCGCCCCGGACGTACGGGAAGCCCTCAAGGCCGCCGTATCCGCCCACGACCGCGTGGAAGTGGACTGCGGCCGGTTGACCTTCTGCGACTGCACCGGCCTGTCCGCGCTGCTGGCCGCCGCCCGCGCGGCCAAGGCGGCAGGCAGCGAGCTGCGGCTGTGCGTGGTCCCGCACGCGCTCGCCCGGCTGCTGCGGCTGACCCACGCAGGCAGCGCCTTCACCATCGACCAGCCGGACGTACGGTGAAGTGCCCGTGCGCCCGGTCTGCGGTGTCAGGACTCGGTACGGCGCGGGGCTCCGCCCCGGGAGCGGAAGGTGGTCTTGGCGTCTTCGAGCAGGCGGTGTACGCCGCCGTAGGAGCGGCCTGTCTCCTCCGCCAGGGCCCGGATGCTCGCGCCGGAGTCGTACTTCTTCTTCAGGTCCTGGGCGAGCTTGTCGCGGTCCGGGCCGGGCGTGAGCCGGCCGTCCCCAGTCTTGTTCGACATGAGCGGATTCCTCCCTGACATGCGGCGGATGCTGCCATGATCGCGTGAGGCGGTGGCGGCGGCCACCGGTTCGACAGAGGCGCTCAGACGAGAAGAGAGGGGGCGGCTGTTGACGATCACGGGCCCGGCCCAGTGGGAGGACCTGTTCACCCGCACCGTCGACGGAGTCCCGCTCTTGAAGCGGAAGGCTGGATGCCCTGGCCCGGGAGTACCCGGCTCCGAGACTGCCTGGCCTGCAAGCCGGACGCCACCCGCCCCCGAGGCGGTGCCGTCCGGCCCGCAGGCTGCGGGAGGGATCTACCCGGTCATGGAGGGAGCGAAGGGGAACAGGGCCGGGGCGAGCTGCATGCCGGGGGCCAAGCCGAGGGCGATGAAGGCGTCGGGCAGGCCCCGCCCGGTACGGGCGGCGTCCAGTGTTCCCGGTGCGGCCAGTGGGCGGCAGCTGGCGGCGATGATCTCGAAGAGGTGCTGCACGCGGCCGGGGCCTCGGGGCTGCAACTGGCCGTGGAAGTCCTCGTGGTGGGCCAGCACGAGCGCGGCCAAGCCGGCGACGTGGGCGGACGCGGCGCCGGTGCCGTCGAGGGCGGTGTAGCCGCCGTCCGGGGAGCAGGACAGGACCGAAACGCCGGGAGCGGCCGCATCCACTCCAGGGCCGTGGCAGCTGAACGGCGCGGCGAACAGCCCCTCAGGTGTCAGCTGCGGCCCGGTGTGGGTGGCTTGTGAGGTGTCGGGTGGGAAGGTGCCCAAGGCTCCCAGGGCGCCCACGGCGAAGACGGTGGGCAGCCAGGCGGGGAAGAGGACCGGTCCGCCGGTGTCGCCCGCCGGGGCGATGCAGGCGATGCCCGCCGCGGTGGCGTCGGCGAGTTTGCGGGAGACCAGCCCCGAGGGGTACGGGGTCGCCACCTGGATGTGGGCGATGTCGACCTCGCGGCCGATGCAGTGGTCCAAGGCGGCGATCAGGTCGCTGAAATGCCCGTCGGGCATCACCTGGCAGACCTCGAGGCCGGCGTCGACGGCGATCCCGATGACGCCCTTGCCGGTGTCCGCCCCGGCGATGACGCCGGCCGCGTGGGTACCGGTGCCGACCGGGTCGTGGGCCCAGCCCTCCTTCGTGCCGTGCACGAGGTCGGCGCCGGAGCGCACCCGCTGCTTCAGGTCGGGGTGGTCGATGCTGACACCCGTACCGATGACGGCGATCTTGATGCCGAAGGCGCGGAACGTGGGCATCAGCCGGTCCAGCCGCATGACCTGCTGGCCCCAGCCGTAACTCTGGCGTTCCTCCAGTTCCGGGTAGACCTGGGACAGCGGGGTGAGGGTGACGAGGTTGTCCTGGGTCGCCGACAGGTCGGGGCGGTGGATCCAGCGGTCGGTGTATCCGCCCGCGGGCCGGACGTACAGGGACTGGATGGACTGCGCGGTCTCCGTCGCCAGGGTAAGGGTGACCCTCCCGTCGGCGGCGGTGATGCCCTGGCTCGGCCAGGTCGCCCCGATCAGGAAAACCCCCGCGCCGGCCAGCGGTTCACCGTCCGGGCCGCAGACGCACAGCGAGACCTCCACGGGCTCCTCCATCGGCGTGACCAGCCCCGGATCACGCAGCGGCAGCATCCCCGCGCCCGGCGTGGCGGCGGCTGCGGACAGCGGCAGATCCGGCTCGATGTGCACGTGCAGTGCCAGCATCGCCGGCAGCTGGGTCTCGGCGGCTTCTACGACCGCGATCTCCGGGCAGGAGGGAAGGACGCCGGCCGACTGCAGCTTGTCCGAGGGGGTGAGTCTGCGGACGACCGTGACCTCGGGCATCTGCTCCAGCTGGTCGCATACCGCGTCCATGCCGAGTTCGGGCACTCCTACGGGTAGAAGCTGCTGCGGCAGCGGGGTCACCATGAACCGCTGGCGGCGCGGCTGTACCGCGATCGGTGACGGTGCGCCTTTCTTGCGTGGCGCCGCCTCCTCCTCGGGGCCCGGCCCGCCGGCCCCTGCGCCCTGGGATTCGCTCTGCCGGTTGTTCCGGGGCTTGTTTCCGGGCCTGTCCTTGACCATCACGTCCACCTTCACCATGCCTGCGTCGGTTGTTGAGCTTGTGATCCGGATGACGGGCGGCTCGCGCCTTCCACGGCTGTGCGGTGCGCCCGGGAGCGATTCCCGGGCACACCGCACAGCGCGCCGCCCCAGGTCAGCCGATACCGAAGGGCTGACCCATCTGACCGAAGCCGAAGCCGGGCTGCTGGTACTGCTGGCCGAACGGCTGCTGACCGAACTGCTGCTGGCCGAAGCCTCCGCCCCACTGCTGCTGGCCCTGCTGACCCTGCTGGCACTGCTGGACCAGCGCCAGGATCGCGGTCGGCAGCGCCTGCTGCACGGACTGCTCCACAGCACTGCGCACACCCTCTTGCAGCGTGCGGTGCAACGCGATAGCCAGGTACGGGTGCGCATGCTGCTGGGGAATGCCCTGCTGCTGCAGCTGCTGCTGGACCTGCTGGATCTGCTGCAGCGTCTGCTGCATGCGCTGCGCGACCTGCTGGCTCGCCTGCTGGCAGGCCTGCTGGATCGCCTGCTGGACCACCTGCGCGATCTGCTGCTGCGGCCCGGCGATCTGCTGGCCGAACTGCTGCAGGGGCGGGGTACCGGTCATCACCGACATGAATGCTCCATTCGATGCCACGGGAAAGCCAACATAAGGAACGATGTTGGCTTTTTCGGAATGATTCCGACGCGCTGAAGCTATGGCGACGTCGACCCACCCGCAAACGGGCGAGCCGCTCAGGAGGAGGAATCCCCCGATCGGATCCGACGACCGGCGAACCAGCCGGGACGCGGCAGGATGAGCTGCTGCTGGAAGTGGCAAACGACATGCCAGCGGCACACACTCACTGTCTGGCATCGGCGGCCGAAGCTTGGAGGACCGGCGGCGTGCAGGAACCGCCGAAGAGCGTGTGACAGCACCACGGATCGACTACCGGACGCTGTTCGCCGCCACACCCCCAAAATTCTGATCGACACTCCCGGCACACATCACCAAGCACCACCAAGAGCGCGCATAGATTAGGCAAGGCCATACAGCGATACGCGGTACAGCCTGGAAGCGCGGCGCGACCTGGGCCTGTAGGAGCCGCTCTGGGGCGCGCCCGGCATCGATCGGGCTACGGCCCGACGGTCGCCGGCAGCACCCGCTCCTGCTCCATCTCGCCGGTGTCCGGGTTGAGGAGGTAGACCTGGAACGGCGCCCACGCCCGCCTGGCGAGGGTGTCGAGATCGCTGTGGAAGGGGACCAGCAGGGCCACCTCTTCCGCCCAGGCCCTCAGCTGGCCTGGGTCCGGGCAGGCGACTCCCACCAGCGTCCACTGCTTGCCGTCGGGGCCGCTGCGCTCATAGACCGGCCTGCCGTCGAGCCGAGCTCACCCTCGCCGACGGACGCGTGTTCAAAGCGGAGGCCATTGTGGTCGCCACAGGTGTGACCGAGTTGGCCCCGTCCGACCGGGGTGCGTACGTCCCGCCCGGACCTGTATCGGCCTGCGTGATCGCCGGGCCCGCTCGGCGCGGGCGCTGGACGCCGGACCGTGCTGCCGGCCGGCGCAGGCGGTCGACCATGTTCGTGGAACTGACGAACAACGTGTCCGTCGCCCTGGGCGGGGCCGCCGTGGGCCCTCACCCCTGATCTTGGACACTCGGGACAATGGATCTTGAGGATCTGAGAAACGGACATGTCGTGGTCATGAAGCACTACCCGCCGGAGTTCAAGGCGGACGCGGTCGCGTTGTACGAATCGCGGCCCGAGGCGACGATCAAGCAGGTCGCCGCTGATCCGGGGGTGAACCCGGAGACGCTGCGCAACTGGGTTCGGGCCGCGGGCGCCAGCCGCCCGCGCGGCCGTCGGACGCCGGCGCCCGTGCAGCCGCAGACAGCGGTGGAGGCCGAGAACGCGGCCCTGCGCAAGAAGGTCCGTGAGCTGGAGGAAGAGCGCGAGATCCTGCGGAAGGCCGCGAACTATTTCGCCGAGGAGACGCGCTGGTGAGGAGCCGTAATTTAACTACTGCCAGGTTGGGGTCAATGTCTCGGTGCTGCATGGTAGTCGGGCTGTTGTGACGATTCCGGATGAAGTCCTGGCGGTACTGGATGCGAAGTTCGCAGCGGTGCTGCCGCATCTGGACGAGCGGCAGCGCCGTCTGTATCTGGCTTCCGAGGCCGAGGCTCTGGGGCACGGCGGGATCGCAGCCGTGGCCAGACTGGCGGAAGTCTCGGAGTCGACCGTCGCACGAGGGCGTGAGGAACTCGCCGACGGAGCAGAGGCGTTGGGGCTGGTACGCAGACCCGGCGGCGGGCGCAAATCCGCCGCCGAGCGCGACCCCGGCCTGGTGGCGGCTCTCGAGTTGTTGATCGAGCCGCGTGAGGTGGGCGATCCGGTGTCCCCCTTGCGCTGGACCACTGCCTCGCTGCGGGACTTGTCCCGGGAGCTGACCGATGCCGGTCATCCGGTCAGTGCCCCGGTGGTCGGCGGCCTGCTGCGTGCGATGGGATTCAGTCTGCAGGGCATGGCCAAGACTCGGGCCGGCAGTCAGGTGCCCCACCGCGACGCCCAGTTCCGGCACATCAACACCGCCGCCGAACGCTTTCTGGCGGGGGGCCTGCCGGTGGTGAGCGTGGACACGAAGCAAAAGGAACCGATCGGTGACTTCGCCCGGCCGGGCCGCACCTACCGCCCCAAAGGTCAGCCGATCACCGCTCCGGACCACGACTTCATCGACCCCGACACCCCGGTCGCCATCCCGTACGGCATCTACGATCTGGGGCGCGACAGCGGCTGGGTGAACGTGGGAACCGACCGCAACACCGCCGCCTTCGCGGTGGAGTCCCTGCGGCGCTGGTGGAAGACCCAAGGGCGCCTCGACTACCCCAGCGTGGACCGCTTGTTGGTCACCGCCGATGCCGGAGGGGCCAACTCGGCCGACTCCCGCCTGTTCAAGATGGGCCTGGCCGACTTCGCCGACGAGTGCGGGCTGAGCATCACCGTCATGCACTTCCCGCCAGGTACTTCAAAATGGAACAAAATGGAACACCGGCTGTTCTCCCGGATCACCCACAGCCTGCGCGGGCAGCCTCTGACCAGCTACGAAGCGCTGCTGGAGACCATCTCAGCCACTCGCACCAGCACCGGACTGACCGTTCATGCCGCACTGGACGAGAACGCGTACCCCACCGGCCGCGTGCTCTCGCGAGGGGACC
>NZ_JAVACL010000085.1:0-15361 GCF_032658145.1 Streptomyces sp. MK7
GACTGACCCCGACAACAACACCGGCGTTGATACCGGCGGTGACACCGGCTGCCGAAGCCTGCGCCGTGGGTCTGTCAAACGAGCGGTGTAACTGGGGTAGTTGATGGTTACTGACGGGCCGCTGAGAGTCGGCCGTCGAAGGTGATGTCGAAGGCGTTCAACGCGGTCTTCCAGCGCATGGTCCAGCGGGCCTGGCCCTTGCCGGTGGGGTCGAGCGACATGATCGCCATGTAGACGCACTTCAGGGCGGCCTGCTCGTTCGGGAAGTGGCCGCGGGCCTTGACCGCTCGCCGGTCTCGGCATCGTCGACGGTGGCGTCCGTCGTCTCCACATCGGTGATCACATGGGGTCCATCCGGCTCACAGGTCTCGGTCAGGTGGGTCTTGAAACCGCACCAGCCCGAGCCCCGCTTCATGCCATAGCGGGCGTCGAGGTCATAGGGCGAGGACAGCCGATGTCTGGCCGGCGGGAGGTCCTTCCCCTCCCGCCGGCGCACCCCCTCACCATCGCGGTGGTACTGCTCGACCCAGGCCCGGCGCAGGACCTCAACGGCAGGGATCTGCCGAAGCCACCCCGGGGCGGTGGGGCTGAAGACGGCCTCCAGGACAGTGAAGCCGTCCCGGCCGACCTGCTCAGCCCACTCCTGGCGCACGTTCTCGCCCTTGAGGAAGCGGTAGGAGTCGATCCGGGCACCGTAACGCTCGACCCAGTCGGCCGTGACCTGGCCTGCCAGCCACTGCGAGGCCGCCGCGGCCGGCGCCTCCAGTGCCGCGCACAGGGTCTCGCCGACGAACTCCATCCGGTTCAACAACCGCACCGATGCCAGGACATGAGTGGAGTCCGTCCGCTGCCGACCGCCTGCCCGCAGTAGCCCGAGTCCGCAGATCCGCTCCAGGATCAGGTCCAGAACCCTCTCCTCCAGGCCGTGCTCGATCAGCCGGGCACGGAAGTCGCCAAGGACCGTGAAGCCGAACCCCGGATCGCCCAGTTCCAGGCCCAACAGGAACTTCCAGTCCATCCGGGCGCGCACCTGATCGGCGGCCTGCCGGTCACTGAGCCCTTCCGCGAACTGCAGCACCGAGACCAACGCCAGCGCCCCGGGCGAGACCGCCGGGCGAGACCGCGCCGGAAACGCCTGGGCAAAGGACGCGTCCTCGAACAGCGGGCCGAGTGCCTCACGGACACGGATCGCCAGCGTTCCTTTCGGGAACGAGGCACGCACCACCCGCGCGGTCAGCTCCGGCACCCCGACATCGCGCCGCGACTCCAGCGACACCCGACCCCCTTGATCGACGACAAGCCGATCCTGACAGTCCAGGCCATCCACCATCACCGGTTTGCGGATTTCCCAACGGAGTCCTTCACGGGGGAGCACTGCGCAAGATCAAAGGTAGATGGCGACGCAGTCGTCGGAGGTGCGCAGGAAGCAGCCGTCGAGGACGACCGAGCTGCTGGAGAAGATGTCGATGCCGTCGCCGTTGCCACGGGAGCTGAACCCGCGCAGCTTGCGGATGTGGACGTTCTCACTCTCGCCGAGGGTGGTGACGTATCCGCCCCTCGGGTTCAGGACGATGACGTCCTCGACGCGGATGTTCTTGCTGCCCTCGCAGAGGATGCCGTTGTACGGGCTGGCGATCACACCGCGGCCGGTGACGGCGGCCCTCTCCACGTCCTTGAAGTAGACCTGCGCGGTCAGCACGGCGCCGCCGGCCAGGTAGAGGGTCTTGCCGCTGGGGACGTTCAGCACATTGCCGGTGACGGCATGGACGCCGGGCCGAAGTACAGGACGTCCGGGTCGTCTGCGGAGGGTGGGGCGGGGTCCATGTGGTTGGTGACGACGTGCAGACAGTCGAAGATCTCGTCGTTGATCTGCACGACGGCGTCGTGCGGCTCGTCGAGGGTGAAGCGCAGGGTGTCGCCGAGCAGTTCGGGCTTGATGCCCAGCGCGTCCGGCCGCACCCGGGCCTTGGTGGTGCCGCCCTTGAGGTACGTCACCTCGATCTCGGCCGAGCCCTGGAAGTCGAAGTACACCATCGACGAGTTGTAGACCTTGCCGGAGCCGGTGGTGGGGTTGATCTCCTCCAGCTGCGGCCGCCAGATGTCGAGCGTCTGCCAGTCTCCGTCGGGTGCGGTGCGCACCCGCACCTTGAAGCTGGTGTTGGTCGGCATGCCGGCGGGCAGCGGGTAGGTGACCAACTTTGGTGCCGCCTGGTCGGCGCCCGTCGCGTCGGCCCGGGCGGCGGTGCCGGTGACACCGGTCAGGCCGGCCGCGAGGACGGTGGCGCCCGCCGCCTGGAGGGCGGTTCTGCGGGACAGGGGCGTGTTCATCGGGATCCTTTCGAGGAAACCAAACCCCGCCTTGGAGGCGGGGGAAGAATGGGACCCCTGCGGAGCAGGGCAGACAAAGCCGGTTCGCCGTCAGGGCTGACCGGCGTCGGCCACCGACGATCCACAGGCGGTCACAAGGCGGTCTGATGTTCGGTGAGCTGTGAGCAGTCGCGTGAGGCGGGCGTTCAACTGCCGCTTCCGGCCGAGCGATGCGCAGACAGCTGACCTGTTGCGCACGTTCGGTCGCGTTCGGCGGACGCCTGCATCACACAACCCACCTCCTGTTCCGGGAAACGAGGGAGAGGGGGAGAGAGGGAAGGAGGGAAAACTGTTAGCAACCGCTTCCCATGGCCGCCTGAGGAGAGGTCCACCTCGGCAATGAGGCGGTCGGCGAGCCGGAAGACGCCCGTCGGGTGACGACACGCCTTCAGACTCCGCGAACCGCCTCCCGGGGGACCCGCTGCAGCGATTGACCGCCCTTCGGCGCGGATATAGCGTAGAAGCCGCTTTCAGAAAATGTTTCTAGCGCGGAGCATCTCAAGCGCGTCCCGCCTCGTCTCACCTCAGGAGGGCCATGCCCAGCGCCCAGTTGCCCAGGGCCGTGTTCGCCATGGATCCGGTGCACCTGCCCCGGCTCTTCCCGCCGCCTCTGCTGGCGCGGCTGCGGCAGACGGCGGAGCTCGACCCCGTGTTCGTCGTGCGGGACTTCACCGACCCCGCCGTCGCCCCGCGGCTCGCCGACGCCGAAGTCCTCGTCACGGGCTGGGGCTGCCCCCGGATCGACGAGGCGGCGCTCGCCGCGGCGCCCCGGCTGAGGGCTGTGCTGCACGCCGCCGGCTCCGTCCGCTCACTGGTCGGCGATGCCGCATGGGAGCGCGGGATCGTGGTGTCCAGCGCTGCCGTGGCCAACGCGCTGCCGGTCGCCGAGTACACGCTCGCGATGATCCTGCTGACCGGCAAGGACGCCTTCACGCTCCGCGAGCGCTTCCGTGCCACGCACGCCCATCCCTCCCCCGCCGAGACCGCGACCGTCGGCAACGTCGGGCGCCGGATCGGGATCGTCGGCGCCTCGCGGGTCGGCCGCCGCCTCCTGGAGCTGTTGCGGCCCTACGACTTCGAGGTGCTGCTCCACGACCCGTACGTGAGCGCCGCGGAGGCCGCGACGCTGGGTGCCCAACCGCTGCCGCTGGAGGACCTGCTGCGCCGAAGCGACATCGTCAGCCTGCACGCCCCCGACATTCCCGAGACCCACCACATGCTCGACCGCACCCGGCTGGGCCTGATCCGGGACGGCGGCGTGCTCATCAACACCTCCCGCGGCGCCCTCATCGATCACCGGCCCCTCACCGAGGAACTGGTCTCCGGCCGCCTGCACGCGGTCCTCGACGTGACCGACCCCGAGCCGCTTCCCGCCGACTCCCCGCTGTACCGGCTGCCCAACGTCTTCCTCACCCCCCACATCGCCGGTTCGCTGGGCAACGAACTGGAGCGCCTCGGCCGCATCGTCGCCGATGAGCTGGAACAACTGGCCGCCGGCCGGCCACTCGCCCACGAAGTACGGCACGCGGACCTGGCACGGGTCGCGTGACAGCGCCCACCGCCCTCGCACCGCCGACCGACGGCACCGCCACCGCGCCCCAATCGCCGGCCGGTGCACTCCAGCGAGGAGGCCGGCGTCACCCGCCAACCGCAGACCGCCGGCCACCCGGGCGCTGCCCGTTCCCAGCCGTCGGCCGCCGACCGCACCCGCCGACGGCGACCACCTTCCACGCGTACGGGCCCGGTCCGTCCAGGGGCCCCAGCCGCCGGGTCCCTGCCGCGCGGCTGGTGTGTGCCGACGGCCACCGTCCGCCCGACCGCTCGTCGAGGGCCGGCGCCCACTTCTGGTTCGGAGCGCGGGGGTCATGGGATACGGTTTCAGCACCGGTGCGGGGCGGGCCACCGGCCACCGCCTCGCTCGGGGACCGGGTCACTACGTCGAAGGAGCCACAGCGGTGAGTCAGCGCAAGGCGCCGGCCGACGCGGGACGGGCGACCATCCGCGACGTGGCGGAGCGCGCGGGCGTGTCCGTCGCCAGCGTGTCGCGCGTGCTGTCCGGCAACTACCCGGTCTCCGACGACCTGCGCCGCCGGGTGATGAAGGTGGTCCGCGACCTGGACTACGTCACCAACGCCCACGCCCGTTCCCTCGCGGGCGGCGGCACCCCCACCGTCGCGATCCTCATCAACAACATCACCGGCGCCGCCTTCGCTCACGTCGCCAAGGGCGTCGAGGGAGCGGCCGCGCTGCGCGGCTGGCTGTCCCTCGTCGGCACCACCGGGGACGACCCGGAGCGGGAACTGGCCCTGGTCAACCTCATGCGCCAGCAGGGCGTGACCGCAGTGGTGCTGCTCGGCGGCGCCTACGACTACGACGAGTACCAGCTGCGCATGGCCCGCTTCGCCCGCTCCCTGGACGCGGCCGGTTCGCACCTGGTCCTGGTCGGCAGGCCGCCGCTGGAGGGTGACGTGCCGGCCACGACGGTCGACTACGACAACGAGGGCGGCGCGTACGCGATGGCCAGCCATCTGCTGTCGGCCGGCCATCGCAGGGTCCTGGTGCTGCCCGGTCCCGCCGGACTGACCACCGCCCAGGTCAGGCTGAGGGCTGCGCGGCGCGCCTTCGAGGCGTACGGCGTGCCCTTCGAGGAGGACCTGGTCCGGCACGGCCCGTACGACGACGAGCACGGGTACGACGCCGTCGAGACGTGTCTGCGCGAGGGCGTGGACTTCACCGCGGTACTGGCGGGGACCGACGTGGTCGCCGCGGGCGCCATGCAGGCGCTGCGCGCGGCAGGCCTGCGGGTGCCCGAGGACGTGTCGATCGTCGGGTACGACGACATCCCGCTGGCCTCGCAGCTGGCGCCGCAACTGACCACCGTGCACGTGCCGTACGAGGAGATGGGCCGGGTCGCGCTGCGCGCGGTGGCCGACCGCCGCGAGGGCGGCACCAGCCGCCGCAGGGGCGGGGACGGCGACCATCTGGTGCTGGGCACCCATGTCGTCGTGCGGGACTCGGTACGCCCGCCGGCGCCGTCCCGGCGCGGCTGACCGAGTGGTCGAGACACGGAACGATCTCGTTACGTAACCGATGGTCGCGATGCGCCGCTACTGGAAGACCGGCGTCACCATGGGAGCCCTCAAGTGACCGTGCTGCACAACCCGGTCCTGCGCGGCTTCGCCCCTGACCCGTCACTCGTCCGGGCCGGCGGCTGGTACTACGTGGCGACCGGCTCGTTCGAGTGGTTCCCCACCATCCCCGTCCACCGCTCCCGCGACCTGGCGCACTGGACCTACGCAGGCCATGTGCGGGGCGCGGTCCCCGGCCACTCGCTGGCCGGGGTCCCGGACTCGGGCGGCGTCTGGGCGCCGTCGCTGAGCTGGGACGGGGAGCGGTTCTGGATGACGTACTCGATCGTCCGCTCGGTCGGCACGCCGTACTTCGACCTGGACTCCTACATCACCACGGCCACCGACGTGGCGGGCGAGTGGAGCACGCCGCGCCGGGTGCCGAGCCACGGCTTCGACCCCGCCCTCTTCCACGACGAGGGACGGTTGTGGCTGCTCAACCTGCAGAACGACCACCGCCCCGGCGGCCGACGCTTCGCCGGGATCGTGGCTACGGAGCTGGACCGGGACACGCTCGCCCCGGTCGGCGACACCCACCTGCTGCTCCAGCACGAGCGGCTGATCGAGGGACCGAAGCTGCTGCGGCGCGGGCGCTGGTACTACCTCGTTCTCGCCGAGGGCGGCACCGGCTACGAGCACGGCGTGCGAGTGGCGCGCAGTCGTCGGCTCACCGGCCCGTACGAGCTGGACGGGCGGCCGCTGCTGACCACGCGGGATGACGCCTCGCTGCCCTTGCAGAAGGCCGGGCACGGCGAGCTGGTCGAGACCCGGGACGGGCAGTGGCTGCTCAGCCATCTGACGGCCCGCCCCCTGCCCACGCCGGGCGGCCCACGTTGCTCCCTCGGCCGGGAGACCGCGATCCAGGCGGTGGCCTGGGATGCGGAGGGCTGGCCCCGGCTGCGGCAGGGGAGCTGGCATCCGGCGGTCGAGGTGGACGTACCGACCTACCCGCGGCGCCCCGAAACGCCCTCGCACGAGGGGACGTTGGGCTGGCCTTGGAGCTCTCCACGCAGTTACCCGGACCCCTCCTGGGCCGGCACCACCCCCCGCCCCGGCTGGATCCGGCTGCGCGGACGGCACGGACCGGAGTCCCGGTGGGCGCACAGTCTGCTCGCCCAGCGCATCACCGAGCACCGGGCGGAGGCCGAAGTGACGGTCGACGCACGGCCGTCGACCTTCACACAGGGCGCCGGTCTGGTGCTGTGGTACGACACGCGGTCGTATCTGGGCCTGCACCTGACCTGGGCGGAGCCCGAGGACGAGGAGCAGCGCGGACAGCAGTGGCGCAGCGCGGGCCGGACGGTGCTGAGCCTGGTCGAGCGGGACGAGGACACGACCCGCCAGGCGGCCCTGGTGGAGGTGGCCCCGGGCACACCGCTCACGCTCGGTTTCACGGTGGACGGCACGGACGCGCGGTTCTGGTACGTGCAGGACGGGGCGCGCACATCCGTCGGGCCCGCGCTGGACTTCAGCCGCTCTCCGACGACCCCGGGGGGGGCGACCGCGGTTCACGGGCGCGATGGCGGGCATCCATGCCTGGGACACGGTCGACACCGCCTTCACGGCGGACTTCACCGGTTTCCGGCTCACGTGCACGCCTCAGTGAACCATCTCCGCGCTGTGCGTAGCCGAACACCGGCACAGATCTTGAACACCACGCCGTTGCGGATCCGCCGGTGGTCTGCTGGCGGCGGCCGGTTCCGGCCCGGGGCATCAGCGGAGTGAGTAACTCCCGCTCCTGGAGGGTGAGTTCATGGCGATGCACAGCCCGTGATAGGGGCGACCCGGGCAACCCGCGAACTTGATGTCTGGGCGCGCGGAGGGGGAGATCGCCATGGATGTCATCGCGGGGGCCGTGGGCTCGCAGATTCTCAGTGCAGCGGTGGCCGCCGTGCTCACCGGGATCGGCACCCTGGTGCGCTGGTTCGTGGCCAAGCGGCTGCCCGCACGTCGCACGTGGCGCTACCTGAACGCAAGCGAGCTCTCCATCGTCCTGGACACCTCCTACATCGACACCGGCCACTACCGGCGACCGGTAGCCGGGCTGGGGCAGGTCCGGGCCCTGTCCGTGCTCGTTCGCTCTCTCACCCACGCCTACCGGGACCTCGACCTGGAGAAGGTCCGCCTCTCGGCACACTTGCCGGGCAGCGAGATGCTCCGATGCCTGGCCGGCGTAGTCTCCGATCGCCGGGCCGTTGAGAACATGCAGGCTGCTCTCGCTGCCGCCGGCGCGTCTCTCCAGGACGTCATCAGCACAAGGGTTCTTGTGGCATCGGCCCGGCAGGAGGACTTGGTGGCTGCCTGGGAGGTGGTCCGAGACTCGTTCGCCGACCACGACGTACCCAGCACCTTGATGGGCGTCACTGTGCTCGGCTACAAGGACCAGCTCGTCGAGATCGAGGCCGTCGCCGCCGTACTCGATTCGTGACGCCCGCTGACACCTCACGGCGGCCGAGCGCCGCGCGGCCTGGACCGGACGTTTCCTTGCGAGCGCCACGAATGCGGGACTGCAGCCGCCTGTCAGGGCGGCTGCCGGCCGACGGAGGCAGCTCGCAGCCACGTCACGGGCCTCCTGCGGCAGGGAACCACCGGCCTCGTGGAGACGGCCCCGCCCCTCGGCTCGCGACCGGTCTCCTGAAGGATCGGACAGAGGTGCACTCTTCCGCGATCGGCCTTCACCGTCCTGCTCGCGCTCCGGGCTCCGGGGCCGAATTTGATCGGCATGCAACCTGGGAGCCGGCCGCCCTCGTATAAGGGGTGTCCGCGTGGCGAGGTCCGACACTGGAGGGTGCTTTTCTGTGACATCTGCTTCCGAACGAGACATACAGTTCACCGAGTTCGTCAGCATGCGCCGTACAGAGCTCGTGCGCGTGGCGGCGCTGCTGCTGTCAGGTGATCACGCCAGGGCGGAAGACGTGGTGCAGATGGCGCTCACCCGCCTGTACCTCGCGTGGCCGAAAGTGCGCCTGGACACGCTGGATGCCTATGTGCGGCGTTGTGTGGTGAACGCGGCGATCGATGACAGGCGCAGTGTGTTCCGCCGCCGTGAGCAGGCGCAGGCGCAGGTGCCCGATGTCGCCACCATCGAGCCCCACTACGCCGACCATGCGACGCTCGTGGCGTTGCTCGCCACTCTGCCTGCGCGTATGCGGGCAGCGGTGGTGCTGCGCTACGTCGAGGGCCTCAGTGTCACGGAGACCGCCAAGGCGCTGAGATGCACCGAGGGCACCGTCAAGAGCCAGAGCGCCCGTGGCCTGGAGCGGCTGCGCGCGATATTCCCCGAGCACGCTCACGAACTTGTCTGAAAACCGTTGAATGGAGGGCTTTGACATGCAAGACATGATCGACGCGTTGGGTGCTCTGCGAGGCACCGGTGCACAGACCCCCGCCGGTGAGGACGCGGTCGCGGCCGACCTTGCCCGCGGACATCGCGCATTGGTCCGCCGGCGCCGGCGGATCGTGGGTGTCGGCGTTGCCGCGGTGGGCGCCGCGACCGCCGTCGCGGTGGCGGTGGTCGGTCCGGTCGGCGAGTCCGGCTCGAGTGTGGCGACGAAGCGGGTGGCACAGCCGTCTGCGTCGTCCGGCCACTCCGGAACCTCGATCGCACTGGAGCTCGCCGCCTACAAGGGCGTCCAGCCGGCTGGTTTCGAGGTCGATACCGTTCCGGCGGGCTGGAGCGTGAGTTCATCGGACGAGTACAGCTTCGTGGCCGTCCCACCCGGCACGGGCAGTCACCACTCCGGTGCCAACTTCATGGACGGCATCGCCGTCTTCCTCCAGGGGGATTCTGTGCTGCCTGACGACTCCCCCGTCACCAAGGTCACCGTCCACGGCAAGGTCGGACAGCTCGGTTTCAGTGATGGAAGGGAAGCCAAGTGGCTGATCTTCCCCGACGCCGCGGGCGACAAGGTCCTCGTACAGGTCCCCACCAAGCTGGGCCTGACCGACGACCAGATCATTCGGTTCGCCCAGGGCATCACGGTCACCAGTCATGCACGCGCGGCGCGTGGCTGACCGTCCGCTCGAAGAGTGATCCTTCCACGCCCTTGCGATGAGCGGGCACCGACGCCCTGGCCGGCCGCGCGGCCTCGCGAGGCCGGTGCGTCGTCGGTCGATCGGGCCCCCGCAAGACCTGTGGGGCCGGCCGGCCCTCGATAGCGGGTCGGCCCAGGGCTCGAAAGGTCGGCCATCCCCGCGATACCCCCAGCGCCTCCATTTGGCGGCGATCGGCCAGGAGCACAACGGGGGGTGCTCGGCCATGCTCTGCGGTCGTGCCCTCGAGGACGAAGGCGCCGAGCCGCTGTTCACGGACGAGGCCCGGGGCGCTGTGGCACCAGGACGGCACGGTAACACGGGCGGGGATCCGGGGCGGCCTGCTGCCCCGGCGGGGTAGGCCGATCCCGGTCAGGCCACGGAACAGGCCGTACTCGGCAAAAGCGGCGCGGCACGCCCGGCCGTTGTCCTTCTCGCGATGACACTTCCGCCCCGGTTGGAGGTGTGACTGCGACCGGGCCTGCCGCGCCGGCGTGACAACAGGCTCATGCCAGCAGAAACGATCAGGCCCGTCGCCGGTCACCTTGGCGCTCGCTGGTGGGCAACCGGATCGCCGTTGCCCTCGGCGCCGGGCAGCACGGACGGTGCCCCGTCCAGGACCGCGGTGGCGTGCGCCCCCTCAGCTTGTGTCGTCACTTCGATCAGAGCAACCGTCCTTGAAAGGCAGGACTCACCGTGGGTCACTCGCGCAAGGCGCGGCCGGCCGGCCGTCGCGGCAGGCGCAGGCGGACGGCACCACGCCGCGGCCGGACCAGCACGGTCACCACGGTTACGTCCGTCGCGCTGGTCGCGGCTGCCGCGGTTGCCGTCTCCGCCTACCGGAACCCGCTCGCCGCTTCTTCCCGCCCGGCGTCGGCGCCGTCCCACATCCACCGTTCCACCGCCTCCCCTGGCCGGCCTGGGCCAGGGGCCACCACTGCGCAGGCGAGTCCGAACGTCTCGGCCACGGCTACCCGTCCCGCTCCATCAGCCAGTTCATCCACGATCTCCATCCCGGCGAAGGGCCCAGGAGTCTTCACCACCGCACCGGCGGCGGGCAGACGTGTCGGCGCAGGTGCGACCGTGCGCCGGTACAGGGTTGAAGTGGAAGACGGGATAGCCCTGTCCGCTCAGCAGGCAGCGCACGAAATCGCTGGAATCCTGGCCGATCCCCGCGGCTGGACGGCCGATGGCATCGACTCCTTTCAGCTGACCGGTTCCGGACCGTACGACTTCGCCGTGAAGATCGCGACCCCGGGCACGGTAGACGCCATCTGCGGCGCCGCGGGCCTCGACACCGGTGGCGAAGTCAACTGCGATGTCGGCGAGGACGTAGTGGTCAATCTGAAACGGTGGGTCCTCGGCTCACCCAAGTTCGATGGTCCTCTGCACGAATACCACGCTTTGATCATCAATCACGAGGTCGGCCACCGCATCGGCCACGGGCACGAGACATGCCCGGGGCCGGGACGGCCTGCGCCGGTCATGATGCAGCAGATCAAGGGTCTCAAGGGATGCATCGCCAACGCATGGCCCTACGACAGCAGGGGCCGTTACCTCAGTGGCCCCGCCGCGCCCTGAACAGCGGCCCGGGCCCCCGTGCCTGCGGGACCCGCATGTACGTCATGCGGCATGTGTGTGCCTACAGGCCATCTCGTTCGGTCTCCTCGATGGCCTGTGGCAGCGACCCGGCAGGCGCCGTCGTGTCGAACGCCTGGGCGACGGCAAGGCTGTCTTCGTAGACGTGGTGCCGGGTGACAAGGCCGTCTTCGACGGTGAGGTGCAAAGCGAACCGAGCACGATAGGCACGTCCGGTGGAGCGGGCGGTCTGACGGATCTCGCCGAGCACGACCGCGTCGCGCCCGTCGACGAGGATGCGCTCGATCTCGGTCGCTGCCTGCCCGGGCACATGGTGCTCGGCGAGCTCGCGGTAGTGGGCGGCGGCATCGGCGCGGGTAGAGCGGTGACGGATCCACGGGGTGGCAGTCCGACCGTGTTCGGCCTCCGGCCAGTCCAGCTTCCAGTCGCCCCGCTCGGCATACAGCTCGGCGATGGTCTCGGGATCGCCCTTGCCGATCCGGCGCAACAGCTCCTCCACGACGGCGCGAGTGGTCGCGGGTGCGGCTGTGGACATGGTTCATCACTCCCGATCCGGCATCCGCGTCCGTCTGACGCGGCGGGATCGGCATTCTTGCCAGCACCGAGAGATCGGTGCCATTACCTCCCGAGTCATGGCACGCGGCCTCGAGATCCGCCCCGTCTCCATCGATCTCTTGTTCGAGTCAGAGCTGGAACCCGCCGCCGTTCCGCCGAGGAAGCAGCCACCGTCGCGGGAGACCACCACGCCGTGTGCCTGGCGCGGCGCACGCACGAGCCGACGGTGAGGGACCGTACGAGGCCACAGCCGAGCGAAGCTCCCCCGCCGGGAATGCGGCGCTGAGCCACCTTGTTGAACGGTGCGGCTGGCATGTTCGAGTCACGCGACTCGCATGGTGGCGAAAGGAGCACCTCATGGCACGCAGCACGTCGCGGCCCGTCGTCAAGCTGACGTCGACCGCAGGCACCGGTGTCACCTATGTGACCCGCAAGAACCGTCTGAACGATCCCGACCGGCTGGTCCTGCGCAAGTACGACCCCGTGGTCGGCGAGCACGTCCTCTTCCGCGAAGAGCGCTGACCTCCGCCTCCGTCACTCCACGACGCAGGCCCCCAGGAAGGAAGCCCCATGAGGCCTGGCATCCGGGCCTCCACCGTCCGGTCGTCCTCCGCAACCGCGCGGCAGGCGTCCAGCCACCCGTCCTGAACCGGCACCTCACGCGTCCTCGACACCCCGGGCCGGGTGGAGCGCCCTCGACCGGCGCTACCGCCACCACCGATCCGGTACGCCACTGCCGGCGGACCCTCGGCGGACCCCCTTCGATCTCCTGAGAGGAGACGGCGATGAAAGTACGCGCGTCACTGCACTCGTTGAAGACCAAGCCCGGCGCCCAAGTGGTGCGCCGGCGCGGCGTGACCTTCGTGATCAACAAGAAGGACCCGCGGTTCAAGGCCCGCCAGGGCTGAGAACCCGCCTCGCCGCAGCCCGTCGGCCCGGCACCGCGCTCGCGGTGCCGGGCCCCTCTGCGTGCGGAGCATCGCCGCACGGCCGGCACCGGCGTCGCGATCGCCGACCCGGGTCTCGCCGGAGCCGTCTTAAGCCAGACGCTCCCCGGGTACCCGGACGCAGCAGTCGAGTGAAGCAACGGAGGCACACTGATGAGCACGGTCAAGGAAACGGTGGAAGTGGACGTCCCAGTCCACACCGCCTACAACCAGTGGACGCAGTTCGAGGATTTCCCGAACTTCATGGAGGGCGTCGAGGAGATCACTCAGCTGGACGACCGCCACAACCACTGGACCACCAAGATCGGCGGCGTGAGGCGGGAGTTCGACACCGAGATCATCGACCAGCTTCCCGACGAGCGCGTCACGTGGCACACGACCAGTGGTGACGTGGGACAGAAGGGAACGGTCCGCTTCCAGCGCGTGGACGACACCCACACCCGGGTCGAACTCGTGATGGACGTCGAGCCCAGCGGAGCCGTCGAGAAGGCCGCGGACTTGCTCGGCACCATTGACCGGCGCGTGAAGGGCGACATGAAGCGCTTCAAGCGCTACATCGAGGAGCGTGGCGCGGAGTCCGGGGCATGGCGCGGACGCATCAAGCCCGGGGACGCGAGCGGCCCCGCCTGACGCCGGACCGTGGGATCCTGCGAGACGGAGCGCGGCATCGAGGCCCGCCAGGTGGCCACGGATATGGCCACCGACGGCGGCACAGCCCTTTCGGCGCCCGCAGCCGGCTGTGAGCCCCCGCACTCCAGCCTTGCGGGCAGCGACCGTCCGCTGGGAGTGCGAGCGTCCAGGTCCCCAGAGGGTCCCCCAAGAATGATCAAGTGGCCGTGCCGGATCACTCCGGCACGGTCACTGACCTGCTGCTTCGCAAGTCGGGACGACAGGATCCGAACCTGCGGCCTCTTGCCCCTCAGACAGCTGAGCTTCCCGGCTGCGGCATGTCCTGTAGCGCCGCACACGGCGCGCCCGTGTGATCGCGCGGATCGACGCTGCTCCGGGGACGTGCCGGCTCCGTCAGGCTCAACGGCGCGGACCCGCGGGCTCCGGCTCGGCGCTGACGGCCGGGAGCGGCGCGGTACGGTGACCGCTGCGCCCCACCGGCACCAGCAGCGCCGCCGACGCCGCTCCCAGGCACAGCAGGGCCAGCAGGGCGAAGCCGTGGGTGTAACCGGAGGCGTACGGCAGGCCGGAGGGCTGAAGGTGACCGGTGACCAGCAGGCTGGTCACCGAGGTGCCGAGGGAACCGCCGATGGTGCGGATATTGGCGTTCATGCCGGTCGCGGCGCCGGTCTGGTCCGCCGGGACACTGCCGACGATGAGGTTCGCCATCGATGCGAAGGCCAGGCCGATACCGAAGCCGAACACGCCGGCGACGAGGGCCACCTGCCACTGCTGGTCGTGCCAGACCGCCAGGAAGCCGCAGGCCAGTGCTCCGAGTCCGGCGCCGGCCATCAGCAGGGTCTTGGCACCGAGGACCGGCTGCAGGCGGCCGCTGAGCACACCCGAGAGGAACATCGCGACCAGCATCGGCAGCATGAGCAGCCCAGCGGCTGTCACGCTCGCGCCGAAGCCGTATCCGGCCCGGGTGGGAGTCTGCACGAAGCCGGGCAGGAAGGACCAGATGGCGTACATGCCGGCGCCGAACAGCAGCGCGGCCGTGTTGGTGGTCCACACCGCGGGCAGCCGCATCACGCGAAGGTCGATCAGCGGCGTGGCGGAGTGGGCCTCCGCGTACACCCACAGGATGAACAGGATGACCGCGGCAGTGAGCAGGCCGGTCACGCGGGCCGAGGTCCACCCCCATGTGCCGGCCTGGCTGACCGGCAGCAACAGGGCCACCAGCCATGCCGACAACAGCCCGGCACCGAGCCAGCTGACTCCTCCCTCGGCCGTGTTGCGGGACTCGGGAATGCAGCGCAGCGCGATCAGCGCGGTGACGGCGACGACGCCGACCGGGATCCAGAACAGCCAGCGGTAGTCGAGCGCGGACACGATAGGTCCGGCCGCCACCATGCCGACGCCGCCTCCGGCGGCGATCACGGCGGACAGGTTGCCGATGCTGCCGGGCACCTCGGCGGGCGCGAACTCGTCCCGGATGATGCCGAAGGACAGCGGGAACAGCGCACCACCGACGCCCTGGACGACACGGGCGACGATCAGCACGCCGATGCTCGGCGCGAGCGCGCCGAGCAGACAGCCGGCGAGCACCGCCAGCAGGACGGCGACGAGCGTGCGCTTCTTCCCGACCAGATCGCCGACCCGGCCGAGGATGGGGGTGAAGACCGAGGCGGACAGCAGATACGCCGTCATCACCCAGGTCGCGGTGGACTGCGAGGTGTGCAGCGCATGCTGGACGGTCGGCAGGGCCGGCGCTATCAGCGACTGCAGCATGGAGAACACGCCCGCACCGGTCGCGAGGACCGCGAAGGTGAGGCGGGTGGACTTGCGGGGCATGAAGGGCCTCTCCGAACGGGGTGCGACCGGTCTGTGCCGCCTCGGTCGCACGGACGCGGTGAAGCATCGGGGCGCATCGGGCTCGCCGACGAGGACGTGGAACGGTCACGGAAAGTGTCGGGCGGACGGGCGATGCGCGCGGCGCGGGCCCGTGCCGGAGGTCGTACAAGAGCGCTGTCGCGGGGGGGGGGGGGGGGGGGGCGGGGCCCCCCCCGGCGCCCCCCCCCCCACCCCCCCCGAAAGAAGGGGACCCACCCCCACAAAAGGGGC
>NZ_JAVACL010000086.1:0-14832 GCF_032658145.1 Streptomyces sp. MK7
GCCACCAGCGCGGATGACTAGGGCCTGTCCGGCGGATCATGTGACTTCTCGCGCTTCGGTCCGTTGGCATGGCCATGGGGCGGGGAGATCTCACGAACGAGGAGTGGGCCCGGCTGAAGCCGCATCTGCCCAAGGCTGGGCAGCGCGGCGGTCGTTGGGCCAGTCACCGCAGGATCATCAACGGGATCCTGTACCGGAACCGGACCGGGATGCCGTGGCGGGATCTGCCTGCGCGGTTCGGGAAGTGGAAGACCGTGTATGAGCGGCACAGACGTTGGTCAGCGGACGGCACGTGGGACAGGCTCTTCGCGGCCGTCCTGGCCGACGCGGATGCCCAGGGCAGCATCGACTGGTCGATGGTGTCGGTGGACTCCACCACCTGCCGAGCCCACCAGCACGCGGCCGGAGCACGCAAGAGGCCCCTGCAGATCGGGAAAAGGCGCGCGCCCCGGCAACACCGTCCCGACGAGGGGCTCGGACGCTCCCGGGGCGGCCTCACCTCCAAGATCCATCTGGCTGGGGAAGGCGGGCTCCGTCCCCTGGCCCTGCTGATCACTCCAGGCCAGTGGGGCGATGCCCCGCAGTTCATCCCCGTCATGGAACGCATCCGTGTCGGCCGCCTCGGCGGCGGACGCCCCCGCACCCGCCCGGACCACCTCGGCGGTGACAAGGCGTATTCCTCCCGCCGAAACCGCCGTTACCTGCGCAGACGGCAGATCAAGCACACCATCCCCGAGCCGAAGAACCAGCGAGCCAACCGCAAACGCCGCGGCAGCAAGGGCGGACGGCCCGCCGGCTTCGACAAGACGATCTACAAGCGCAGGAACGAAGTCGAACGGACCATCTTGGCACTCAAGAACTCCCGCGCCGTGGCCACCAGGTTCGACAAACGCGCCTATGTGTTCCACGGCACCGTCACCCTCGCCTCGATCCGGCTCTGGCTCCGCTCGTGACTCGCACGAGATCTCAGGCGCCGGTCCGCCCGTCGACGAGCTCACGCACGACGTCGAGGTGGCCGTTGTGGCGGGACGTCTCCTCAATGAGGTGGAGGATCACCCAGCGGAGATCGACGTGGCGGCCGTCGCTGATGGGACGCTTGGCCGTTGAGTTCAGCTCGTGGTCGGACACCAGGCGACGGTAGCGGGCACTCTGCTCCTCGTACTCGGCGAGAAGCTGGGGCAACGGGATGTCGACTGCTGTCCGCATCTCAGGATCGGGATCATCGTCGGTCGCCCCGGTGAGCGGCCCCGCAAGCTCCTCGCCCAGGAACATCACTTGGAACCAGTAGTACTCGACCCACCGCAGATGACTGATCAGCCCGCACAACGTCATCAGCGGTGAACTCGGGAGTGGGGCCTTGCGAGCATCTTCGGCGGACACACCCTCACACTTGGCTCGCGCGGTATCACGGGCGTAGTCCAGGAAGGTGGCCAGCTGCGTACGCTCGTCCCACGTGGGAGGCGTGTCGGTTCGTTGAGTCATCGCGGGGAGTTTCCCGCAGCTCGGAACGGGTGTCGACTCAATTGATCGGAAGCACCGTCAAGTGCCACAGCACCGGCTGTGCTCAGGGAGAGCCCCGCAAGATCCGCCGGACAGACCCTAGCGATCCGCCGGATCGGACGGGCAGCGATCCGGGTAAAGCCAGGGTAAAGCCCTGGTTCAGGACCCGAGCGCTCGGGCAGACACTGGAGCAGACCTTCCTCCCCGAGGAGCTGGACTGGTGGCGCGCCCCTGCACCAGCCTCAGGCCGCATCTCCGATGGCGGTGCGGAGGAGCTGTCCCAAGGCCGTGGCAACGCGCAGCAGGGTGCGGGCGGAGGGCAGCGTGAGACTGTTCTCCAGGCGGGCGATGACGGGCTGGGGCTCCGGGCACAGCGGGCCAGTTCGGCCTGGGACCAGCCCAGTTCAGTGCGGCGCTGCAGACCTGCTGTTGCGCAGTGGCGGACAGGGCGCGGCGGCGGCCGAGGGATTCGAGGTCGGCGGTTAAGCGGTGGCGGGAGGCGGCCCGGACGTCGATGAGGTCGCGGACGGTCCCGCGGTCGGCGAGCGCGCGGACCTTGGCGCCGATCACGGTCGAGGGAGAGGACGGGGCCGTAGGGGGCCTGGGCGGGCGGGGCCCAGAATGCCTCCTTGAGGACGTCGACCTCGCACTCCTCGCCGGTGTCCGGGTCGGTGACGAGGAACCGGCCGCTGAGTGGGTCGGTCTGGACATGCGTGGTCCGCCAGCCGCGTGCGGCGAGGCCGGCTGTGAGGGCAGCGACGATCTCGTCCATCGGCGCGGGATTCTCGGTGGCGACGTCGAGGTCACGGCTGAAGCGTTCGACCAGGCCGTGGGCCTGCACGGCGCATCCGCCGGTGAGGACCAGGGGATAGAGGGAGCCCAGGTCGAGGATGTCGGCAAGGAGACGCTCGTGGAGCGGGGTGAGCTTCACGCGGCCGTCGTGTCGGCCGGAGCGGTACGGGGCAGCTCGGGGAAGGCGTCCTCCCAGATCTCGCGGATACAGGGGCTGACCAGACGACGCAGAACGGGCCACTGCTCGGCCAGCAGCCGGTGGTGCAGGTAGACCGCCAGGTCCTCGCGCTGGCCCTCAGCAAGGACGGTCCGGTAGAGCGTCATGCGGGACTTCGGGCGGTCCAGACCGTAGCTGGTCCGCCCGGACCAGACGACGTGCAGCGGCAGGTCGACGGTGCCCTCGACGGGGCCGGCCAGCTCTTCCAGGCGCTCGGGCAACCGGCTGCGGTAACGGTCCCGCAGCACCTCAGCGCGCGGGGCGGTGGTCCTCCCAGCATCCATGCATCCATGCATCCATGCATCGCTGGTACGAGGCGGCACCGTGGCAGATACCCGGCTCTCCTGCCGTGGGGGGTCAGGCGCTGGCCACCTCTCCCGGCAACGCACCGGCGGCCCCCTCACCACCTCATCACCCCACCCCCGCAGCTGATGATGCTTGATGTTGCGAAGTGGCGAGCAGGGGCGGTTTCTCACTGCTATGACTGCGCGTGGTGGCGGGTCAGTGCCTGCCAGCGCCGTTCGAAGTCGACGGCCTGCTCGGCGATGTAGTCGGCGGTGAGGGGCTTGTTGTGCTGCGCGGTGATCCCGTGGGCTGCGCACTCCTGTGCGACGGCGTCGAGCGAGGGGGTTTCGTTGCGCACCCGCTGTTCGGCCCAGAGGTTGTAGACACGGAACGGCAGGAGGTAGCGGCGCAGGGTGGAGGGGCTGACCGGCTTTCCGCCGCGGCCGGTCATGCCCTTCTTGCTGTCGAGGTAGGCGGAGAGCTGCTCGGCCTTGGGTTCCTCGCCGTGCTCGCTCTGGTACTCGCTCCAGGCGAGGTAGTAGCGGTCGACGGTGGTGAGCACAGCGGGCTCCCCGATTACTTTGTCCTGGCCCGGCGGGCCCTCGATGGGGGCACTCACCCGGGGGCTGCGCGTCTCCTTGGCGGGGTGCGCGCCCGCGCCGGCCAGTGTCTCGTCAGGCAGGTAGCTGGCCACCGCCGCCAGGTCCTCCAGGCGGGCGCCGGTGCAGTCCTGGTAGGTCTGGCCGAGGTCGACGATTCCCGGCTCGCCGTGGTGTTCGGCGGGTAGTTGCAGCCAGCACCGTGCATAGCGGGCGAGGACGCCGGGGACGGAGCAGCTGCGGTGGAAGTGCTGGTTGGCGATGAGTTCGCGGCCCAGCGTGCCGGGCCGGTCCGTGATGACGCTCGGGCCGGGATCGGAATGGCGACCCATGACCTGGGTGAGACTGAACAGAACGCCGACGATGTCGCCGTCAGGGAGGTCGTCCGGCACAGTGTCCGGCGATACCTCCATGGCCTTGCGGGCCAGCAGCATGAGGGCCTGAGGCACAAGCAGCCTGCGGGTCTCGTCCCGGAGCAGGTTCCGGACACGGCTGCGGACCGGCTCATCCAGCCACTCGCCGGCGAAGTGCGCCTCGACGGCCTGCACGGACCCCGCGGCGCGGCGGATGCTGACCTCGTGGTGGGCGGTCATGTGGGCGATGGTGGTGAGGAGTTCGTTGTCGATGTGCTTGATGTCGGCGAAGTGGCGGTGGCGGGCGGCGTAGGAGAAGACGAGGGCGGAGATGCCTTCTTCGATGGCGATGGCGCGGCCGCCGTCTTCGGCTTCGTCGGTGCGGGGGTCGCTTTCGCGCAGGAACAGGCAGGCCTGACAGCGGACTTGGAACCCCATCCTCGAACGGAAGATCACCCGGTAAACCCGCAAAACCCCAGCTCACAGGAACCCTCCCTACGCAGATCCACCGACCGGCGACACCAGGAGATAGGCGTACTTCGTGCGGACCTCACCGGAGGGGTCCCGGCCCGCCTCCCAGCCGGTGAGTGTGGACGGCTCATCCCGAGCGCATGCGCCACCTGCGCCATGTCGCCATTTTTGCGATTTCATTCAGAGTCAGAGTGCGGACAGTCGTCAATGTCTTGAGGTGTGCGTCGCCGTGCGAGCGCCCGTCTCACCGCTGCTCGACGGGCCCTATAGGGCTCCGCCCTATCCTCCACGGCAGGAGGTGACCGCCTTGTCCCCCACTGTTTCGCCGCCCCTGGTGTTCCAGCGCTGCCGCTGGTGCCACACGCCCTCGTTCCGCCGGGTGCTGTGTCCGGCCTGCGGTTCCGGTGAGCTGGATGAGGAACGCAGCGCGGGCATGGGTGTCGTCCGCAGCATCAGAGTCGTCCGGCAGGCCTCCGCCGCGCCGCAGGCCGTGGCCGTCGTCGAGCTCGAGGAAGGGGTGCGGGTGCGCTCCGTCGTCCTCGGCGGCAAGTGCGGCCCCGGCGGTGTCTTCGTCGGGGCCCGGGTCGAGCTGACGACGGCCGCCGGATCGTCCGCGCACCGCCCGACGTTCCGGCTCACCGCTTCCCCGCTCACACGCTGAGCCCCGTACCGGTCGTACCGGCCGCACCCGTCGGGCAGTGACCCAAGCGACTCAACGAGAGGGAGCTGTTCTCGGCAGGTCCCTTTGTCCGGCCGGCCGTGATGTCCGCCGTGGCCAGGGCGAGTTGCGCGCTCCCAGGCGCTGGGCGAGGCCGGAGGCGGGGGCGCTTCAGAGCGCCTTTAGGGCGTACTGGAACCGTCTCCGGCGAAGAGTCGGCCCGGGGGAAGGCGTGGCATGGGGGACATCAAGGACGTGCGGGGCGAGCAGGGCCGGACGGGGCCGGAGGAGCGGTTCCCGCTCAGCGCCCACCAGCGGGACATCTGGACCGTGTGCCGTTCCGGCGAGGAGTCGGCGCAGTTCACCATCGCCGGTCACGAGCAGCTGCACGGGCCGGTCGACATGGACGTGCTGGCCGGGAGCCTGGACCGTGTGACACGTCGGCACGACGCCCTGCTCACCCGGTTCGGTGAGGCCGACGGTGTCCCCTACCAGTGGGTCGGCCATGAGCCGCTGCCGGCGGAGGTCCTCGACCTGTCCGGGAGACCGGACCCGGCGGCCGCCTGTCGCCAGGCCGTGGACGCCGCGCTCACCGTGCCCATGCGTCTGGGGACCGACCGGTTGTTCCACGCGATGCTGCTGCGGCAGGACGCGGAGACCGTCCACATCGTCCTGCGCGCCCACCATGTCGTGGCGGACGGCTATGCGCTCGACCTGTTCTTCACTCAGGTTCTGGCCGACTACGAGCGCCACAGGGGCGACGCCCCCTGTCCCGGCGAACCCGGTGAACCCGGTGCGTCCTGTCCGTCGTACCGTTCGTTCGTCGAGGAGGACCTCGCCTACCGCGGCTCCGGTGAGCACCGGGCGGACCAGGACTTCTTCCGTGAGCGGCTGAACGGCGCGGTCCCGGCGCTCTTTACGCGGCGTCCGGCGCCCGCCGCCGGGGACCGGCGTGTGTCCGTCACCTTGGAGCCTGAGGAAGTGGCCGCGATCCGGGCCACCGGCACGTCCGTCTTCTCCTACGTCGCCGCGGCACTGGGAACGTATGTCGCCCGCCTGCACGGCACGGACTCGGCGATCCTCGGCGTCGCGTTCCTCAACCGGCGCAGGCCGCAGCACGCCGCCACCGTGGGGCACTTCGCCACCACGCTGCCGCTGCTCGTCCCGGTGGCCCCGGCCGACACGCTCGCCTCCATGGCCGACCGGGTCGCCGCCGACGTCCGCGTGTACCGCCGCCACGAAAGGCTCGCGCCCGGGGACATGCCCAGGTCCGCCGTCTCCGGTGACGGGCGGCGGCAGCTCTTCGACACCACCATCTCCTATCTGAACCTGCCCGAACTGCCCGACGTCGCAGGGCTGGTCCAGGAGCGCACCGGTCACCAGCGCCGCCACGACCGGGACGCGCTGGCGATCCTGGTCGTCCATCACCGGAACTCGGACTGTCTTCGCATCGAACTCGACTGCGCCCCGGACGTGTTCGACGACGGGCTGCCGCCGGCGCGGGTGGCGGAGCATCTGCGCACGCTGATCCGGCACGGCCTGGCCGTCCCCCGCCGGCCCGCGTCCCGCATCCCGCTCCTGGACGCCTCCGGGCGGGCGGACGCGCTCCTCGCCGCGCACGGGCCGGCCGTCCCGCTTCCCGAAGGCGCGACGGTGCACGGCCTGTTCGCGCAGCAGGCCCGGTGCACGCCCGACCGCGTCGCGGTGTTGGGTGCCGGTGCCGCCACCACGTACGCCTCACTCGACAGGCACGCCGGTCAGGTGGTGGATGCCCTGCGGGGCGCCGGGGTGGCGGCGGAGGACCGGGTCGCGGTGCTTGTCGAGCGGGGCCCCGCGCTGCCGGCGGCTCTGCTGGGCACGCTGCGCGCCGGGGCGGGCTATGTGCCCGTCGACGCCGAGTACCCGGCGGAGCGCATCGCGTACATGCTGCGCGACAGTGGGGCCGCGGCGCTGCTCGTCGAGGAGTCGACCGCCTCTGTGGTGCCGCCTGGAACGACCGTGCCGGTGATCCGCGTCGACGGCTTCCGCACACCGGGCGGGCCGCAGGCCGGCACGGTGGCCGACGGGGTGGCCGGGGACAACCTCGCGTACGTCATCTACACGTCCGGTTCGACGGGCGGCCCCAAGGGCGTCATGGTCGAGCACCGCTCGGTGGTCAACCGTCTGGCGTGGATGCAGCGCCGCTATCCGATCGGTCCGCACGACGTGATCCTCCAGAAGACCCCGGCCACGTTCGACGTGTCCGTGTGGGAGCTGTTCTGGTGGGCCGTGTCCGGCGCGGCGGTGGCCATGCTCCCGCCCAGGGCTCATCGCGACCCGCGGGAGATCCTGCGTGCGGTCGCCGAACACCACGTCACCGTCGTGCACTTCGTCCCCGCCATGCTCGGCCCGTTCCTCGACATGCTGGAGGACGAGCCCGCGGCGCTGTCGAAGGCGGCGTCGCTGCGGTATGTGTTCTCCAGCGGTGAAGCGCTCACGCCCGGCCTGGTCCACCGGTTCACCACCCTCTTCGCCGCCCTGGAACGGCCCCCGCGGCTGGTGAACCTCTACGGTCCCACCGAAGCCACGGTCGACGTCACCTACTACGACTGTTCGGACCACCCCGCGCAAAGCGGTGGGCCCGTGCCGATCGGCCATCCGGTCGACAACACCCAGCTGTACGTGCTCGGTCCGGGCGACGAGCCCCAGCCGGACGGTGTTCCCGGCGAGTTGTGCATCGGCGGGGTCCAGGTGGCCCGCGGCTACCTCGGCCGGCCGGAGCTGAGCCGCGAACGGTTCACCGCCGATCCGTTCACCCCCGGCGGCCGTCTGTACCGCACCGGTGATCTGGGCCGCCGGACGGCGGAGGGCCGGTTGGAGTTCCTCGGCAGGATCGACGACCAGGTCAAGATCCGTGGGCACCGGGTCGAGCCGGGTGAGGTCCATGCCGCGCTGACGGCTGTCCCGGGAGTGCGCGCCGCGGCGGTCGTGGCCCGCACCACGCCGGAGCGGGGCACCCATCTGGTGGCGTACTGGACCGGTGAGCGCGAGATCTCCCCGGCGGATCTCCGTACGGAACTGGCCCGTAGCCTGCCGGACCACCTGATACCGGCCTTCTGGACACGGGTCGAGGCGCTGCCGTTGACGCCGAACGGGAAGCTGGACCGGGCCGCGCTGCCCGCGCCGGAGCACGCGGCGCAGCCCTCCCGGCCGCCGCGGGCGGGCGCCGAGTCCTTGCTGGCCGCCGTCTGGTCGCAGGTCCTGGGCACGGACATCGCGGTCCACGACGACTTCTACGCCCTGGGCGGGGACTCCTTGCTGGCGCTGCGGGTGCAGGTCGAGGCGGAACGACGCGGGCTGCGGTTCGAGATCCGCGACCTGATGCGGTACCCGACGGTGGCCGCGCTGGCGGAGCACACCCGGCCGGCCGGCGAGCGGACGGCGCTCGCGCCCTTCGCGCTGGTGTCGGAAGCGGACCGGCACGTCCGGCGGGGAGCGCAGGACGCCTTTCCGCTCAGCCGCCTGCAGTTGGGCATGGTCTACCACAGCCTTCGCTCCGCGTCCGCGGAGGCGGAGGGCGCCGGCGCGCGGGACCTGGGACCCTACCGGGACGTCTTCCACTACAGCCTGCGGATGCCCTGGGACGAGGAGCGGCTGCGCCGCGCCTACGACCGGCTGACGGCCCGGCACCCCGCGCTGCGCTCCGTCATCTCGCTGACCGGCTTCGGTGAGCCGCTGCAGATCGTGCGGCCCCAGGCTCCCGGCGGGCTCGAGTGCCGCGACCTGCGGGCCGCGAGCGAGGCCGAGGCGGACGCCGAGCTGGCCCGGTACATCGAGGAACGGCGCCGCCATCGCTACGATTTCGAGGCGGGCCCGCTCCATCAGCTGCGCGCCCACGCCCGGGCGGACCGCGTCGATCTCGTCCTCGGCTTCCATCACGCCGTCCTGGACGGGGGCAGTGTCGCCGGTCTGCTGGGCGAACTGCTGCAGGACTATTCTCACGAGCTGGGCGCGGACGTCGCGGCCGTCGGTGCCGCGTCCCCGCCGTCGCCGGCGCTCTACGTGGCCGCGGAGCTTCAGGCGCTGCGCTCGGCGGACGCCCGCGCCTACTGGGAGGAACGGCTGCGCGGGGCCGCGCCCCTGCAACTGCCCGGGTTCGCAACGGCCGAGCCGCCCGGCGGCACCGGGCGCTTCACGCGGCTGGTGCCGCTGCCGGACGGTCTGCAGAGCCGGTTGCGGGACTTCGGCCGCGTACACGGGCTGCCCCTGAAGTCGGCGCTGTTCGCCGCCTACAGCCTGACGCTTCGGCTGCTGTCCGGCCAGGACGACGTGACGACGGGCCTGGTCGTGCACGGCCGCTCCGAGCTGCCCGGCGCCGACCGCACCGCCGGACTGTTCCTCAACACCCTGCCGATCCGGGTCGGCGCCGCCCCCCGCAGCCTGGTCGATCATGTGCGGGAAGTCTTCCGCCGCGAGCAGGAGAGCTACGCACACCGCCACTACCCGCTCCACCGCATCGAGGAGGACTTCGGCGGCCCGCTGCTCGACACCGCGTTCAACTACGTGCACCTGCACGGCCTGGACGCGCTGCGGCGGCTGCCCGGACTGGACCTGCTGTCCGTGCGGACGTGGGAGGAGAGCGGGATCGGTCTGCTGGTCAGTGCCATCGTCCACCCGGTCGACGGCAACCTGTGGCTGAGCCTGGACTGCGACGGGCGGGTCTTCACCACCGGCCAGGCCGAGCTGATCGCGGACACCTGTGTGCGGGTCCTGGACCGCCTCGTCTCCCACCCCGATGAGCAGGCCGACCTGGCGTTCCTGGCCCCGGAGCCGGTCGCGGGGCCCGCCGCGGACACGGCGGGCGCGTACACCGACCTGGCCCGAACCGTTCACGCCCGCGCCGAAGAGGCGCCCGAAGCGATCGCTGTCGCCTTCGAGGACCAGCGCTGGACCTACCGCCGCCTGGACCGGGCCGCGGACGTGATCGCCCGCCGGCTGCTGGCCGACGGCGCCGCACCGGGGGCCCGGATCGGGATCGCCATGGACCGCTGTCCCCAGTACGTCGCGGCCGTCCTCGGTGTGCTCCGCGCCGGCTGTGCCGTCGCCCCGTTGGACCCCGGCTACCCGCCGGCCCGCATCCGCGCGATGATCGAGGCGGTCCGGCCCTTCACCGTCATCACCCAGCGGCACCACGCGGGGTTGCTGGGCGACGTCCCGCAGCTCGCGGCGGAGTCCCTGCCCGCGCCCTCGGCCGCCGACTCCTTCGAGCCGCCGCCGATCGGCCCCGGCGACACCTGCTACGTCCTGTGCACTTCCGGTTCCACCGGCCTGCCCAAGGCCGTCGCCATGCCGCACCGGGCTCTGTCCAGCCTGGTCGACTGGCAGAATCGCGTCCCCAGCGGTGCGGTGACCGGTCCCACCCTGCAGTTCGCCGCGCTGGGCTTCGACGTCCACCTCCAGGAGATCTTCGCGACCCTGTGCGCCGGTGCCCCGCTGCAGCTCGTCAGCGAGGAACAGCGCCTGGACTTCCCCGCCCTGCTGCGCCTGCTCGACCACGCGCGTGTCGAGCGCGTCTTCCTGCCCTACGTGGCCCTGCAGCAGCTCGCGGAGACCTCCGTCTCGCTCGGCCTGGTGCCCCGTGCGCTACGAGTGATCGTCTCGGCGGGGGAACAGCTGCGTGTCACCGACGAGATCCGCCGTCTGTGCGCCGCGCTCCCGACCCCCGGTGTCATCCTGGAGAACCAGTACGGGCCCACCGAGACCCACATCGTCACCGGCTTCACCATGACCGGCGACCCGGCGCTCTACCCCGCGCTGCCGCCCGTGGGAACCGCCGTCGACGCCAGCGAGGTCACCGTCCTGGACCGCGCCCTGCGCCCGCTGCCCGTCGGCGCCACCGGCGAGATCTACACCATGGGCGCCTGTCTGGCCGACGGTTACGAGGGGCAGCCGGAACTGACCGCGGAGCGCTTCGTCGAGCTCCCCGCCCGGCCGGGCCACCCCACCGGCCTGCGGGCCTACCGCACCGGTGACCTCGGCTACACCCTCCCCGGTGGCGACATCGTCTGCCTGGGCCGCACCGACACCCAGGTCAAGATCCGCGGTTTCCGGATCGAGCCCGCCGAGGTCGAACTCCACCTCACCGCGACGCCCTCGGCCCGCGCGGCGGGCGTCGGCGAGGCCGCGGTGGTGGCGCGGGGCGAGGGCCCGGCCTCCTTCCTGGCCGCGTTCCTCGTCGCCGCCCCGGGCACCGTCGACCTGGACGCGACACGGCGGGAGCTGCGCGCCCAGCTGCCGGGCCACATGGTCCCCTCGCACCTGGAGTGCCTGCCCGTCCTTCCGCGCACCCCCAGCGGCAAGCGGGACGACGCCGCCCTGCGCCGTATCCCGCTCACCCGCCGCGCGCTCACCTGCGCCGCTCCGTCCGACGCGTTGGAACGGCGGCTGGCCGAGATCGCCGCCGAGACGCTCCAGCTGCCCGCGGTGGGAGCCCATGACGACCTGTTCGAGCTGGGCGCCACGTCCCTGACCGTCATACGCCTGGTCATCCGCATCGAACAGCGCCTGGGCATGGCCGTCCCGGTCTCGGCCCTGATCACGGCGCCCACGATCGCGGAACTGGCCGCGTACTTGAGGACCGTCGGGGACGGATCCGCCGCCGTGCAAGGCCCCTTGATCGCCCTGCGAAGCTCCGGAACGCGGCGGCCGGTGTTCCTCGCGCACCCCACCGGCGGCAACGTGCTGTGCTACCTGCCCCTGGCCCGGGCCCTGCCGCCCGACCAGCCGCTCTACGGCTTCCAGGCGGCCGGGCTCGCGCCGGGCACCGAGCCCTTGCGCACCGTCCCGGAGATCGCCCGCAGTTACGTGGCCGCCCTGCGCGAGGTGCAGCCGCACGGTCCGTACACCCTCGGCGGCTGGTCCTTCGGCGGGCACATCGCCTTCGAGATGGCCGCCCAGCTCAGGGCCGCCGGCGAAGAGGTCGCGGACGTGCTCCTCATCGACTCCGACGCCCTGGACCAGAGTGCCGACCGCCCCGAGGTCGACGGACTGTCCCTCATGACCTGGTTCTTCTGGGAGCTGCTCTGGCTCGACCGCGGCGGTGACGTGCCGGCCGACGCGTTCCGCGCTCTGCGCGACGAGGACGACGCCTATCGAAGCGTCCGTGAACTCGCCGTACGCACCGGCATGCTCGCGGCCGACGACGCGGACACCTCGCTGCGCCGCGTCTTCGAGATGTTCCGCGCGAACTGGGACGCCCTCATCGACTGGCGGCCCACGCCCACCGACCAGGACGTCGTCCTGATCCGCGCGCAGGGCTCGCTGCCCGACGTGCTCAAACCCGTGCACGACCTCGCCGGAAGCCTCTACCACGAACCGGCCAACGGCTGGACGCGGCTGACCACGGGCAGCGTCCGCGTCCTGGACGTCCCGGGCGACCACATGCAGATCGTGCAGGACCCCTATGTCCGCCACGTCGCCGCGGCCCTCACCGACTCCACTGGCGCCGACTGCGCACAACGCCGTCCGACGCCGGCGGCTCACATCACCGGGAGGTACTGACATGGCTGCTGGCGCCGTTGGAAAGAAGGCCCTCGTCATCGGCGCGGGCATCGGCGGTCTCGCCGCCGCCGTCGCGCTGCGCCGGATCGGCATGGACGTCGAGATCTACGAGCGGGCTCCGGAGCTCAAGCCCGCCGGTTTCGGCATCTCCGTGGGCGCCAACGCCATCCGCGCGCTGGCCACCCTCGGCCTCGACCTCGGCCTGGAGCGGCGCGGCCAGGTGGTCGAGCAGATGAAGTTCATGACGCCCACCGGGCGCCCTCTCTTCGAGCTCCCGCACGCCCGCGTGGACCGCGAGGCCGGCGCCCCCACCATCTGCCTGTACCGCGGGGACCTGCAGGAAGCGCTGTGGGAGGCCGTGGGCGACAGCCCCATCACGCTGGGCGCGACCGCGCTGGGCTACGAGACGTCGGACGACGGCGTGCGGGTGCGGTTCGCCGACGGCACCGAGGCGTACGGCGACGTGCTCATCGGCGCCGACGGCATCCGTTCGGTGATTCGGGGCCAGGTCACCGGAACCGGGCCGTCTGCGCCCCGCTACGGCGGCTTCCTGTGCTGGCTGGCCATCACCGAGTTCGCCCATCCCAGGTTCCCGACGGGTTTCAGCGGACACTACTGGGGCGCGGGCCGCCGCTTCGGCATCCATGACGTGGGGCACGGGCGGTTCTACTGGTGGGGCAGCCTGAACGTGCCCGAGCGGGCCGCCCGCGCCCACACCGTCGACAGGGCCGAGATCCTGCGCACCTACGCGGGCTGGGCCGACGAGGTCACCGCCGTGGTACGCGCCACACCGCAGTCCGCCATCATGGCCACGCCCTGCCAGGACCGGCCCTTCCTGGAGCAGTGGGGCGACGGCCGTGTGACGCTGCTCGGCGACGCCGCTCATCCGATGCTGCCGAGCCTGGCCCAGGGCGGCAGTTCGTCCATCGAGGACGCTGTCGTGCTGGCCGGACAGCTGAACGCGGCGGACCGGCTCGGCGGGCCGGCCGCCGCGCTGCGCTCCTACGAGGACATCCAGCGCGACCGCACCCGCACGATGGTCGAGGTCTCGCGTTCCATGGCCCGCCTGGAGCAGTTGGAGCACCCCGTTCCGCGCCTGCTGCGCGACAGCGCCGCCCGCATCATGCCCAGCGCCGTCCTGGCCGGTCTGCTGCGCAAAACACTCATCTACCCCGGAGCGGACCAGCCGGTCCCCGTTCCCGAGCTCGGAGGTCACTCGTGAACAGCCCCGCGAACGGGCCCAAGGCCACCGTCGAGCGCTACTTGCGCGCGATCGCGGACCGTGACGCCGCCACCGTCCTCGAACTGCTCGCCGACGACGTGGAGTTCCGGATCGCCGGCGACCACCCGGTGTGCGGAACATGGAAGGGACGCGACGCGGTGGTGGGCGGCTTCCTCCTTCCGCTGGGCGAGCTCTTCGACCCGGACGCCGGTTACACGATCGAGGTGCGCAGCATGATCGCCGACGGGGAGCAGGTCGCCGTCGAGTGCCTGTCCCGCTCCATGACGAAGCACAAGGTTCCCTACGAGAACGCCATCGTGTCCGTCTACACGGTGGCGGACGGCCGGATCACGCGCATGCACGAGTACTTCGACACCGCGTACTTCACCAAGACGCTAACCGCCCGATGACCGGCACAGGGTTGCTCGCCGCCACGCAATCGCCACCGCACCCCCTGTCCGCCGAGCACCTCGATCACTTCTACCGGGACGGGAGCGGCGCCTGCGCGATCATGAGCGTGGCCCACTTCCCCGACGAGATCCTGACGTTCCTGCAGATGGAGTGCCTGGCGGCGTTCAAGACGGCGGTGGCCGAGCACTGCGATGCGGTCGTCGAACTCGGCTGCTTCGACGGGCGGGCCCTGGAGGTGGCGAGGGCCGCCGGGGTCCCCTACTGCGGCGTGGACATCAACAGCGGTGCGGTGGCCGCACTCCGCGAGCGCATCTGTGACGAGGGCCTCGAGGCCCAGGCCACCACCCTGGTCGGCGACGCGCAGGAGTCCGTGCGCTGGTCGACGCACGTCCCCGGCCGCCGCCCCCTGATCGTGCTCCCGTTCAACCTCCTGGGAAACCTCCCCGACCCGCGGCGCGCGCTCCTGGGGCTGCGTGCGCTGGGCGGCACCGTCCTCATCTCCGTCTTCAACGAGCAGCCCCGCACCACCGCCGTGCGCAGGGCCTACTACGCCCGCTGCATGACAGGGCTGGCGGAGCCGGCCGAGGGCCGTTACGGCGGCGCCGTCTTCCGTGGTGCGCAGGGCTTTCGCTCGGAGTCGTTCAGTGCGCTCGCCCTCCACCGCCTGCTGCGCGAGTGCGGCCTCGAGATCCGCTCGGAGACCGCCAACCGGCTGGGCCGCTCCCTCACCGTAGGCAGGGCCTGACCGCCGTCCACGCCGCAGCACGACCGACAACCGAAGGACA
>NZ_JAVACL010000087.1:0-13166 GCF_032658145.1 Streptomyces sp. MK7
TCCTCGGGTCCGAACTGACCCGGGGGTCGTGGAGCAGCGTGACGATCTCCCGGTAGGTGCTGACGACATAGGTTCCGTCCGGCTGCCGTGTCACCGGCGTCTTGCGCAGTTCCTCGTAGAAGGGGTACGGGTTGGCGCGGTTGGCGTAGCGCAGAGCCTGCTGCCAGGGGGTTTCCTCGACCACGAGGCTCCCCTCCTTCTTCTGGTCGGTGCTGTCCGCTCACCCGCCCGCCCGGCCGGCGGGCGGGTCAGCGATGGCGCGGCCGGAACTCGGCCGTCCGCTCGCTCGGGGCGTGGCCGGTCAGGACGACGTCGGGGATCGCCGTCGGGACCCTCGGGTCCGGAAACTCGGCCGGCATCGGCTTGGCGTCGGGCGGCTGGTCCCAGCCCGGAGGTGGAGGCGGGAACGGACCGGACTGCTCGATCAGCTTCCCGTAGTACTCCAGCCACTTGCCGTGATCGAAGGTGACGGCGGCGACGATGCGGCCCCGGTGGCCGTAGGCGGCGGCGAAGCGGCGCTCCGCGACGGATCCCTGGGTGAAGACGACCTCGTCGCCGAAAGGCGGCACGCCGACGGACTTGATGTTCACGCCGAACTGACCGGACCAGAAGCCGGGCAGCAGCAGGTGCGGACGATAGTGGGGTTCGAGGTTCACCATGTTGTGGGCCGCGGCCTCGGCGCCGAGCACCGCGTTGTCCCAGTGCTCCATAGCCAGGAACTGATACTCGTAGAGCACATGCGGCGCACGTGCCACATCCCCTGCCACGAAGATGCTGTCGGTGACCACGCCGTTGATGTCGAAGGCCCGTCCGCCGGCGTCGCACCCGACGCCCCAGAAACCGGCCGCCAGCCCGGAGCCCTCCAGCCATTCCACGTTGCGGATCGACCCCAGCGAAGCCACCACCACATCGGCGTCGACGGTCGAACCGTCCGAAAGCTGAGCACGCCGCACGTGCCCGCCGGAGTCGCCCTCCAGCGACGACACGCCCAGACCGCAGCGCAGGTCCACACCGTGATCGCGCTGCAGCTGCGCGGCGATCTCCCCGATCACCCCGCCGAGCGCGCCGACCAGCGGCGCCGAACCCCGCTCGACGACGGTCACCGGGATGTCCAGTTCCCGGCAGACCGAGGCCACCTCCGAGCCGATGAACCCGGCGCCGATGACCACCACCCGCGACGGCGGCTCGGCCAGCTCCTTCTGCAACTGCTCCGCATCATCACGCGAGCGAATCGTGTGGACCCCGTGCAGAGCGGCCTCGTCCGGGTTCGGCCACTGCCGCGCGCGGGTACCTGTGGCGATCAGCAACCGGTCGTACGGGACCTGTTCGCCATTCGCCAGGCGCACCTGCTTGGTGACCCGGTCCAGCCCGATGGCAGCCACCCCGAGCCGCCAGTCCGCATCCACTTCCCGCATGCGGGGCAGCTTGGTGTGGTCGGCCGGCACCCAGCCCTTGAGCACCTGCTTGGACAACGGCGGACGGTCATACGGCTCGTACGGCTCGTCCCCGATGATGGTCAGAGAACCGGTGAAGCCCTCCTCGCGCAGAGTCTCCGCGGCCCGCAGCCCGGCCAGAGAAGCACCCACGATGACGATCCGGCCGCTGGCCCGGAACTCGCGCACCAGCTCCGCGACCGTTGCCCGCAAGGTCATGACGCCTCGCCCCGCTCCACGCCGTCCAAGCGGTCGACCACGATCGCCTGCACCGGGCACGCCGCAGCGGCTCGCTCGACCTGCAGGCGCCGCTCGTCATCAGGGTTCGGCTCATAAGTGAGCGCCTCCTGACCGTTCAACCTGAAGACCTCATGCGCCAAATAAACGCACTGTGCATATCCCTGACAGCGATTCAGGTCCACGACGATCCGCATGGGCAGACTCCTTCCGCTCAGCCGCCCACCCCACGGCGGCGACCACCGACACGGTCATGCGGCTGTGGCGGAGTTCAGGCCGTCTGCCAGGTGAGCCGACCGCGGGTGTTCTACCCGTCAGCCGGAACACCGGCTGAGCAGGTCCGGTCTTATTCTCTGCGCCGCCGCTTCACGGGTGACGTCTGTCGGAGTGTCGCAGCGCGAAGGGCGCGTCCCTCCTCCCATGGCGCCGGCATTCAAGGCTTGGCCCGGCCGTAGCGCCCCTAGAAAAATGCTCGCGCCGCCTTCCGACGATCGCAAACCGCCGTTCGGGGCCCAGCACGTCTCGAGGACGGGGAGCTCTTGGTCATTGACGGGTGCCTGCAGGTCAGGGGGCTGCCGGAGAGCAGGTCCGCGAGCAAACTGCCACCTGATCACGATGGTTTGCGGATACAACACGGGCCCCGGCCAACCGATCCGGCCCAAGCCGCTGATCACACCTCGCGGGGCCCGATCACCAGCGCCGACCACGCGCTCATGAGGTCAGCTCCTGGTGGGCGAGCCACGCGTCGACGATCTCGCGAGAGCTGTTCAGGGGCTGGCACGTCGCTGAAATGGGGTGCGCCCCTTCGGCCGTGTTGCCAGGGCGACCGACCCGGTGACCTCGCGGCCTGTGGCGCGTGTCACCGTCCCCACCTGCGACACTTCCATACATCGTATGGTAACTCTTGCGAGGTGCTTCCATACAACGTATGGAAAAGCCTGATCGAACAAGGTCTAGGTGTGCTGTCCCGGGACGTTGGTGACACGCGTGCTGGGTGCTTGAACAGGTGAGGGCCTTCTGGGTGAGGAATGGGCCTACCACCGGCCCTACATCTCAGAGGCCGAACGCCAGGCCGCGTTTCCCGACTGGCCGGACTCGTACAACTACCACCGACCCCACACCGGCATCAGTGGCCAAGCACCAGCCAGCCGCGTCACCAACCTGTCCGGTCAGCACATCTAGGCGCTACACACCGCCTGCACGAGAAGCCGTTGGCGCAGATCGCGCCAACCGGAAGGAAAGATCATGAAGAAGCTCATGAAGCGGATTGCTGTCGCCGTTTCCTCCGTGACGGTCGCGGGTGTCGCCGTTGTCGGTGCCGGGGGCACCGCTTCGGCCGCGACCCCGCCTCTGTGCACATCCAGCGGTCGGCCGAGGTCAACCTCACCGACTACCGCTGGGACCACGGCGTGGGTTACCTGATCGAGCAGGGCTACTGCTGGGACGGAAAGCGTGGCTGGCACCACGACGACCATGTCGCCGGCTCCCTCTGGCACAGCCGCGACGGTCGCTGCTACCGCTGGGACGATGAGCGGCGCGAGTGGAAGTCCGACAGGCCCTACCGGCTCGACCAGATCTCGTCACGGGGCAGTCCCCCCGGGTGCCCCCGGGCACCCGCTGCCCTTAAGGGTGGTCGGTCTGCGACTGCTGAGGCGAGAGCGGCCGATGCGGCCAACGTGACAGGAAGACCGCCACTTCCTGCGAAGCGGCGGTCTCCTTTGCGTCGTTCCTGCTCAAAACGAGACCCGTGTGAAGACGGATCCTAACGCGGTGAAGAGGCGACGGAGTTGGTGCCCTGTGTGCCGCACCATTCGGTCAGTGCTCGGCGGGCCGCGGTGATGCGATGTTCTGGTGACTCGTCTGAGATGGCCCATGCGATGTAGGCGTCTGGTCTGACCAGAACGCATTTCTTGGTGGCGCCCTTCGGGGACACGATCTCGACCTCGTCGGTCCACTCTGTGATGAGTGAGGGGAGGCGGTCGGTGTCGGACGGTGTGACGAGGACGAACCGTCGCTTGCGGAGGGCTTCGTAGAGTCTGCGTCCGTCGGTGAGGGGGATGTCAGGTGCCCGCTTGCCGACGAGGGGGTGTGCGCCGGCCGGTGCGGTGTAGGAGATGTCGATTCCCGAGATCGCCTTGGCCAGTCGTCGGGCCACTGGCGGGGTTTGCAGCACCGTACGCGCTGACAAGTCACGGAGGCCGCACAGTGCCCGTGGTGTGGTGAGGACGCCGCGGAGCAGTGCCCCGCTCATCCGCAGAATCCGGTGTCCCACCGGGTGGCGTTCGTTCTGGTAGCTGTCGAGCAGAGTGTCTGGTGCGCGGCCACGCTGAACGGCCGCGAGTTTCCAGCTCAGGTTCGCGGAGTCCTGGATGCTGGTGTTGAGGCCCATGCCACCGGCCGGGGAATGGACGTGGGCGGCGTCGCCGACGAGGAACACCCGGCCTACCCGGTAGCGGGGTGACTGGCGTTCGTCACTGTGGAATCTGGAGAGCCAGCGAGGGTCGTGCATGCCGAAGTCGCTGCCGAGCGCCTGGCGGGCGACGTCTTTGATTTCCTCCAGATCGACCGATGCGTTGTCGGGCATGGGGTGGTGGCGATTCCAGGCCATGACCCTGAACCAGCCGTCGCCGAACGGGACGACAATGGCGAAGGCGTCTCCGATTGCCGCCACGGTGGGCGGCTTCTTCGGCGGATCAGCCATCCGGACGTCTGCGAGCATCATGGAGCGAACGGCGGAGCGGCCGGGGAACGGGAGGCCGAGGGACTGGCGTACGCAGCTGTTCCGTCCGTCCGCGCCGACGACGTAGTCCGCGCGCAGGCTCTGTTCAGTGCCGGCTGGTGTCTTCACGGTGACGTCGACACCGGTGGGGTCTTGCTGGACGCCGGTCACTTCATGCGCTCGCATGATGTTGACGCCGTGTTCCAGGGCGCGGGCCAGGAGCAGACGCTCGGTGTTGTACTGGGGCGTCACGAGTACGTGAGGGTATCGCGTAGGCAGGTGCGAGAGATCGATCCGCAGGAATTGCAGGATCGGGTTGCGCAGGCCGGTCATCAGCAGGTCGTCGGCAAGGCCCCGGGCGTCCAGTTGCTCCATCGTTCGGGCGTGAACGGCGAATGCGCGGGTCAGCTGGGATTCGCCCTCTCGCCGTTCCACGACGGTGCAGCGCACTCCGGCCTCGGCCAGGTCACCTGCGAGCAGCAACCCCGCTGGACCAGCACCGACGACCAGCACATCAACGTCGGATCCCATACTCTGTCCTCCGCGTGCCGCACAACGAGTAGAACGACGGGTGATCTCCTGGCTGCCGCCCGCCACCGGTGGTGATGTCCAGGGCGGGTGGGTGACTGTGCCCGGGAGCTCACTCGAGTGGCGTAACCGGTGAATTCTCCTGACCGTGGATGTGCCCGCGGCATGTAAGGACCACCGTACGAGGCAGACCTCTTCCTCGCCTGTCAGGCAACGGCCGTCCCACTCGTACCGAAGCGGTGTTTCCAGACGCGCTGAATCGCTGCCCCGCAATTATGTTGACCTCGTGCGGCGCCGCTTTCCCGTCACATCCCCGGAGGGCGTGACGTAAGGGGCCCGCGAGCGGACATCGAGAGGAGCGCAACCATGCCCTTCGCCACCGCCGAGGACGGCACGCAGATCTTCTACAAGGACTGGGGCTCGGGCCAACCCGTCGTCTTCTCCCACGGCTGGCCGCTCACCGCCGACGCCTGGGACCCCCAGATGAAGCTCATGGTGGACAACGGATTCCGCGCCATCGCCCACGACCGACGCGGCGGCGGACGCTCCGGTCAGCCCTGGGACGGCAACGACCTCGACACCTACGCCGACGACCTGGCCGCGGTCATCGAAACCGAAGACCTGCACGACATCATCCTGGTCGGGCACTCCACCGGCGGCGGCGAAGTCACCCGCTACATCGGCCGGCACGGCACGGCACGGGTCGCCAAACTGGTCCTGCTCGGCGCCATCCCACCGCTGATGCTGAAGACGGAAGTCAACCCCGAGGGCCTGCCGATCGAGGTGTTCGACGAGATCCGCCAGGGTGTGCTCACGGACCGCTCGCAGTACTACAAGGACCTCAGCGCCCCGTTCTACGGTGCCAACCGTGAGGGCTCCACCGTCTCCCAGGGAACGCGTGACGAATTCTGGCTCTGGAGCATGACCGTCGGTATCAAGGGCGCCTACGACTGCATCAAGGCGTTCTCCGAGACGGACACGACCGAGGACCTGAAGAAGGTCGATGTGCCGACACTGATCGTGCACGGCGACGACGACCAGATCGTGCCCATCGTCTCCGCGGGCGCCAAATCATCCAAGATCGTCAAGGACGCGCAGTACAAGGTCTACGAGGGCGCACCTCATGGCCTTGCGATGGTGCCCAAGTACGCCGAGATCTTCAACAGAGACCTGCTTGAGTTCGCGCGTAGTTAGCGCCGTCCCCCGGTCCTGGGTCAACGGGGGCGCTGCCGTTAACCCAGGACGCTGCCGGCCAGTGGCGCTGTGAATCGGCCGCCCGGGAGGGACCGTTCAAAGATGTCCCGGGCAACCATGTCCGGAGCGCCTGAAACTGGCTCGGCAGCCTGGGCGATCGGTTCGCCGTGTCAGCCGATCGGGCTTGCGCCCTGCTGGAAGACGTTGATGAGGTTTCCGTCGTTGTCGCGGATCGCGGTCGAGATGCTGCCGTCGCCGAGGTCCATCTGCTCCCAGACGGTCGTCACGCCCAGGTCACGGAAGGTGCGGGTCACGCTGGCGAGGTCCTCGACGCGGAAGACCAGGGCCTTGTTGCCGATCGGGCGGATGTGGGCGGGGGGCTCTGCTGTCAGTTCGGGGATCCGCACACCGTCCGCGGGCTGGAGGAGCTCGAGCCGGAACCCGGGGCCCTCCAGGAAGGCGACGTCCGCTCCGATGGCGTCGAAGCGGGACTTCGCCAGCAGGGTGAGGCCGAACACCCGCTTCCACCACTGGATCGACGCGTCGAGGTCACTGACGGAAATCGTCACGTTGTGGAGGCTGTAGGGGAAGGGCGGCTGGGCAGCGGTGGTCATGGTGATCACTTTTCGTTGGGCGGGGGCAGGCGTTTGCGGTGGGGCACGCGAGACCCCTCGCGCATCCCGCCCGGCTTCTCTGTGCCGTGCAGCGGAACAGTCTGTGTCCGTCTGCCGCCGACCCGACGTCTACTTGCAATAGCGAATCCGCGGGTCGTAGGCCAAACGTAGACCTTATGGACCGCTCAGTCAAGAATTTGTGTCCTCTTCAGGCGCATTGCGAAGTCAGTGGATCAATGCACCAGTTGGCGAATCGCCGTCGGCGTGCGGAAGTGAGGCGCGAGCGAGGTCCAGCGCGGACTTGGGTAGCCTGGAGACTTTGCTGTCAGGGCCCGTGCGCAATGGGCCGGCGCCGTCGGCTGCCGGAGCGTCGTCCGGCCCGCGTTGCGGCGCAGTCGATGGCGCAGCCGCCCGGCCGGAGTGCCTGCTCAAGGGCATGAGGAAAGGGGCAGGCCGTCAACCGCGCTGAGGCGGGCGCCCGGGGCCACTCGTGGGGGTGATCGGAGGGCAGTAATGTGCGTGCTCGCAGCCGACTCAAGCGGGCCCACCCGGGTCCCTGCCGGTCGGCACGTCACCTGTGAAGGGTGCTGGCCCGCAGTATGGTCAGTGTCGGGAGAGCTGCTTGAGGGCGGCCTGGCTTATCTGCAGCAGAGCTGAGCCGTCCATGCCGGTCTTCGCGAGAAACTCGATGCCCTGCATGACGGCAAGGAGCAGCCGCCCGACCTCCTGGGCGTCCGCCCCCGGTTCGACCGTCCCCTCGTCCTGGGCTTCCTTCACGCAGGCGATCAGAAGATCTTCGACCGCTTGGTAGCTGCTCCGGGCCCGGGAGACGACGTCCGGATCATTGCTGTGCAGTTCGGATGTGCTGTTGACCAGAAGGCAGCCGCGCCGCTGCGGGTCCTCCGTGAATCCCTTGGCCACGCCCTCAACGAGCAGGGTCAGGCGTTCGAAGGCCGTACCGGGCCCGGTCAGGACCGCCCGGACGCCGTTGAGCTGTTCGTCGCGGTAGCCGTCCAGCACGTGCAGGAACAGCTGCCGCTTGTCGCCGAAGGCCCCGTACAGGCTCCCCTTGCCCAGTCCGGTGGCGTCCGTCAGGTCCTGCAGTGACGTAGCCGCGTACCCCTGATTCCAGAACTGCTCGCGCGCAGACTCCAGAACCTGGTTCTCGTCGAAATTCCGCGGTCGTCCCATGTTCAACAGCATACGTCCTTCTTGACCTATCGGTCCAGATCGTGGGCGCCCTGCTGCATGCGACACACAGGGGGACAGGCTGGGTGGTGGCGGGGGTGTGTGGCGCGCGGCTCCCCCCGGCGCCCCGGCGTTCTGGCGTCCCGGCGGGCGGACCGGCGTCGGCCGGCTGGTCGCCGCTCGGCGGTGTGGATGCGGTCACGTTTTTGCCCGAGCGGTCCATAACGTGGTTCTTTACCGTACAGTCCATAAGTGGCCCGGGGCTGTCCGCTCCGGGCTGTAACGCTGCAGCGACACATGGTGCACGATTTTTGGCGTTTGCACCGGACAGGGATAAGCGATCATGGGACAGCTTGACGGGAAGACGGCAGTCGTCACCGGAGGCAACAGCGGAATCGGACTGGCCACAGCCAAGCGATTCGCGCGTGAGGGCGCGCACGTGTTCATCACCGGCCGTCGGCAGGAGGCTCTCGACGCCGCGCTGGCCGAGATCGGTGGGGAAGCCACCGCCGTCCGGGGCGACGTCGCGAACCTCGCGGACATCGACCGCCTCTACGCGGCTGTCGCCGAGCGGGGCCGGTCCATCGACGTACTGTTCGCCAACGCGGGCGGCGGTGAGTTCGCCGCGCTTGAGCAGGTCACAGAGGAGCACTTCGACGCCACCTTCAACATCAACGTGCGAGGCATGCTCTTCACCGTTCAGAAGGCAATTCCGCTGCTCAACGACGGCGCCTCGGTGATCCTGACCGGATCGACTGCTGCCACCTCAGGTGGCGCCGCCTTCGGCGTGTACGCCGCGTCCAAGGCCGCGGTCCGCTCCTTCTCCCGCACCTGGGCCAACGAACTCAGCGGCCGCGCAATCCGAGTGAACACCCTGGTGCCCGGCCCGATCGTCACCCCGGGCATCACCGGCCTGGCCGCGGACGCCGACCAGGCCGCGAAGATGAGGGACGCCTTCGCCAGCCAGATACCGCTGGGCCGGATGGGGCACCCGGACGAGGCCGCAGCCGCCGCACTGTTCCTCGCCAGCAATGAGAGCAGCTTCGTCACCGGATCCGAGCTGTTCGTCGATGGCGGACTCAACCAGATCTGAGCGCCGTAAGACGATGCGCTTGCCCGTCCCAGCGAAGACAAGAGTGTGACCGCGTCGCGGTCACACCGGCAGTCACACCGAACCTTCGGGCGAGCGCAGCCCCGCCGGTGTGCGGGCACACGGCGACCCCCGGAATCGGCTGAGGGCGTGGAGTCGGACGCCGTACACACAGATGATCAGCAGAGCACCGTCGCCCGGCGGTTTTGGCCAGCGGCGGCGCCGACGACCGTGCGTGCCGCCGCAGCCACCGAGTTCATACAGCCGTCGGAAGCGCCAGAAGACATGGGGCCTCTCCGGCAGGGCATCTCAGGGCACGAAATACCTCGAGTCCCTCCGTCGCTGCGGCCATAGGAAAGACGCGTGCTTCTGGGCGCCGGCACCGGCGTAAGCGACATGAGTGGGGCCCGGCCGTGAACGGCCGGGCCACGTTCCTTCGGTCCGTGCGAGTCAGATCACCACCGCTGACCTCGTGCGCGGCCGTCACCCGCGCGCGAGTGGAGCGTGACGAACCCGAGCGGTCACAGCACCAGGACGGCGGGCGCCACCCGTCAAGGGGTCTTGACGATGAAACGCACCGAACGAGGCGCGTGCGAAAGCTGAACGAGCAGCTGGGGACACATGGTTGTCGACCTCGTGTGCCATCACTTGGTCCACTGTGGCTCCTTCGGTCCATGGTCTGGCTGAGAGGACCACGGGATGCCGAACCGCTCAGCCGGATCTGCACAAGGGGCGACGACGGCGGGTTCGAGCCGGACGCCGGCCTGCCCTCCGCGACCACCGGCGCCGAGCATGCAGCACGACATCTGATGAACTGGCGCTGCTCGGTCCGCAGACTTGAACGAACCGCACAGCGGAGCCACCCACCGTCCTGTCGTACTGCACGGCTCTCGTACGCCCCCTCGCACCGTCGTTCCCGGCGAGCGTTCGCCTCGCGGGGGGCTGTGAGCGAACCGCTATATCGCCAGGTCAGTAAGGACCAGCACGCGCTCGTAGGTGTAATCCGCCATGGCGAACTTCACTCCTTCGCGGCCGACACCAGACTGCTTGACCCCGCCGTAGGGCATCTGGTCGGCGCGATAGGAGGGCACGTCGCCGATCACGACTCCGCCGACCTCCAGAGCCCGATGTGCCCGGAAGGCAGCCTGCAGGTCGCGTGTGAACACACCCGTCTGCAGGCCATACTTGGAGTCGTTCACAGCGGCGAAAGCCTCGGCCTCACCGGACACCTTGAGGACCGTGAGAACTGGCCCGAAGACCTCCTCGCAGGCCAAGGCCGTGTCTGCCGGAACATCCGCGAGGACCGTAGGCGCGTACGAAGCGCCCTCCCGCTTGCCGCCCGTGTACAGCGTGGCCCCGGAGCCGACGGCTTCGTCGACCCACGACTCAACGCGGCATGCGGCGTCCTCACTGACGAGCGGACCCACATCAGTTCTGTCATCCGAGGGGTCCCCGGTGACCTGAGACTCAACGGCCGCCACGATACGCGGCAGCAGCCGGTCGTACACCGCGGCGTCGGCTATGACACGCTGCACGGAGATACAGGACTGCCCGCCCTGGTAGTTGGAGAACACAGCGATACGCTTGGCGGCCCAGTCAAGATCCTCGTCGCTCGCAAAGTCGGCCAACACCACGACCGCCCCGTTCCCGCCGAGCTCCAGTGTGCAGTGCTTCCTGGGAACCGAGTCCATGATGGCGTACCCGACTCTTTCGGAGCCGGTGAACGAGATGACGGGCAGGCGCTCGTCCTGCACCAGCCCCGGCATCCGGTCATTGGCGACGGGAAGGATGCTCCATGAACCGGCCGGCAGTTCGGTCTCGGCAAGCAGGTCACCCAGGATCAGACCCGACAGCGGAGTATTGGGCGCCGGCTTCAGGATGATCGGGGCGCCGGCCGCGATAGCCGGGGCGACCTTGTGGGCACATTGGTTCAGCGGGAAGTTGAACGGCGTGATGCCCAGCACAACGCCCTTCGGGAAGCGACGGGTGAGCGCGAGCCGCCCCTGGCCGCCGGCGTCGGTGTCCAGCCGCTGAGCCTCACCGCTGTTGAAACGGCGGGCTTCCTCCGCGGCGAACCTGAACACGGACACCGCACGGCCGACCTCACCGCGAGCCCATTTGATCGGCTTCCCGTTCTCTGCAGAGATGAGCTGCGCGATCTCCTCGCTACGCTCCATGAGGCGCCTGCTCACATGGTCGAGCGCCGCAGCACGCACAAATGCCGGCGTAGCCGCGAACTCATCGCGAACGGCGTATGCCGCCGCCACCGCCTCCTCGACCTGCTCATCGGTGGGAACACTGACCTCTCCGATGAGCTGCCCGGTCCAGGGAGAGGAAACCGCCAAGGTCGTCTCACCACTGGCCGGACGGCCGGCGAGCCAGAAAGCGTGGGTAGAAATCATGTCCTGTCGCGGCCCTTTACGTCTGAAGGTGCGCTGACGCGTGTCCGCCAGCAGCTAAACCGTAGAACCGCCGAGGTGGCAGACGTTTTGTACGCGGTGTAGTGATCGCATGCACGCGCACGCCGGAAGGTGGGCTTGAGTCAGGTGCGGCCTACGACTCGCGGATATCGACGTTCGATACGAGACCAGTGCCCGAGTCCGCTCATCGTGTCGCAGCATCGGCTCTTTCCGAATTCGATCCTGACGTGACTGCCTGACGGAACATGCTCGACGCGCTGATGTCTCGCCTACTTCTGGAATTGATTGGGTGAGAAGCCGTATCTCAACGGATCTTGGAACGTGTGGATCGAACAGAGTTCCTGGTCGGGTGATCTTCCGGCGGTACGCGTATGAAGGCAGACACCTCACGATGCCAACGCGTCAAGCTGTGGCGGCGAGTTCGGTGGGGAACGCGGTGTGTTCGTCGAACAGCTTGCGGTGCTGTAGGCAGTGGTAGAGCTGGCCAAGCATGCGGTTGAAGAGGTTGCGCTGGGCGGCGGCGTGCCAGTCGCCGCGCTGGCGTCGTCGCCGGTAATGAGTGTTGGCTCCGGCGGATGCTCGCAGTGAGGCAAAGGCCCAGAGGTAGCCGGCGTGGTTGAGTCGGTCGTTCTTCACCCAACGTCTGGTGATGCTGGACTTCTTGCCGGAGGCCCTGGTGATGGGCGAGGAACCGGCGTATGCCTTCAGGCCGCGGGCGTCGGCGAAGCGGGTGGGGTCATCCCCGATCTCAGCCAGAATCCGGGCGGCGAGCTGGATGCCGAGCCCGGGGAAGCTCAGCAGGATCTCGGCGTCCGGGTGCTGAGGGAACGCTTCTTCCACCGCCTCGGCAAGCTGGTCGGCGGCGGTGCAGGCGGCATCCAGCTGGAGAAGGAGGGCGAGCATCTGCTTGCCGAGTGCCTCTTCGACCAGCGGCGGTTGGTGGGTCCACTCGGCGCGGAAGACGTCGCGGACGCGGTCGGCCTCCGCCTCGATGCCGCGCTTGCGGCCTACTCGTCGAAGAGCGGCCTGGAGCTGAGTGCGGGTCAGCCGCGCGGCCCGAGAGGGAGTCGGTGCGGCCTTGAGGAGTTCGCGGGCTTCGGGGCGGCACAGAGCGTTGGTCCAGGTGACGAAGGCTTCCAGGGCAGCGGGATAGTACTCGCGCAGCAGGGAACGGAGCTGGTTGGCGAGTTGCTGCCGGTTCCACAGAGAATCTTGCTGGGCACGTGCCAGGACGGCGATCGCCCGGCCGAGGTCGCTGTCCTGCGGCAGCGGCCGATGGGCGTGCATGTCGGTGCGCAGGATGTTCGCGAGCACGAGTGCGTCGCCGGGGTCGGACTTCTTGCGCGAGACCGAGTGGCGGTCGCGGTAGCGGGCGGCGGCCAGCGGGTTGATCGCGAACACTTGCCGTTTCCCGGTCCGCAGCACGGCGACCAGCAGGCCGCGGGAGGTCTCGATCGCCACCGGTATCGGGTTCTCCTCGGTGTCGCCGTACTCCGCGAGCAGCTCCAGCAGCAGTTTGTAGCCGGCCGCGTCGTCGGTGATGTGCCGCTTGGCCACCAACGCTCCGGCGTCGTCGACCAGGGCGACGTCGTGAGTGCGCTCTGCCCAGTCGATTCCACAGTAGATCAAGATTGTCCCTCCCCGATGTGCAGGTGTTTGCGCTGGTCACGAGCGCATGCGGGCCACGCGAGCGACCTAATCCCAGGCATCAACCGCCTTGCGGATGTGCCTCCACCTCACCAG
>NZ_JAVACL010000088.1:0-12310 GCF_032658145.1 Streptomyces sp. MK7
AGTTCGTTGATGAGCTGAGAAGTCTCGATCTCCAGTGAGCAGTCGAGATCCCGGTTGACTTGTTGCACGCGGGTGATCGCGGTGTGCAGTCCGGAGCGGTTCCCGCGGGCAGCCTCAAGACGCATCCAGTCCCGGTAGAGGAGCTCGGCTGTGGGGTCGGCGTCGAGGCCGGTGGCGACGGCCTGGCGGGCGGCGCTGAGGTCGTGGTGGGGGCCTGCGGGGATGCGGTAGGTGGCCACGGTGTGCGCGATGTCGGTGATCCGTGTGATCATTTCCTGGGCGTAGGGCTCGGCCCAGGGCAGCGGCCGGCCGCCGAACGGCTTGCCCCGCACCAGAGCCAGTGCCTTTTCCAGGTCGGTCAGGCCGGGCGGGCCCAGTGGCAGCGCGTGTTCGACGAGCTGGAGGAAGCGGGTCCAGTCGCAGCGCACGCCGGGAGCGAGCCGGTAGGGGTCCTCGCCGGTCTTGCGGCGCGGCACGTAGAGGTTGCCAGACGAGTCGCTGCCCAGGGAACTGCGCAGGCCCTGCATCCGCGCGTTGAGGGTGCTCGTCGACCACGGGCTGACGGGATCCATGTCGGCACACAGCACGTCCGCGCTCCGGCCGGGCCGGAAGTACAACAAGGCGGCCGGCTGCGCCATTCTGGGGCCGTGACCGGTGCTGTCCACGCCTGTGACCTCGACCGGCCCCAGTACCCGGATCTCCGGGGCGTTGAGGTCCTGCGCCTCGCACCCTTCTCTCTCCGGCACCGCGGGCTCCTTCAGGGCGGCCCCCGGGGCGCCGGCCTCCGCAGCGTTTGCCGCGTCGGTGGAGTCCGCAGCGGCCGGGGACGCCGGGGCCGGGGACACCGCTGCTTCGGCGCCCGGTCCGGTTTCGTCGTCGAGTCGGGTCCACGATGCGGTGGGGGACAGGAGCCGGAGCCGGGAGTGTCTAATCAACGGCCCTGTCTCACATTCGGTGGTGACGGAGAGTCGTGAGGCTCGTTGGACTCGTGTGGAGGATGTCAACGAGCTTGTGCAGACGCTGTTTTCGGGTCTTTCCCCGCTGGTCATAGAGGATGTGACCGACGAGAGCGAGCGGATCGTGGTGCGGGCGCGGACTCCGCAGGGCACCGCGGTCTGTCCGGTGTGCGGGGCATCGACGGGGCGCGTGCACGGGTATTACCTGCGGACGGTGGCCGACGTGCCTGTCGACGGACGGCGGGTTGTGGTTCGTGTGCGGGTTCGGCGCCTGGCGTGTCCCACACGCGGCTGCCGGCAGACCTTCCGCGAGCAGATGCCCGGGGTGCTGGAACGCTACCAGCGACGCACGACCCGCCTGACCATGCAGGTCAAGGCCGTGGTCAAGGAGTTAGCGGACCGAGCGGGATCACGTCTGCTGGCGATACTCGCGGCGGGCCTGTCCCGCCACACGGCCCTGCGCACCCTGCTGCACATCCCTTTGCCCACCGGGCGGACGCCCCGCGTGATCAGGGTGGACGACTTCGCTCTGCGTCGGCGGCACCGCTATGCCACCGTGGTGATCGACGCCGAGACCCATGAGCGGATCGACGTACTGCCCGACCGTAGTGCCGACACGCTGGAAGCCTGGTTGCGCGGGCATCCGGGCGTCGAGGTCGTGTGCCGTGACGGCTCCGCGACCTATGCCGAGGCCATCCGCCGCGCCCTGCCTGACGCGGTGCAGGTCGCGGACAGGTGGCACCTGTGGCACAACCTGTGCGAAGCCTCCCTGAGTGAGGTAAAGGCACACAGCACATGCTGGGTCGCCGTGCTGGACGCGCCCCTGTATGAAGGGCCCCGCGCACAGACCACCCTGGAACGCTGGCACCAGGTCCACGGCCTACTCGAGAAGGGCGTGGGCCTGCTGGAGTGCGCCCGCCGCCTGCAACTTGCCCTGAACACCGTCAAACGCTATGCGCGAGCCGATCGGCCCGAGCGGATGCTCCGCGTCCCCAAGTACCGTGCCGGGCTCGTCGACCCCTACCGCGAGCACCTGCGCAAACGCCGGACCGAGGACCCCGCCGTCCCTGTCAGCCACCTCTTCGAAGAGATCAAAGCCCTCGGGTTCACCGGCTGCCTGAACCTCCTGCACAAGTATCAACCAGGGCCGCGCGGACGCCGACCGCAGCCACATCTCTCCGCGCCGACTCGCCCGGATGATCCTCACCAGGCCCGACAACCTCAAAGCCGAGCAGCACGATCTGCTGGCCCGGATCGCTACAGCATGCCCCGAGATGACCCAACTGGCCTCCATCGTCGGGAACTTCGCCGAACTCCTGACGCCTTGCTCGGGAAATACAGACAGGCTCTCGCGCTGGATCGTCCAGGTCCGCGCAGCAGATCTGCCTCATCTGCGCGCTTTCACCCGGGGTCTGGACCGAGACCGGGACGCCGTGATCGCCGCGTTCACGCTTCCGTACAGCAACGGCCCCACCGAGGGTGTCAACACCAAGACCAAGCGGATCGCACGCCAGATGCACGGACGAGCAGGCTTCACCCTGCTTCGGCACCGCATCCTCCTCGGATAGCAGCACGCTCCGTCACCACCGAATGTGAGACAGGGCCGAAACGCTGACACTCCGTCATGCACCGATGCGGATACTGACGCGAGCCGTTGAAGGCAACCACCGGGTTGTGGCATGGATCCCGGATAACCTCCCATATCGAGGTTCCATGGAAGCGCGTAAATCCGATGAACGGGGCGTCTCATATCGGATGGTCAGAACGCGGTCGAACCGGTCGTCGTCCCGGCCGCGCCGGCCCGGCCGGAGGAGTACGACACCGCGACCCGGGCCGCGCTCGACCTGTCCCGCTCGGAAATACGACTCTGGGTCTGGCCTGCAGCTTCTCCACGCAGGGCGGCGGCCTGCACAGCGCCTGGGACGATCTGTCGATGCCACTGTCGATCCTCACCACGCTGGTCCACAATCTGATCAAGGTGCCCGTTGCCGTGCTGCGCAGCCGCGTGGCCAAGGATGCGGAAGTCTTGGCGTTACGGCACGAGGATTCCGGACTTCAAGAACGCCTTCACCAGCGCCAGGACGCGTTTGTCTCCGATGCGAGCGCGCACCCTGTCCATCAGGGCCGCGTGCGAGATCTCGTCGAACGAAGCCCGGACTTACTACCCGTATCGAGGACCTCGCGGCCGCGTTGCGGGCCGGGGCCGCCGGGCTGTACTGCGCGGTGGTGGCCGTCGAGTTGCTGATCGGCCACGATCGGTGGCTGCACCGTGACGACTTCGTCGCCGCGTTCGTCGAGGTCGTCCCCGCGCTCGGGGACGGGACGCCGTTGGCGTTCGTCGACTGGCCGCGGGTGGCGGCCCAGCTGGGACGCGGGCGGCTGGCCTGCTCCGGTGGCGAGGGCCAGGTGCTGCGGCTGCGCGAGCCTGGCCGAGGGCGTCCCCATCGATCTCGCGGAGGCACTGACCAGTTTGGACGCCCCGACGGTGACGCTGGCGGCATGCGCGATGCTGCACGCGGGCAGCTGCCCCGGCGCCGCGCACGTCTTGCGGAACGGGGACGCGCGATGACCTGCGTCCGCGTCACCCGCGATCACCACCCGCTGCAGGGCCACAGCCTTCAGGTTCTCGGGCAGATGCACTGCCGCGGGCGGCTGGAGCTCCTGCTCGTCCTCCCCGACGGCAGCAAGTCCCTGATCCCGGCCGCCTGGACCGACTACGCAGCCGGCCACGAGCCCGGCACCGGAACAGCCCCGTCCCAGTGCCAGGTCCTCGCCGCGCCCGAGGACTTGACGGCGGCCCGCGTCGTGGTTTCCGCGCTTCTCGCACGGACGATCGACCAGCCGGAGCAGGCTGCACGGCATCTCCCGCGCAAGGAGGATGACCGTGCAGCCCGTCCAACTCAGTCTGCTCCCCGAGCAGTTGTCCCCGCCGCCGAAGCAGCTGATCGGCCAGCTCCCGCCCCCGCAGGTGCAAGAGGCCCTCACGCAGCTCGCCCGTCTGATCGCCAAGATGACCGCCGCGCACCGCGAGGAGGCCGACGATGAGTGAGAACAGCAAGGTGACCCCCGCCCACCGGCAAAGAGCGGCTGTCGTTTACGTTCGCCAGTCCACCCTCCTTCAGCTGGAACGCAACAAGGAGTCCACCGCCCGCCAGTACGATCTGGTCGAGCGCGCGGTGGTGCTGGGCTGGTCCCGCGCGGCGATCGGGGTCGTGGATGAGGACCAGGGCCATTCCGGTTCGAGCACGGCTGGACGGTCGGGGTTCGCCGAGCCGGCCGCCCGGATCGGCCTGGGTCAGGTCGGGATCGTGCTGGCCCTGGAGGTCAGCCGGCTGGCCCGCAACAATGCGGACTGGTACCGGCTCCTGGACCTGGCCGCGATGACCGACACCCGCAGGTCGTCCCCGATGCCTACAGGTTGTACGCCGGCAAGCCTCCCGAAGCGGACAATGCGCCCCTGGGCCGGAACCCGCTCGGGCCGGACACTTACCTCGCATGACGACTGCTCCTGCCAGCTCAGCCACCACGATCGCCCCCGAGTACGGTGACCGGGTCATCGCCGTCGAGACGGCGGGCTCGGAACCCATACCCGACGCCGAACGGCACGGCAGCCCGCTGCAGCTGCTGTGGACGTGGGCCTCCCCGAACATCGAGTTCGCGACCGTCTACATCGGCGTGATCTCGGTCCTCTTCTTCGGCCTGGACTTCTGGCAGGCGACCGCGGCCATCCTCCTCGGCACCGCGCTCGGCGCGCTCACCCAGGGTGTGCTGTCCCTGGACGGGCCGCGCTTCGGCGTCCCGCAGATGGTGATCGGCCGCTTCTCCTTCGGTTTCCTGGGCAACATCCTGCCGTCCGGGGTCAACGGCCTGGTGGCAGGCGTCGGCTGGTTCGCGGTGAACAGCGTGAGCGCGGCCTTCGCCCTCAACACCCTCACCGGCCTGCGCCCCCTGCCCTTGCTGCTGCTGGTGGTGGCGGCGGAGATTCTGATCGGCTTCATCGGCCATAACTTCGTGCATGTATTCGAGAAATACGCGTTTCCCGCGCTCGCCGTCGTCTTCCTGTTGGCCGGCGTGTGGACGTTCAAGGACGCGCACCTCGGCGGGGGCGGCTCAGGTGGAGGTGTTGGCGGCTTCCTCCTTGCGGTCAGCACCGCCTGGGGCTACGCGGCGGGCTGGAACCCGTACGCGGCGGACTACTCGCGCTACCTGCCGCGGACGGCGAACCGCTTCAGGACGGTCCTGTTCCCGGCGCTCGGCCTGTTCCTGTCGGTCGCGGTGGTCGCAGTGATCGGCGCGGCGTCGGCGACGATCGTCGCCCCGAAGGACGCCACCCCGACGGCGGCCTTCACCGGCCATCTGCCGGGCTGGCTCGGGGACCTGGTGCTGCTGGCCATCATCCTCGGCGCGATCTCGGCCAACGCCCTGAACATCTACTCGGGCGCGATCTCGATCACCGCGCTCGGCCTGAAGCTCCCCGCCTGGCTGGGCCGGAGCACGCTGGTCGTGGTGTCGGGCGTGGCGGGTACGGCGGCGGCGCGGGCGTCGCTGTCGGACGCGGGGTCCGCGTACGAGGCGTTCCTGCTGATCATCGCGTACTGGGTGGCACCGTGGCTCGGGGTCATCCTGGTGGAGCGGTGGCTCCAGTCCCGTACGGCCACCGGCGAGGAGCTGGCGCGGCGGCTGGACGACCGTTCCTACACCAACTGGCCTGGACTGGCGGCCCTGTTGATCGGCGTGGCGGTGTCGGTCCCGCTCTTCTCCAACCAGGAGAAGTACATCGGCTGGGTCCCGGAGCACTACCCGTCCTTCGGCGACATCACGCCCCTGGTCGGCTTCGTGGTGAGCGCCGGGCTGTACGCGGCGCTGCGGCGGTTCAGTCCTGCCGCAGCACCAGTTCCAGCGGCCCCGGAAACCGCGCGCTGAACTCCGCCCGGCGCAGCCGGTCGACCCGCCTCGGCCCTTCGTCGCGCTGCTCGACCAGACCCGCCTGACGCAGGACCGCGAAGTGATGGCTGAGGGCCGCCTTGCCGACCGGCACGTCGAAGCTGCCGCAGGTGCGGGACCAGTCGGCGGAGGCCGCCAGATCCCTGACGAGCGTGAGGCGTACGGGATCGGCGAGGGCCGTGAGAGCGGTCTGGACGGGGACGTCGTCCGGGTGGGTGTGCTCGGGCGTGGCCCGATGACTGGTGCGCGCCGACACGCTCGCCTCCCTCGCCGCCTGCGCCGTGTGCTGCGCTTGCCTAGTGTTCGATGAAAACCATGCACTCCCGAGTGTTCGCTTCTCATTGAACGCTCGCTGAGGAGTGTGCCATGCGCGCGGTCGAGTTCCAGGAGTACGGCGGTCCCGAGGCCCTGAAGGTGGTGGAGGCAGACGTGCCCGAGCCGGCCCCCGGCGAGGTGAGCGTCGACGTGGCGTACGTGGGCGTGAACTTCGCCGACCTCAAGGCCCGGTCGGAGGGCTATCGCGTGCCAAGTCTCCTCTTCCGTACGGGACTTGAGATCTCGGGGCCGCGTGCGAGCGGTCGGCACCGGTGTCACCGGCCTCGCCGTCGGGCAAATGGTGGCCGCGCTGACGCAGGACGGCGCGTACGCGGACGTCGTGGTCGCCGACGCGGGGACCGTCTTCCCGCTGCCGGCCGGGGTCGCTCTGCGCGCCGGCGCCACGCTGCCGTCGGTGCTGCCGACCGCCTACGCACTCGTCCACACGGTCGGCCGGCTGCAGCCCGGCGAGACGGTCCTCGTGCAGGGCGCGGCGGGCGGAGTCGGCACCGCGGTGGGCCAGTTGGCCAAGGCGGCAGGCGCGCGGGCGGTGTACGGCGTGGTGTCGAGCGCCGCGAAGGCCTCGTACGCGCAGGAGTACGGCTACGACGAGGTGTTCGTCGGCGAGTTCGAGCAGGCGGTGCGGGCGGCGACCGACGGCCGGGGTGTCGACCTCGCCCTGGACCCGGTCGGCGGCGAGACGCTCCGCGCGAGCCTGGCGTCGCTGGCCCGCTTCGGCCGCCTGGTCTCGTACGGCAACGCGAGCGGGGAGCCGGCCTGGACAGCGGGCCAGCCGGAGCTGTACCCCCGCGGGCTGTCGGTCGCCGGCTTCTCGATCCTCACCTTGGCCCAGACGGCTCCGGAGGAACTGCGCACCCTGACGGAACAGGCCTTCGCGACCGCAGTGGACGGAACCGTGACCCTGCCGGTGACGGCGGAGTTCGGCCTGGAGGAGGCGGCCAAGGCGCATCGGCTGATGGGGGCGCGGACGAGCACGGGGAAGCTGCTGCTGCGGGTCGCCCGCTGACGTGCCGACGATCCGCAAGAACCGCTACGGCTGCTGAGGCCGGTACCCGGTCGGATCCCCTCTCCGACCGAAGTTCGTCTTCGATTCCGGCTTCTGTCAGCCCACGGTGATTGAGTCCAGCTTCTCCCGCAGATACACATGCGAGTCGACCGGCCCGTACGCCACCCGCCCCACCGGAGCGGGAACCGACTCGACGACGGTCCCCGGGGTGCACTCGCCGAAGTAGACGAGTGACATCAACTCCTCGGCGGGTGCGTCGGCCGGGGGCGGCAGGACGCGGTGGCGGCCCGAACGCCAGCGGTCGCCCGTCCAACGGGCCATCAGATCCCCGATGTTGATGGTGAACGCCTCCGGGTCGTACGGCGCGTCCTCCCAGCCGCCGTCGTCCGTGTAGACCTGCAACCCGCCCTTGCCGGCCTGCCGGTCGAGGATCGTGACCGTGCCGAAGTCGGTGTGCGGGCCGATGCGGAACTGGCCCGGCTCCGGCTCGCCCATGACCTCCGTCCCCGGATACCAGTTGATGTTGAAGCCATAGGTGGGATGGTCCATGTGGCGCGTGAAGAAGTCAGGTTCCAGGCCCAGGGCCTCGCCGAGCAGCGCCAGCAGATGGTTCTCCAGCTCCCCCATCCACGCCAGGTACTCCTCGCACAGCACCCGCAGCTCCGGCACCTCCCCGGGCCAGACGTTCGGCGCATACCACTCCGCGTTGATCTCCGGGTCCTCGAACGGCTCGTGCGTCGCGAAGGTCAGCGACTCCTTGAGGTCGGGCGGGGTCTCGGTCCCCTCGGAGTAGCCGTTGGCCTCGGCGCCGGGGCCGAGCCAGCCGCGCCCGCCGACCTTGGCGGCGTACTTCTCCTTGAGCTCGGCGGGCAGCGTGAAGAACGTCCGCGCGGCCTGACGGATCCGGGCGCGCAGGGACGGGTCCACGCCGTGGCCGGTGACCAGTAGGAATCCGGCGGTCTGGAGGGCCTCGTCGACGGTACCGGCTGTGCGGGCGCGGGCGTCCGGGTCGCCGTCCAGCCACGGCCGCAGATCGATGGTGGGGATACGGGGCTCAGTCACTTCCGATGTCCTCATTCCACAGAGCCGGGTTCTTCTCGATGAAGTCGCGCATCAGTGCCGTGCACTCGGGGTCGTCCAGGAGGACCACCTCCACACCGTGTTCCGCGAGCCAGTCGTGGCCGCCGTGGAACGTGGTCGCCTCGCCGACGACCACCCGCAAGATGCCGAACTGGCGGACCAGGCCGCTGCAGTACCAGCACGGCGAGAGGGTGGTCACCATCGTCGTACCCCGGTAGGAGCGCTGGCGGCCCGCTGCGCGGAAGGCGGACGTCTCCGCATGCATCGACGGGTCGTCGTCCTGGACGCGGCGGTTGTGGCCGCGGCCGAGGAGGGTGCCGTCCGCGCCATAGAGCGCGGCGCCGATGGGGATGCCTCCCTCGGCGAGGCCTGCGCGGGCCTCCGCGACGGCGGTGGCGAGCCACTCGTGTGCCTGTGCCTGATCCATCCCTTCACTCTGCGTCGGCCGAAACACCGGGGCAACGTGCGGAAAGTACTCTCCGGGCAACCCGCAGCCGGACGAACTGTCGCCCTGGAGGCTCTCGTGCCCGCACTCACCCTCCGCGAGATCCTGGCCCTCGACCCGGTGCGGGCCGCCGAGCCCGAGCTGCTCACGGGCGAGGGCTTCCTCGACCGCCCGGTGCGCTGGGTGCACTCCAGTGAGGTGTACGAGGGCGCGAACTTCCTGGACGGCGGCGAACTGCTCCTGACGAACGGGTTCGGGCTGACGGACGCCGGCGAGGAGATCCGGCGGCGGTATGTGCGCGAGCTGGCCGCGCGGGGCGCGACGGGGCTCGCGGTGGAGGTGGGGCGGTCGCTGCCGCACATGCCGGACGAGGTGAAGGACGAGGCGCGGCGACTCGGGCTGCCGCTGCTCGCACTGCACCGGGTCGTGCCCTTCGTACGGATCACCGAGGCCGCGAACCGGGCGATCGTGGCCCGCGGGTTGTCCGGGCGGTCCGTCGTACGGCCCTGGGGCGGCGACCACACGGCCGCCCTGCTCGCCGACCTGGCCGACGGGCAGGCCCTCAACCAGCCCGAGGTGGAGGCGCGGGCGGCCCTCGCCGGTTTCCAGCCGGGGCCGGGAGCGCGGCTGGTCGGGGTGTCGGTGCACGGGGCGCGGGACGCGGGGATCGCGGAGCGGGCGGTACGGGCGCTGGGCGGGGGCGGGGTGCTGCGGGCGGTGTTTCCGGGGGACGTGCTGGCGTTGCTCGCGTTGGCCGGCGCAGACGGGCGGGCCGCCGTACGACCGGGTATCGCACGCGACCCGGTGCGCGCCGTGCAGGACGCGTTCCGTGCCGCCGCCGAGGCCGGGCTGACCGTGGCGGTCGGGCATGCCGTGGCGGCGGGCGGCGGCTGGCAGCGGTGGAGCGAGACGCTGCGGGCGGCGCGTACGACGCTGGAGCTGGCCCTGACCGTGCCGTCCGCCGAACCGTCCGCCGACGGGGGACCGCTGGTGACGTCGTCCCGCGCACTCACCCTCGAACGAGAGCTGACCCGCGGCGGCATGGATGCCAACCGCGACCGCCTCTCCCGCCTGGTCCAGCACAGGCTGGGCCCGCTCCTTGCCTGGGAAGCGGCGCACCCCAGCGACCTGACCCGCACCCTGGAGGTCCATCTGCGCCACGGCTGCTCGCCCACGCGCACCGCGGCCCTCCTGCACATCGGCCGCCAGTCCCTCTACCAGCGCCTGGACCGCATCGAGTCCCTCCTCGGCGTGGAGATAGCCGACCCGGACCTGCTCGGCGACCTGCTCACGGCCCTGTGCGCGCACCGCATCGTGCGGGGCGCACCGGCCACGGCTCAGGGGCTGCGGACGGTGGCGTGAGGAGGCCGTGCCCCGCCCCGGGCAGCGCCGCGCCCTGTGACCGCCCTCCGCGCGGCCGTCCCCGTCAGCAGCGGGCGTGCATGGGAATCCCCGTACGACAAGGCCGTGCCGATCGTGGAGCTGGCTTTCCGACAAGCCCGGTTCGCCGCACTCCTGACCGAGCACGGCATCCCGACACCACGTACCGTCCTGTCGGACGAGACAGACCAGGCCCCCGACGGCCCGCTCGTCGTCAAGCCCCGGTATGGGCAGGGCGCCAAGGACGTGCACTTTTGCCGGACCCGCGAGCAGGCGCGTGTCCTGTGCGAGCTGATGCCCCACCCCCTGGTGCAGCAGCGGGTGAAGGGGAGGGACTTCACAGCCGACTGCCTCGTCGACCGCTCCGGCCGCGCCTCCGTGGTGCTCAGACACCGGCTCGTGGTAAAGGGCGGGCTCGCCATGGTGAGCGTCCGGGGCGGTCAGCGGGACGCGGGGAAGCCCAGGTCCCGGCCAGCCGGCGTCTCGGCCGGGTCCGGCCAGCGGCTCGTGGTGACCTTGCCGCGCGTGTAGAAGTGCATGGCTTCGCTGCCGTACATGCGGTGGTCGCCGAAGGCCGAGTCCTTCCAGCCGCCGAAGGAGTGGTAGCCCACCGGCACAGGCATCGGCACGTTCACGCCGACCATGCCGGTCTCGACCTCCAGCTGGAACCGGCGGGCCGCGCCGCCGTCGCGGGTGAAGATCGAGCCGGCGTTGCCGAACGGGGAGCCGTTGATGATTTTCATGGCCTCCTCGTAGGTCCCCGCGCGGACCACGCACAGAACGGGGCCGAAGATCTCGTTCCGGTAGGCGTCCGAGTCGGTGCTGACGTTGTCGAGGAGCGAGATACCCATCCAGTGCCACGCAGCAGGCCCACGACCGGTTCCCCGGACCCGCCCCGGCCGTGGTCGACGAACCCCATCAGCGGGTGATGGCCGAAGGTCTTCTTCCAGGTCGCGGCGGCGTCCTGCTTGTCGGAATGCGCGATGACGAGCACCCCGTCCAGGTCCACGGTCACCTGTCCGTCGGCGTCCGGCGCTGCGTCACCGGCCAGCTTCCAGACGCGTGCACGCACTGCGGCCCGCGCAGTGCGGATCGCCGCCAGGGTTCGCTTGCCGCCGGCGGCGAGTGTGTCGATGAGCCGGGAGACGGTCGGGTCGGAGGCCACCGGCCCGAACAGCGCCGGCTCGGCCCGCAGCAATCCGACATCGGCCAGGCAGTCCCCGCCCAAAGCGACCGCGAGGGCGACGTCCAGAAGGACCTTCCCCGGGTCGTGGACGGCCCGCCGCTTGCGCCATGGGACAAGCGCCGCGGATATCGCCTGATCAAGGCGGGTCTTGCGGATCGTCTCCACCAGCAGCACGGACCCGGCCTGGGAGACCACTCCGCGGCCGCCACCCTCGACACGGACACGCGGGTAGGACCCGATACGCTTGTCGGGTAGCCCCGGTGCATTGCTGCACCAGGCCCCCTCAGAACCGGACGTGCCCGATTTCCGGGCATCTCGGCTCAAGCAAGCCCTGAAGGCTCTCGGGTCTGCTGATGTCTCGCACTGTCCGCTCTCTTGCTTCGGATGCACGAGGCGTGGGCGAGGCGGAATTGCACCCCATCCGACGTTCCTACTCCCTGATAGGCGATGTGACGTGCCTTCATCGCTGCCCGGGTGGTGCGGAGCCACTGCTCCCACCCGGTCGGGGACTGCGGGGTCCGGTCGGCGTGCAGCAGCAGTTGGCCGCAGATCTGGCAGCGGCCCTTCTGCTCCTGCAGGAGTCGCAGAGTCGCCCGGTCCAGAGGGAGCGGGGCGGCTCTGCGTCGCCGCTGGGCCCAGTAGTCGGCCAGGGCAGGGTCGTCCGGGGACGCCGTGCCCTTGACCAGCTGGTGCCGGATGATCTTCGTCCAGGCGAACTTGACGAGGTAGGCGCCGGTCTCCCGGTCACCGAACACCCATCGGTCCTGCCGGGCCGTATTGAAGCGGCCGAAGTACCGGTCCATGATCCAGTGCCTCGACTTCTTCGGGTGCCTGGGCAGCGCCCACCGGTAGGTGAGCTGCCACAAGTAGCTGTCCCAGGGAGGCGAATACCTCCTTGGACACCACAGTCCGGTAGTAGGCCGACCAGCCGCGCACGATCGGATTGATCATGCGCAGCACCGCGAGAGGAGGAGGAG
>NZ_JAVACL010000089.1:0-11556 GCF_032658145.1 Streptomyces sp. MK7
TCGCGGCTGACCTCTTTCGAAGGTGACACGATGACCATCACCAACCTGCCCTCCAGCCTGATCTCCACGCTGCCCGGCGAGCACTACACCGACCCCGGGATCTTCGCCCTCGAGCAGGAGCGCATCTTCGAGACCATGTGGTTCTGCGTGGCCCGTGCCTCCGAACTCGCCAGGCCCGGACAGTTCCGCACCTGCCAGGTCGGACGGGAGAGCGTGCTCGTCTCCCGTGCCCGGGACGGCTCGGTCAAGGCGTTCCTCAACATCTGCCGGCACCGCGGGGCCAGGCTGTGCACAGAGGAGTCCGGCGAGGTCAAGCGCGCCTTCCAGTGCCCGTACCACGCCTGGACCTACGGACTGGACGGCAAGCTGGTCGCCGCGCCCAACCTGACGTCGATGCCGGACATCGACCGGGTCGCCTATGGCCTGGTCGGCGTGCACGTCCGCGAGTGGCTCGGCTACGTGTGGGTGTGCCTCGCCGACACCCCGCCGTCCTTCGAGGACGACGTGGTCGGCGCCGTGGTGGAGCGTCTGGGCGACGCGCGGGTGATGGAGAGCTACGGCGTCGACGACCTCCGGGTGGGCCGCCGGATCACCTACGACGTCAGGGCCAACTGGAAGCTGATCATCGAAAACTTCATGGAGTGCTACCACTGCGCCACCATCCACCCGGAACTCACCGAGGTGCTCCCGGAGTTCGCCGACGGCTACGCCGCCCAGTACTACGTCGGCCACGGCGCCGAGTTCGGCGAGGAGATCAAGGGCTTCACCGTCGACGGCTCCGAGGGCCTGGACCGCATCCCGACGGTCGCCGAGGAGCAGGACCGCCGCTACTACGCGATCACGGTCAAGCCGCAGGTGTTCATCAACCTCGTCCCCGACCACGTGATCTTCCACCGGATGTTCCCGGTGGCCGTCGACCGCACGATCGTGGAGTGCGACTGGCTCTACCTCCCGCACGTCGTCGAGAGCGGTAAGGACGTCGGCCGGTCCGTGGAGCTCTTCGACCGGGTCAACCGCCAGGACTTCGACGCCTGCGAGCGCACCCAGCCGGGGATGGGCTCCCGCGCCTACGCCAAGGGCGGCGTCCTCGTCCCCAGCGAGCACCACATCGGCGCCTTCCACACCTGGGTCCACGACAGGCTCGGCACGGCGCCCGCCCACTGAGCCGGCCCCGCCGCGCCACCGGCCCCGGCCACCCGAACCGACCAGGATCAGCGTGCGTCGGGAGAGGTGCCCGCCAGGTCCAGCAGGACCGCCGAGGCCAGCCCGCACAACGCGCCGATCGCCATGGACCAGGCCGGATACCGCGTGCCCGACCGGCCGAGCGCGGGGACCGCGTTCTTGAGCGCGGGTCCCTGCGCGCGGCGTTGGCCGGCGGCCCGGTCCCCGGTCGGCCGGCGGCCGGTGGGACCGGGCCGCACGGCTACCGGCCGCCGGAGACCGTCATCGTGGTACCGGTCACGTAGCCGGCGGCCGGTGACATCAGCCAGCCGACCGCCTCGGCGATCTCCTCGGGCCGTCCGACGCGGCCCATCGGCACCCCGCTCTCGGCGAGGCGGTCCACGTCCGCCGGGGCCATGTCGGTGGCGATCAGACCGGGTGCCACGGCGTTGACCCGGACGCCCTCCCGCGCGACCTCGTTGGCCAGACCCCGGGTGAGGCTCTCCACGGCACCCTTCGTCGCCGCGTAGGCGACCGTGCCGTAGATCCCGCCCGTCCTGGCGGCGACCGAGCTGATGTTGACGATGGCTCCGCCCTGGCCGCCGTGCCGGGTGGAGAGCCGGCGGACCGCCGCGCGGCAGCACAGCAGTGGTCCGAGGACGTTCACCGCGAGCAGCCGCTCCAGGGCGCGCGCTTCCTGCTCGTCCAGAGGGCGGGCCTCGCCGAGGATCCCCGCGTTGTTGACCAGCCCTGCCAGTGCGCCCAGTTCGGCCTCCGCCTGCTCGAACAGCGCCGCGACCTGCCGCTCGTCGGCGATGTCGGCGGCGATGGCCCGGGCCCGTCCGCCGTCGGCGACGACGGCGTCCACGACCGCGGCCGCGGCCTCCGCGTTGCCGGCGTAGTTCACCGCGACCGCGTGACCCCGCGCGGCGAGCCCGCGGCACACGGCGGCGCCGATGCCGCGGCTGCCGCCGGTGACGACGACCAGATCTCGTGTCTCCATGCGTGCCATGTCCGCCCTTCCTGCCTCGCGTCCTCACCCGTTCACCAGACGCAGGATCGCCTCCGCCGTGGCCTGCGGGGCCTCCCGGGGCGGGAAGTGCCCGACGCCCGGCATCAGGACCCGTTCGTAGTGACCGGTGAACAGGTCGTCCTTGCCCCCGGTGGTACGAGGGAGGTTGTCGCCGTCGCGCTCGCCGTGCAGCACCAGGCACGGGACGCGGACGGGGGCCGGATCGGCGAGCCGGTCCTCGATGGCCTGGTAGGCGGGGTCGCCGGGCGCCTCGCCCCAGCGGTGCGGACAGGCATGGACGCTGATCTCCGCCCAGTCGGTGTTGTCCCACGCGGTGGCCGCCTGATCGAAGCCTTCGGTGAAGTCCCATCCGGGTGACCAGGAGCGCCACAGGTAACGGGAGAAGCCGCGCCGGTCGCGCTCGACCGTCCGGCGGCCGCGGGCGGTGGGACGTACCACTCGGACCAGTAGGCGTGGGCCAGCGGGTAAGGCACGCCGCTGTCGGGCCGGTCGGTCGCGTGTCCCGCCGAGAGGGCGACGAGAGCACGGATCCGCTCCGGGAAGAGGACGCCGACGACGTACCCGGCGCGAGCCCCCCAGTCGTGCCCGGCGATCACCACGTCGTGCAGGTCCAGGGCCTCGACGAAGTCGTGGAGATCCTGGCCGAGCGCGCCGATCTGCCCGCTGCGGAGCCGGCCGGCCTCCTGGAACCGGGTGTCCCCGAAGCCGCGCAGGTACGGCCGGTACACCCGGTGACCCGCCTGGTGCAGACGCGGCAGCACGCCGTCCCAGCCGTGGATGTCGTCCGGCCAGCCGTGCACCGCCACCAGCGCCCGGCCGTCCTGCGGGCCATCGGCCTCGTAGGCGATCCGCAGGGCGGGAGTCTCGACGTAGTCGCGCACGCCGGGCCGGGTGATCCGCTCCGGGCCCCTTCAAACGAGCGATCCGGCCGGCCATGACGGCGGCGGGCTCCCACGAGCGGCGGGATCGGGACCTCGCACACCGCGCGTGGCTCATCACCGTACGCGGGCCAGCTCCCGTACCTGGTGGTAGCCGTCCTCGTCGTGCCTGACCCGGACCAGGGCGTCGACCAGCCGGACGAACTCACGGTCGTCGTCCACGAGCGCGCGCAGGGACATCGCGTCCTGGTCGAGGTGCAGCCGGTCCGCGGCGTCGAGCACCTTCTTGTCCACGAACGGGCACAGCTCGCTCCACAGCAGCTGCGCCTCGCGGCAGAAGGCGTCGACGACGTCGTCGTCCACGTTGGCGAAGTGCCGCAGCAGCTCGCGCTCGCGCTCCGGGTCGCGCCCGGCGTCCTCCCGCAGCTCCCCGAGGTCGCCCCCGTGGTCCTCCTGGAGGTGCAGCGCAGCGTCCGTCATGGCCGTGCTGATCCGCCTGACGTCGCCCTCCGGGTATCCGGCGTCCCTGAGCGCCCCGGCGATCCGGTCGGCTCCCGCCCGGAGCACGTGTCCCGCCGTCGACCACTTGCGGTCACGCATTCCGACGAAGGTGCGCACGGCCGTCTCCGGGGTCACCCGGGCATCGCTGAGCGCAGCGAGCTGGAACATCTGGAACAGGGCATGGGGGGACTCCTTCAGATGGATCTCGGCCTCCTCCGAGAGGCTCTCGCGTCCGTACCGCTTCAGCAGCGCGCCGACGATGTCCTTCTGGTCCGTGTCGCCTGCCGTCCGCCGGCCCTTGCCGGTGTCCTTCTTCGCGCCGGTCATGCCTGCTCACCTCCCGACCGCGCCTGCCAGGCCCCGCCGCGCCGGCGAGGCCGCCGCGGTCGTCCGCATCCGCTTCCCGGCTTCCCTGTCCCGCCTGCGCTAACCGCTGTGCGGCTCATCGGGCGCGGGCATGGGTGCGGGGGCGGGCGTGGGCGACGGCGGCCTCGGCCAGGCCGGTGATCAGCGGGTGCGCCCGGGTGCCGTCGCCGTCCAGTTCGGGCTGGAAGAGGGTGGCCAGGAAGAAGGGATGGGAGGGCAGTTCCGCGATACGGACCTCACCGGACTCGTCGGTGCCGGTGAACGCCAGGCCGTGGGCACGCAGGACGTCCAGATGCCGCGGGTTGGGCGCGTAGCCGCAGTGGTAGCGCGCCTGCGTGCGGTCGGCTCCGATCAGGCCGGCGGCCCGGGAGCCGGGGGAGACCCGGACGATGCCCTCATGGCCGACCAGCGAGCAGGCCAGCGGAACGATCACGCTGTCCTCCTCGGCGGCCGCCGGATCGTTCTCGGCGTGGGCGGCACGGTCCAGTCCGCAGACGTTGCGCGCGAACTCCAGCAGGACGTGCTGGAAGCCCGCGCAGGTGCCCAGGAAGGGGATGTCTCCCTCGCGTGCCGCGCGGATCGCGGACAGGACCCCGGCCTCACTGCGGTAGGGGCTGCCCGGCAGCACCCAGACCGCGTCGAAGCCGTCCACGCCCCGGCCGGCGTCCTCGGTGGCGATCCAGTAGGCGTCGAGGTCCAGTCCGTCCCGCACCCGCAGTGCCTGAAGCAGGCCGGGGACACGGGTGTGCGAGCGAACGGCGTCGGAGCGGTCACCGACCAGGGCAAGGCGCGCGGTGTGATCCATGACGACGATCCTGCCGGTGACCGGCCATCGCGTCCAACGATGATTCGCGCATCTCGCATAAGCGATACTGATCCGCATGGATCCGCATCTGCTGCGCACCTTCGTCGCGGTCCTCGACCACCGGTCCTTCTCCCGCGCCGCCGCGGCCCTCGGCTACACCCAGTCGGCCGTCTCCCAGCACATCACCGCGCTCGAAGCGGACCTCGGCACCCGGCTCGTCGAACGCCGGCCCGTCGCCCCCACACCGGCCGGGGAGCGGCTGATGGAGCACGCGCCCGCCCTGCTGCTGCGGCTGGACGCCGCCCGAGCCGACCTCGCCCGCCTGCGGCAGACCCGGCCCGAGCGGCTGGCCCTGGCCTGCTCGCCCGCTGCCCTCACGCCCGCCGTCGCGCAGGCCCTCACCCGGCTGCGCGCCGCCGCCCCCTCCTTGTTCCTGGAGGTACGGGTCCTGGGCCGGGAGCCGGTGATCGAGGACGTCCTCACCGGCCGTGCCGGCCTCGGTCTCGTCGACGGCGTCGCCGCCCCGAGCGACCCGCTGCCCCTGCCGGACGTCGGCCCCGCGACCGTCCTCGTGGCGGCCGAGCAGCCGCTGGCCGTCCTCTTCCCCCACGGCCATCCCCTGGCGGAGCGCCGCGCGGTGCGGCTCACCGATCTGACGCAGGCCCAGTGGATCGACGCCGCCGACACGGCCGTCCCCCTCGACCGGCTGCGCGCCCTGTGCCGTACGGACGGATTCCGTCCCCGGATCAGCCATCGCGGCACCGACCTGTACGGCCTCGCCGCCCTCGCGGCGGCCGGGCTCGGGCTCACCGCCCTTCCGCTGTCCCTGGCCGCCACGCTGCCCGGTCTCACCGCGGTCCCGGTCGAGGAGCCCCGCCTCGTCCACCGCACGGAGCTGGTCCATGTGACCCGTCCCACCGCCGTGGCACGGCAGTTGGCCGATCTCCTCGTCACCGAGGCCGCCGGCGGCGCCCGCATCACCTGACGCCGCCGGCCGGTGAGCCGTCAGGGTTCGGTGCCGACGGCGAGCGTGCCGTTCACGTACGCGGTCACCTTGGTGGTGTCGGCGTAGGCGGTGTTGGTGGCGCGGCTGTAGTCGTCGCTCTCGGCGAAGTTGGACCAGTCGCTCTTGTTGAAGCGGGTCTGGATGTCGCCGGTGGACCTGCCGGCGGCGAGGGTTCCGGCGCCGGTGGTGAAGCCGATCTCCAGGTAGTGGTCGGCGCCCGCCTTCGGGGTGGACATCGCCACGACCTTCCGGGTGACGTTCGCGCAGCCGATCTGGGCGTAGTCGCACCATGCGCTGTAGGTGTCCGGGCCGCCGTCGCCGGTGAAGTAGTAGCGCAGGGTCACCGTCGACAGGTCCAGCGGGTCGGTGCCGGTGTTGACGACCTGGAGGCCGGGCTTGATCTGGTTGTCACCGGGGGCGGTGTCGTTGTTCTTGTACTGCACCTTGAACGCCCCGGTGCCGGTGCCGCCGCCGGCCTGGGTGGTGGCGGTGACGGCCGCCGACGCCGACGACACGTTCCCCGCCGCGTCCTTCGCCTTGACGGTGTACGTGTACGTGGTGGACGGCGTGAGCCCGGTGTCGGTGAAGGACGTCGAGGTGCTGCTGCCCGCCTTCGTCCCGTCCCGGTAGATGTCGTAGCCGGTGACCCCCACGTCGTCCGTCGACGCCGACCACTTCAGCGACGCCGAGGTGTCCGTGGTGCCGGAGACCGCGAGGCCCGCCGGCGCCGACGGGGGCGTCGTGTCGGACACGCCGGGCGCGAGGGCGTCGCGGACGGCGGCGTACGCGGGCTTGGGCTGCAGGTTCTCGTCGTAGAGGCAGGCGGCTCCCTGACCCTGGAAGGTGCTGGGAACCCACGAGTACTTGTCGTCGAAGTCCCACACCGTGATGCCGACACAGCGGGAGACGCCGAGGCAGGCCTCGGTGACCTGGCGGTAGTAGTCGGCCTGGGTCGCGAGCTTGGTGGCGTCCGACGGCAGTTGCATGCGCACGTCCAACTCGGTGATGGCGACATCGAGCCCGAGGTCGGCGAAGCGCTGCAGGTTCTGGCGCATGTTCGTGGGGAAGCCGTACTGGATGGCCAGGTGTCCCTGGAAGCCGATGCCGTCCAGCGGCACGCCCTGGCTCTTCAGGTCGCCGGCCAGCCGGTACATGGCGTCGGCCTTGGCGCCGGTGCCGTCGGTGTTGTAGTCGTTGATGTACAGCTTGGCGTCCGGGTCGGCCGCGTGTGCGGTGCGCAGCGCGTCCGCGATGTACTTCTCTCCCATGGCGTTGTAGAACGGGTCGGCCCGGAAGGTGCCGTCGTCGTTGAAGGGCTCGTTGACCACGTCCCAGGCGTAGATCTCGCCCTTGTAGTGGCTGACTTCCTTGGTGATGTGGTTCTCCATGGCCGCCTGGACCTGGCCGGCCGGCAGGCTGCTCACCCAGCCGGGCAGCTGACTGTGCCAGACCAGGGTGTGACCGCGTACGCGTTGGCTGTGCGCCTGGGCGAAGTCGACGATCTTGTCGCCGCCGCTGAAGTTGAACTGGCCCTGCTGCGGCTCGGTGGTGTCCCACTTCATCGAGTTGCCGGGCGTGATCACGCCGAACTCGCTGCCCAGGACGGCGGTGTACGGCGCGTCGGAGAGTTCCGGATTGTCGGTGGCCGAACCGAAGTAGCGGCCCTGGGCCTCCGCCAGCTGGTCCAGGGCGCTCGTGCCCGCTGCGAGAGCGGGCGAGGCCGTCCCGGCGGCGAGCAGTCCGGAGGCGGCGGTCACGAGCGCGGCCAGCGTGCACACGAGCCGCTTGCCGCGCAGGGAGCGGACCGGCTTCTCAGCGGCGGACGCGGAGGACCGTGATCGTGGCGGAGGCAGGGGAAAAGGCATGGCGGTTTCCTTCCGAGCGTGGGCGGGGGTGCGCCGGAGGCGTGACTGCGGCAGCCGTCACACGCGTGTGACGGCGGCGTGCTTGGAACCCGGTGGCGGGAGGGACATGGGACGGGCCTTCTCCTCCCGCCACCGGAGGTGCGAGGGGGCCTACGGTTCGGTGCCCCACGCGAGGGCGCCGCCCACGTAGCCCGTCACCTTGGTGCTGTCCGCGTAGGCGGTGTTGGTGGCGCGGCTGTAGTCGTCGCTCTCGTCGAAGTTGGACCAGTCGCTCTTGTTGAAGCGGGTCTGGATGTCGCCGGTGGACCTGCCGGCGGCGAGGGTTCCGGCGCCGGTGGTGAAGCCGATCTCCAGGTAGTGGTCGGCGCCCGCCTTCGGGGTGGACATCGCCACGATCTTGAGCTTGACGTTGGAGGAGCCCAGGGCGGCGTAGTCGACGGAGGTGTTGTAGGTGCTCGAGCCGCTCTCGCCGGTGAAGTAGTAGCGCAGGGTCACCGTCGACAGGTCCAGCGGGGCGGTGCCGGTGTTGACGACCTGGAGGCCGGGCTTGATCTGGTTGTCACCGGGGGCGGTGTCGTTGTTCTTGTACTGCACCTTGAACGCCCCGGTGCCGGTGCCGCCGCCGGCCTGGGTGGTGGCGGTGACCGCGGTGGAGGCCGGGGAGACGTTGCCCGCGGCGTCCTTGGCCTTGACCGTGTACGTGTACTTCGTCGACGCCGTGAGCCCGGAGTCGGTGAAGGACGTGGTGGCCGAGCTGCCGGCCAGGGTTCCGTCCCGGAAGACGTCGTAGCCGGCCACGCCCACGTCGTCGGTGGACGCCGTCCAGGTCAGGGACACGCCCGTGGCCGTGGTCGCCGACACCGTCACGTTCTTCGGGGCGGTCGGCGGGGTGGTGTCGCCGGTGCCGGTGCCGCCGCCGACGACGAGTTCGGCGTAGACGGCGTAGGCCATGGCGATGTCCGCCTGGGCCCAGAAGCGGTGGTAGGTGAAGGTGGGCGCGGCCCCGCCGTTCAGACAGGCCTGGACCTTCGGCCAGTCCGGGTCGTCCTTGTACCACGAACGGATCGAGAGGAACGTGGACTTGGAGTCGATGGGGTCGCCGTTGGGCATCTTGCCCGACCAGCCGGACGGCACGTACACCGGGTCGGCGAACCGGCTGTAGTCCTTGCGGGTCTCCGGCGTCGAGATGCCCTTGTCGTCGGCGAAGTCCGCCATCACGTCCAGGAGCTTCTTGGCGAGGTCGGCGGAGGCGGTGTCGCCGGACTTCGCCGCATAGTACGTCAGCGTCTTGACGAGAGCGGCGGCCACCCCGACGTCGTTGCTGTAGTCCACGACCGTCACGTGCAGGTCGGTGTTGCCGCCCGCCGAGCCGCTCAGCCAGGTGACCGGCTGCCCGGTCCAGTTCAGGTTGGACGGGATCTTGAAGTCGGTGGCGGTGACCGTGGTCTGGGACACGGCCCACTTCACCCACTTGTCCAGGATGCCCTTGGCGGTGGCGTTCCCGGACACGTAGTAGTACTCCGCGAACCGCTCCATCGACCAGCACTGGAAGCCGAACCAGTTGTTGCTGGGCGGGTCGTGGAAGACCGGCTGCCAGTCGTAGGCCATGCCGTAGAACGTCGTGTCACCGGCCGGCGGAGTGCCGTACTGCCCGTCCCAGCTGTTGGTCGCGCCGCCCGCGATGGCGCCCTCCACGGACTGCAGCCACTGGAAGAACTCCAGCTGTCGCTGCAGACTCTTGGACCAGTCGCTCTGGGCGGTCGGTGACTTCGGGGTCAGGCTGGGCACGCTGGACAGGGCCCAGGCGGCGAGCGGGTTCTGGTAGCCCTGCTGCGCGGCGCTGTCCCCGATCCGCCAGGCCCAGCCGCCGCCCGGTTCCGCACCGCCCCAGGCGTAGTACCACGACAGCAGGTAGTGCGCGGAGTCCCGCCCGCCGGCGGCCGAGCAGGAGTGCGGGTCGGTGCAGTCGCCGACCTTCTTGAAGTATTTGTCGAACAGTGAGTACCGCAGGTAGTCGCCCATCTTGGCGGCCTTGGCCACCGACGCCGAGACCGCGGACGCGTTGCCCTGGGCCGAGGCCCACCGGAACGCCCAGTACGCAGCCTGCACCGCCCTGGCGTCGGCGTCCGGGGCGTTGGTGTACTTCCACTGCTTGGCGTAGCTGCTGTCCTTGACGAACAGGTCGAGGTAGCCGTTCGCTCCGCCGTACTTGAACAGGTCGGTGGTCGGCTGCGGAACGGTCTCCCACACCGATTCCTGTGCGCCGCGCTGGTAGCTGTTGATGTAGGACGGGCCGGTGGCCGTGGGGCCGTTCTCCCCGCCGGTGCCCGGGGTGTTGCCGTAGCCGTAGACGTTGTCCACGTCCAGCAGCCAGTGCATCCCGTAGATGTCCGGTGTGCCGTAGGCCGAGTTCAGCTCGCTCGCGAGCGGGTCCTGGCCGACCGCCACCGTGCCGTCCAGCGCGGAGGGGTACTTGTCGACCTCGGGCCACTCCGGGGCGTACGTGGCCGGAGAGCTGGGGTTGTACGAGCCGTTGCTCGGCTGGTCGTCGTGGGTGGGGATGATGTACTTCTCGGCCGTGGCCCACGCGTTGTTGAACGGCGTCCAGTCGGCGGTCACCCGGCCGTAGGTGGCCTCCAGCCAGAACCAGAAGCTGAACGCCTCAGATGTGGTCTGGTGGCCGTGGTCCGGAGCCTCGACGATCAGTGTCTCCACGCAGTGGAACGGGATGCCCTCGGGCGAGAAGTAGCCGTTCGCCGGGTCCTTGATCTTCTTGTACTGGGTCAGGAACGCCGTGGTGTACGGGTCGTCGGCGACGGCCGCGGACGCCTTGGCCGTCGTGGCCGGGGTGGCCGCTCGGGCGAGCGTGGGCGTGACGGCCGCCCCGAGAACGGCGCCGCCGATCGCGGCAGCGAACCGCCTGCGCGACATGGGGGTGGACATGACATCTCCTGGGAGGGAAGGGGCCTTCGGACGTGCCGTCCGGTGGGGAGGCGAGGGGGGTCCGGAGCACGGCGCCACCCTGGTGATGGCGCCGTGCTCCGGGGCCCGGCCGCTGCCCGGAGCGGGGCGAGACGGGAGAGGGGCGGCCGGGCTGCTTCGTGGGATGCCCCGGGTGGGGGTCATCGAGGGTCCCGCTCCCGCACCTGGGGGCCTGTCAGGGTTCGGTGCCGACGGCGAGCGTGCCGTTCACGTACGCGGTCACCTTGGTGGTGTCGGCGTAGGCGGTGTTGGTGGCGCGGCTGTAGTCGTCGCTCTCGTCGAAGTTGGACCAGTCGCTCTTGTTGAAGCGGGTCTGGATGTCGCCGGTGGACCCGCCGGCGGCGAGGGTTCCGGCGCCGGTGGTGAAGCCGATCTCCAGGTAGTGGTCGGCACCGGCCTTCGGGGTGGACATCGCGACGACCTTGAGCTTGACGTTGGAGGAGCCCAGGGCGGCGTAGTCGACGGAGGTGTTGTAGGTGCTCGAGCCGCTCTCGCCGGTGAAGTAGTAGCGCAGGGTCACCTTGGACAGGTCCAGCGGGTCGGTACCGGTGTTGACGAGCTGCAGGCCCGGCTTGATCTGGTTGTCGCCCGGGGCGGTGTCGTTGTTCTTGTACTGCACCTCGAACGCCCCTGTCCCGGGGCCGGTGCCCCCGCCCGCCTGGGTGGTGGCGGTGACCGCGGCGGAGGCCGCCGACACGTTCCCCGCGGCGTCCTTGGCCTTGACCGTGTAGGTGTAGGCGGTGGAGGCGGTCAGGCCGGTGTCGGTGAAGGTGGTCGAGGTGGTGCTGCCCACCTTCGTGCCCGCCCGGTAGACGTCGTAGCCGGTGACGCCGATGTTGTCCGTGGCGGCCGTCCACTTCAGCGACACCGAGGTGTCCGTGGTGCCGGAGACCGTCAGACCGGTGGGCGCGCTCGGAGCCGTGGTGTCCGGGGTGCCGGGGTCACCTCCGCCCGAGACG
>NZ_JAVACL010000090.1:0-11447 GCF_032658145.1 Streptomyces sp. MK7
CTCGATGTCGCACCTGTGTGGCGGCCGGCTCGGATTTTTTCTGCGGGTTTTTCTGTCCGGGGTGTATCAAGGCCCGTTCCGACGACTCTCAAGGGTGAGGGCGACGGGAACACGGGGGACGCCCAACGGGGAGACGGGGGATCACGGGGGGTCGGGGCGGCCGGTCGCCGACGGGGGAGCGACCGGCCGCCCCGACGCGTGTCACGGCGCGCGGCTCCTTGAGATGCGCCGGGCCGGCGCTCCCCGAGACACCGCAGGCCGCCCCTACTTGAGGTACGCCAGGCCGGGGTGGACCCCCATGTAGTCCTCGACCAGCCCACGGGCCACGTTCACCGAGTCGACCAGCGGATGCAGCGCGAAGGCCTTCACCGCCGTCTCGCGGGAGCCGGACTCGGCGGCGGCGAGCACCTCGCGCTCGACCGCCTTGACCGCGCAGACCAGGCCGGTGGCGTGGCCGGGCAGCGGCTCTACCGACACCGGGTGCGCGCCGCCCGCGTCGACCAGGCAGGGGACCTCGACGACGGCCTCGGCGTCCAGCGCCGACAGGGTGCCGCGGTTGCGGACGTTGAGGATCAGTGTGGTGCGCTCGTCGCGGGCGATGGCCCGCATCAGGGCGAGGGCCACCTTCTCGTAGCCGCCCGAGAGGTCTTCGGCCTCCCGCTCCCCCGCGCCGGCCGTCCGGCGGTTCTCGGCCATGTAGGTGGCCTCGCGCTCGTGACGGGTGCGGTTCCAGGTGTCGAGCGCCGGGGCGCCGGGGTCCCGCAACTCCTCGTAGAAGCGGGCCTGCTGGCCGTGCAGGAACGCGCCGCGGGTCTGAGCGGCGTCCTTGTAGGCGCGCACGGTCTCGCGGTTGAAGTAGTAGTAGTGCAGGTACTCGTTGGGGATCGCGGCCAGAGAGCGCAGCCAGTCCGCGCCGAAGAGCCGGCCCTCCTCGAAGGAGCCGAGCAGGGCGGGGTCGGCGAGCAGGCGCGGCAGCTGGTCGCGGCCGGCGACGCGCAGCCCCCGCACCCAGCCGAGGTGGTTGAGGCCCGCGTAGTCGATCCACGCCGTGGCCGGGTCCACACCGAGTACGCGGGCGATACGGCGGCCGAGGCCCACCGGCGAGTCGCAGATGCCGATGACACGGTCGCCGAGGTGCCGGGACATGGCCTCGGTGACCAGTCCGGCCGGGTTGGTGAAGTTGATGAGCCAGGCCTCGGGCGCGAGACGGGCTACCCGGCGGGCGATGTCGACGGCGACGGGCACCGTGCGCAGGCCGTAGGCGATGCCGCCGGCGCCGACCGTCTCCTGCCCGAGCACGCCGTGCGCGAGCGCCACCCGTTCGTCGTGGGCGCGGCCCTCCAGACCGCCCACGCGGATCGCGGAGAACACGAAGCCGGCGCCGCGCAGCGCCTCGTCCAGGTCGGTCGTGGCGCGGACCCCGGGCGCGTCCGGCACCCCGGCGGCCTGTTCGGCCAGCACCCGGCTCACCGCGTTCAGCCGGCCGGCGTCGAGGTCGTGCAGGACGACCTCGGTGACCCGGCCCTCGGCACGGTCGCCCAGCAGTGCCCCGTACACGAGCGGCACCCTGAATCCGCCGCCGCCCAGAATCGTCAGCCTCACCCTCGCACCCTTCCCGACACCGCCGCCTCGCCCCCTCCCGGAACCCTACTGTTCACCTGTGACGCCTCCCGAAAACGGTGACGGACGGCCCGCCCCATGGTTCCATGCGAACGCCATCCTCACCTTTGTCGATTCGGCAGGTACCTGATGAGACGTCAACTCTTCGCCCCGGCCGCCTTAGCCGCGGCCGTCACACTCGGTGCGGCCACGTCGCCGGCGTCGGCGGCCGTGCCGGTCTGGCAGGAGACCGGCACGGCGTACGTCGACTCGCTCAGCGGCGGGCAGGGGCTCGCCAGCCGCGCGGACGGCTCGCTGCTGCACCGCGGGCTCGGCTCGATCCCGCTGGACCTGCGCATCAAGGGCTGGAACCACGTCGGGGACCCGGACATCGCGCAGGGATACGTGTTCGACGCCTATCAGGGCCCGGACACGGCGACGTCCAAGATGTTCGCGGTGACCACCCCGTCCGGAAAGCGCTACGAGTACGTCCACAAGCTCGACGCGGGCGAGAAGCTCAACAACTCCTTCGCCTCCGTCTCGCCGGACGGCCAGTGGCTGGTGTCGGGCGAGTGGGGCGATCAGAACCGGCTCCAGGTCTTTCCGGCCCCCCTGCTCAACGCGGCCGCCCCGGGCACGGGCGGTGCGCTGCCGCAGGCCCCGCAGATCACGCTCGACAAGCCCGTACGCGACATCCAGGGCTGCGACTTCGTCAACGACACGCGGCTGCTGTGCGCCTCGGACGACGGCTCGAAGGAACTCTTCCCCGAGGACCGGCCGCTGCTCCAGGTGGACCTGACGCACCGGCTGGACGGCGGCCCCGTCACCGGCCGTGTCACCAGCCTGTTCGCGCTGCCGCAGCGCAGCGTGTGCAGCGGCACGTTCGAGGCCGAGGGTGTCGACTACGACGCGGCACGCGGCACCCTGCGCGCCGAGGTCGTCTCACCGGGCGTGTGCCAGGTGGCGACGACCGTCTACGCGTACCGCCTGCAGTAGGCGACCGCTCTCACCGTCCCGGCCACGCGTGCTTCCTCCGCGTGGCCGGGCACGGGGGCACAGGCTCCGTCGGGGGCGCCCGGGTGTACCGGGCGCCGCCCCCCGGGCCCCGGGAACAACCCGGAAATCTCCGCCTTCATCAGCTGAACTCCCGTGCCTGTGAAGGACTTTCCTTGCTTTAACTCTTGACGATTGGGGTGCCCGGGAGCACATTGGCGGCGCGCACCGCTTGAGAGCGCTCTCAGAACTCTCCGATCCCACCACTCCGTACCGAGAGGCACCCCCCATGAGTGAACCCTCCGGCACATCCGCCGGCATACGTGCCGGCGCCCATCGCAGACGGCGCTCCGTGCGGCGGGCGCTCGTCGCGGTCCTGGGCACGCTGGGCCTGGCGGCGGCCGCGGCGACCGTCGCGACACTGCCCGCGAACGCCTCCGCCCCCACGCCACCGTCGGGCTGGTCGCAGGTCTTCCTCGACGACTTCAACGGCTCCGCCGGCTCCGGTGTCAACACCGCCGACTGGCTGTACGACACGGGCACCTCGTATCCGGGCGGCGCCGCCAACTGGGGCACCGGCGAGGTCGAGTCGATGACCTCCTCCACCAGCAACGTCTCGCTCGACGGCAACGGCAACCTGCTCATCACCCCGCGGCGGGACGCCTCCGGCCACTGGACCTCGGGCCGTATCGAGACCACCCGCACCGACTTCCAGCCGCCGGCCGGCGGCAAGCTGCGCGTGCAGGCCCGGATCCAGATGCCGAACGTCACCGGTGCCGCCGCCAAGGGCTACTGGCCCGCCTTCTGGATGCTGGGTTCGCCCTTCCGCGGCAACTACCAGAACTGGCCGGGCGTCGGCGAGCTGGACGTCATGGAGAACGTCCAGGGCCTGAACACCGACTGGGCGACCATGCACTGCGGCACCAACCCGGGCGGCCCCTGCAACGAGACGTCCGGCATCGGCGGTTCCACCTCCTGCGCCGGCACCACCTGCCAGGCCGGCTTCCACACCTACGCGATGGAGTGGGACCGGTCGACCAGCCCCGAGGAGATCCGCTTCTACCTCGACGGCGTCAACTTCCACACCGTGAAGGCCAATCAGGTCGACGCGACGACCTGGGCGAACGCCACCGACCACGGCTACTTCATCATCCTGAACGTGGCCATGGGCGGCGGCTTCCCCGGCGCGTTCGGCGGCGGCCCGGACGGCGGCACCGAGCCCGGCCACCCGATGGTGGTGGACTACGTCCAGGTGCTCCAGTCCTCGGGCGGCGGGGGCGGCACCACTCCCCCGCCCTCCGGCAACCGCGACGCCTACAGCCCCGTACAGGCCGAGTCCTACGACGGCCAGAGCGGCGTGAACATCGAGTCCACCACGGACAGCGGCGGCGGCCAGGACATCGGGTCGATCGCGAACGGCGACTGGGCGCTCTACAAGGGCGTCGACTTCGGCTCGACGGCGGCGAAGCAGTTCTACGCCCGGGTCGCGAGCGGCGCCGCGGGCGGGGTCAGCGGGCTGGTCGAGGTGCGTCTGGACAGCCGTACCAGCACCCCGGTCGGCAGCTTCGCGGTGGCCAACACCGGTGGCTGGCAGTCATGGCGGACGGTCCCGGCGAACATCTCCGCGGTGACCGGCACCCACGACGTCTATCTCACCTTCACCAGCGGCCAGCCGGCGGACTTCGTGAACGTCAACTGGTTCGACTTCGGCCACTGACCGTCACCCCGGCACACAGGGGCCTCACGCGCACGCGTGGGGCCCCTCGCCTCTGCGCGCCCTGTACGGGCCGGCCCCGTTCCCGCGCGCGGCGCTGTGCGTTCAGCGCAGCTCCGCCCGGAAGGCCACCGGTGTCTGCCCCGTGCGCAGCTGGAAGAACTTCGAGAAGTTGGCGGCGTCGGCGAAGCCGACGGCCGCGCCCACCCGGCCGATCGGCAGGTCGGTGTGGGCGAGCAGGCGCTTGGCCTCCAGGACGACACGTTTGTCGATGAATCCCTTGGGGGTCTCGCCGGTGGCGGCACGGACCGCGCGGACGAGGGTGCGGCGGGAGTAGCCGAGGGCGTCGGCGTAGGCGCTGACGCTGTGGTTGGTGGTGAAACCCTGCTCGACCGCCTCGCGGAACAGGGTGAAGGTGGTGTCCGCCTGGTCCCGGGCCGCCTGGGCGGAGCTGGCCGCGAGATGGGCCAGGCGCAGCAGGAACGCGGTGAGCGAGTGGCGCAGCACCGCGGTGTGCAGGCTCAGCGGGAGGGTCTCGGTGTCCTCGTACTCGCGGCGCAACTGGGCGAGCGAGGCGGTCAGGGCGGCGCGCTGGGCCTCGTCGGGGCGGAGAAGGGGCGGCAGGTCGTAGCGGTACAGGCCGGTGACCTCGACCGTGGCGCGGGGCAGGAAGCCGGGCTGCATGGTCAGGACGGTTCCGCGGTACTCGCCCGCACGGGAGAAGTGATGGACCTGTCCGGGACGGATCCACAGCACGTCGCCGGCCGCGGCCTCGTACTCGGCGAAGTCGATCATGTGCCGCACGGGGCCGTCGCTGAACAGCATGACCATGTGGAAGTCGATGCGGTGGACTCGGTGGAGAGGAGCCTCGGCGTGCCAGGTGTGCTCGGTGCCCATGGGGCCTATCTGCAGCCCGACTCCGAGCAGGCTGAGGTCGACGGGGAAGGGGAAGGTCCTGATTCCCTCTCCGTCGCCGTGCCCGGCGACCGGACCGTCCTGGGTGGTTGCGTCCGCCATGTCCTTCTCGTACCGCCTTCGTCGCCCGCCGGGCGGCCTCGCCCGGCAGGTCGTGTCCCACTTTCACCACAGCCTGACACGAACAGACCTTCCATGGAAAAAGTCATACTTTTAAGTTCGAACGCGTCCGGCTACCAATCCTGCTTCTTTCGAGGACTTCTTGAAGATGAGCGAGCAGACAACCGACAGCTTCGAGTGGACGGAGCTCGACCGGCGTGCCGTCGACACCGCCCGCCTGTTGGCCGCCGACGCCGTGCAGAAGGTGGGCAACGGCCACCCCGGCACGGCGATGAGCCTGGCCCCGGCCGCCTACACGATCTTTCAGAAGGTGATGCGCCACGATCCGGCCGATCCCGAGTGGACGGGCCGTGACCGCTTCGTCCTCTCCCCCGGCCACACCTCGCTCACCCTGTACACACAGCTCTACCTCGCCGGGTACGAGCTGGAGCTGGACGATCTGAAGGCCTTCCGCACCTGGGGCTCCAAGACCCCCGGTCACCCCGAGTACGGGCACACGGCCGGCGTCGAGACCACCACCGGTCCGCTCGGCCAGGGGGTCGCCATGGCGGTCGGCATGGCGATGGCCGCCCGCTACGAGCGCGGTCTGTTCGACCCGGACGCCCCCGAGGGCACCTCCCCGTTCGACCACACCGTCTGGGCGATCGTCTCCGACGGCGACCTGGAGGAGGGCGTCTCCTCGGAGGCCTCCTCGCTGGCCGGCCACCAAAGGCTCGGCAACCTGGTCTTCCTCTACGACGACAACCACATCTCCATCGAGGGCGACACCGCCACCGCCTTCTCCGAGGACGTGCTGAAGCGCTACGAGGCGTACGGCTGGCACACCCAGCGCATCGAGCCGGACGCGAACGGCGACATCGACGTGCACGCCCTGTACGCGGCGCTGACAGCGGCGAAGGCCGAGACCGGCCGCCCCTCGATCATCGCGATGCGCACCATCATCGCCTGGCCCGCCCCGAACGCCCAGGACACCGAGGCCGCGCACGGCTCGGCGCTCGGCGAGGAGGAGGTCGCCGCCACCAAGCGGGTCCTCGGCTTCGACCCCGAGCGGTCCTTCCAGGTGGACGAGGACGTGCTCGCCCACACCCGCAGGGCCCTGGACCGGGGTGCCGAGGCGCACGCGGCCTGGGACAAGCGGCTCGGCCAGTGGCGCGCCGGCCAGGTCGAGCGGGCCGAGCTCTTCGACCGGATCGTGGCGGGGCAGCTGCCCGAGGGCTGGGAGGACGCCGTCCCGGTCTTCGAGGCCGGCAAGTCGCTGGCCACCCGCGCGGCCTCCGGCAAGGTGCTCCAAGCGCTCGGCGCGGTCCTGCCCGAGCTGTGGGGCGGCTCCGCGGACCTGGCCGGCTCCAACAACACCACCATCGACAAGACCTCCTCCTTCCTGCCGAAGGGCAACCCGCTGCCGGAGGCCGACCCGTACGGCCGGACGATCCACTTCGGCATCCGTGAGTTCTCCATGGCCGCGGAGATGAACGGCATCGCCCTGCACGGCAACACCCGGATCTACGGCGGCACCTTCCTGGTGTTCTCCGACTACATGCGCAACGCGGTGCGCCTGTCCGCGCTGATGCAGCTGCCGGTGACGTACGTGTGGACGCACGACTCCGTCGGCCTGGGCGAGGACGGCCCCACCCACCAGCCGGTCGAGCACCTGGCCTCGCTGCGCGCGATCCCGGGCCTGAACATCGTCCGCCCGGCCGACGCCAACGAGACCGCGATCGCCTGGACCGAGATCCTCAAGCGGCACGCCACCCGTCCGGCCCCGCACGGGCTCGTGCTCACCCGCCAGGGCGTGCCCACGTACGCGCCGAACCCGGACGCGGCCAAGGGGGGATACATCCTCCACGAGGCATCCACCGGGAGCCCGGACGTGGTGATCGTCGCCACCGGGTCCGAGGTGCGGCTCGCCGTGGCCGCGCGGGAGCTGCTGGAGGCGGAGGGGACCGGCACACGGGTGGTGTCGATGCCGTCCGTGGAGTGGTTCGAGGAGCAGCCGCGCGAGTACCGCGAGCAGGTGCTGCCGCCGTCGGTGCGGGCGCGCGTCGCCGTGGAGGCCGGCATCGGTCTGACGTGGTACCGCTACGTAGGTGACGCAGGACGCGTCGTCTCCCTCGAACACTTCGGTGCCTCCGCCGATGCGGCGACCCTGTTCGCCGCATACGGCTTCACCCCCGAGAACGTCGCCGCCGCGGCCCGCGCATCGCTGGCCGCCGCGCGCGCCTGATCCGAACGCGACAAGGAAGATGATCACTGTGAGCGAAGCAACCGCGACCGCCGGAGCGCTCGAGCGCCTGTCCGAAGAGGGCGTGTCGATCTGGCTGGACGACCTGTCGCGGCGGCGGATCGAGTCGGGGAACCTGGCCGGGCTCGTCGAGACCCGGCACGTCGTGGGCGTCACCACCAATCCGTCGATCTTCCAGGCCGCCATCGGCTCCGGCGAGGGCTACGAGGAGCAGCTCGCCGACCTGGCGGTGCGCGGCGTCACGGTCGACGAGGCCGTACGGATGATGACCACCGCGGACGTGCGCGCCGCCGCCGACGTGCTGCGGCCGGTGTACGAGGCGACCGGCGGACGGGACGGCCGGGTCTCGATCGAGGTCGACCCGCGACTGGCCCACGACACGGCGGCGACCGTCGCCGAGGCCCGGCAGCTGGCCTGGCTGGTGGACCGGCCCAACGTGATGATCAAGATTCCGGCCACCCGGGCGGGCCTGCCGGCGATCACCGAGGTGGTCGGAGCGGGTATCAGTGTCAACGTGACGCTGATCTTCTCCCTGGAGCGCTACCGCGAGGTCATGGACGCCTACCTCGCCGGCCTGGAGAAGGCGCGCGCCGCGGACCTGGACCTGTCGCGAATCCACTCCGTCGCCTCCTTCTTCGTCTCCCGGGTCGACAGCGAGATCGACAAGCGGCTGACCCTGCTGGGCAGCGACGAGGCCCTGGCGCTGAAGGGCCGGGCGGCCCTCGCGAACGCCCGGCTGGCCTACGCCGAGTACGAGCAGGTGTTCGGATCCGCGGACGGTTCGACCGCACCCGGTGAGCGCTTCGCCGCGCTGGCGGGCGCCGCAGCGAACAAGCAGCGTCCCCTGTGGGCGTCGACCGGGGTGAAGGATCCGGCATACAAGGACACCCTGTATGTGGACGAACTGGTCGCGCCCGGCACGGTCAACACCATGCCGGAGGGCACGCTGAACGCCACCGCCGACCACGGCGCGATCACCGGTGACAGGGTGACCGGCGGCTATGCGCGGGCCCGCGCCGACCTGGCGGCGGTCGAACGGCTGGGGATCTCCTACGACGAGGTCGTGCAGCAGCTCGAGGACGAGGGCGTCGCCAAGTTCGAGGCGGCCTGGCAGGACCTGCTGGACGCGGTCACGAAGTCGCTGGACAGCAAGGGAGTTGACGCGGAATGAGCAAGAAGCCCGCCGAGCCGGTGGCGCCGGACGCGACCGTGGGCCGCGCCCCGGACGCCGCCGCAGAGCCCAAGGCGCCGGCCCCCGGGGCGGCGCCGCCGGACGCCGCGCCCTCCCAGGCCGCGCCGTCCGATGTACGTGTCCCCGTCGCGCCGTCCGCCGACTGGGTGAATCCGCTGCGTGATCCGCTGGACCGCCGGCTGCCGCGGATCGCGGGCCCGTCCGGTCTCGTGATCTTCGGCGTCACCGGCGACCTGTCCCGCAAGAAGCTGATGCCGGCCGTGTACGACCTGGCCAACCGGGGTCTGCTGCCGCCGGGCTTCTCGCTGGTCGGCTTCGCCCGCCGGGACTGGGAGAACCAGGACTTCGCCCAGGTGGTGTACGAGGCGGTCAAGGAGCACGCACGCACGCCCTTCCGCGAGGAGGTCTGGCACCAGCTGACCGAGGGCATGCGGTTCATCCCCGGTGACTTCGACGACGACACGGCGTTCAAGCAGCTGAAGGCGGCCGTCGAGGAGCTGGACGGCTCCCGCGGCACGGGCGGCAACTTCGCCTTCTACCTCTCCGTACCGCCGAAGTTCTTCCCCAAGGTCGTGCAGCAGCTGAAGAAGCACGGGCTGGCGGACGGGCCGAAGGGGTCGTGGCGGCGCGCCGTCATCGAAAAGCCGTTCGGCCACGATCTTGCCAGTGCCCGGGAGCTGAACCGGATCGTGCACGACGTGTTCGACCCGGAACAGGTCTTCCGCATCGACCACTACCTGGGCAAGGAGACCGTCCAGAACATCCTGGCGCTGCGCTTCGCCAACCAGATGTACGAGCCGATCTGGAACCGGTCGTACGTGGACCATGTGCAGATCACCATGGCCGAGGACATCGGCATCGGCGGTCGCGCGGGCTACTACGACGGGATCGGCGCCGCCCGGGACGTCATCCAGAACCACCTGCTCCAGCTGATGGCGCTCACCGCGATGGAGGAACCGATCGCGTTCGACGCCGAGGCGCTGCTGACCGAGAAGCTGAAGGTGCTGAAGTCGGTGCGGCTGCCCGAGGACCTGGGCTCCCACACCGTGCGGGGCCAGTACACCGAGGGCTGGCAGGGAGGTGCGAAGGTCCCCGGCTACCTCGAGGAAGAGGGCATCGACAAGAAGTCGAGGACCGACACCTACGCCGCGATCAAGCTGGGGATCGACAACCGCCGCTGGGCGGGCGTCCCGTTCTATCTGCGCACCGGCAAGCGGCTGGGCCGCCGGGTCACCGAGATCGCGGTGGTGTTCAAGCGGGCCCCGCACTCCCCGTTCGACACCACGGCCACCGAGGAACTGGGCGAGAACGCGATCGTGATCCGCGTCCAGCCCGACGAGGGCATGACGGTCCGCTTCGGCTCCAAGGTGCCGGGCACCTCGATGGAGATCCGGGACGTCACGATGGACTTCGCCTACGGCGAGTCCTTCACCGAGTCCAGCCCGGAGGCCTACGAGCGCCTCATCCTGGACGTGCTCCTGGGTGACGCCAACCTGTTCCCCCGCCACCAGGAAGTGGAAGAGTCCTGGAAGATCCTCGACCCGATCGAGGCCTACTGGGACGAGAACGGCACGCCCGCCCGGTACCGGTCGGGGACGTGGGGTCCGGGGGAGGCCGACGAGATGCTCGCACGAGACGGACGGAGCTGGCGCAGGCCATGAAGATCGACCTGACCGAGACCACCGCAAGCAAGATCAACAAGGCGCTGGTGCAGGGACGCCGCGCCATCGGCACACCCGCCGTGGGAATGGTCCTGACGATGGTCATCGTCACGGACGAGGAGAACGCCTACGACTCGATCAAGGCCGCAGAGGACGCCTCGCACGAGCACCCCATGCGGACCCTGGTCGTCATCAAGCGGCACGCCCGCACCCTGCGCGACCGCACCCACTCACGGCTCGACGCCGAGGTCCGGGTCGGCTCCGAGGCCGGCACCGGCGAGACGGTGGTCCTGCGGCTGTACGGCGAGGTGTCCGACCACGCCGACTCGGTGGTCCTGCCCCTGCTGCTCCCGGACGCGCCGGTCGTCGTCTGGTGGCCGGTCGACGCGCCGGACCACCTCGCCGAGGACCCGCTGGGCGCGCTGGCCCAGCGCAGGATCACCGACCTGTACGCCTTCGAGCGCCCGCTGGAGGTCCTGCAGACCAGGGCGGACCACTACTCCCCCGGCGACACCGACCTCGCCTGGACCCGGCTCACCCTGTGGCGCTCGATGCTCGCGGCCGCCCTGGACCAGGCCCGCGTGGCGGTGACCTCGGCGACCGTCGAGGCCGAGGCGGACAACCCGAGCGCGGAGCTGCTGGCCCGCTGGCTGGAGGCGCGGCTCGGGGTCAAGGCCGACCGGGTGCGCAGCCCCGGCCCGTTCGTGACCTCCGTGCACCTGGGCACCGCGGACGGCGAGATCACCATCGACCGGCCCGAGGGCCCGCTGGCCACGCTGTCCCTGCCGGGCCAGCCGTCGCGCACCCTCGCCCTCAAGGTCCGCCCCACCTCCGAACTCATCGCCGAGGAGCTGCGCCGCCTCGACGCCGACGACATGTACGCCGTGGCCCTGCGGGGCGCCGGCATCAAGGAGACCGTCTGACATGCCCGACACCCCCGAGCTCACCCGGCGACCGGAGTGGACCGCCCTGGAGGACCACCGCGCCCGCTCGCAGCCGCATCTGCGCGAG
>NZ_JAVACL010000091.1:0-10729 GCF_032658145.1 Streptomyces sp. MK7
TAGGCCAGGGAGCACGTCAAGAGTCGTGGGCGGAACTCGGTCAGCTGCTGCGGCTGGACTGTGATCCGGGGGTGGTGGCGATGGCGTCGCAGCCGTTCCGGTTCTCGTGGCGGTCCGGTGGCGGGGCCTGGCGGATCAGCCATACCCCGGACTACTTCGTGCGCCGTCGGGACGGCACCGGTGTGGTGCTGGACGTGCGTCCCAACGACCGGATCGAGCCCGAGGACGCGGTGAAGTTCGAGGTCACGGCAGCGGCCTGGGCACGGGTGGGCTGGGGTTTCGAGCGGGTGGGTGTGCTCGATCCGGTGCTGGCGGCGAATCTGCGCTGGTTGTCGGGCTACCGGCATCCACGGGTGCGGCGGGAGCCCATGGCGGCGGAGCTTCGGGCGGCGTTCACCCGGCCCCGGGGTCTGTTGGCGGGGGTCAGTGCGGTGGGTGATCCGATCGCCGTGCTGCCGGTGCTCTTCCATCTGCTCTGGTGCCGGGAGCTGGCGGTGGATCTCGAGGCTGGTCTGCTGTCGGCGGCCACGCAGGTGAGCCCGGTGCCTGTGATCGCGGAGGAGGCGGAAGAGGATGCCGGCGCGTCCGAGGCTGCTGTCGCTGGGTGACAGGGTCCGCTACGACGGGCGGGAGCACACGGTTGCCGCCCTGCACGGCACGTCGGTGCGGCTGTTCGATGACACCCAGGCCGCCAGCGTCGTGCTGCTGGGACACCTGCTGGCGTCGGAGGGTTTCACCGTGCTCAGCACCGCGCTGAACCGCCCGCCGCTGCCGGAGGCCCGGGTGTTCGAGGGGCTGCCGGAGGAAGCGGCACGACGGGCTGAGTGGTGGAGGCGGCATCTGACCGAGCTGCTCACCGGCCGCCCGGACGGCGATGCAGGCAGCCCGGCAGCCCGGTGCGGGCCGAGTACGACCCGACGGTGCACTCGCTGCGGCAGCGGGAGCTGACCAAGGTGGCCGAACTGCGGGAGCGCGGTGAGGAGGTGGGGCTGAGCACGCTGCGCCGGATGCGGTCCCGTTTGGAGAACGAGGGGGTGGCGGGCCTGATCGACGGCAGGCTACGCAAGCCTGCCACCGGCACGAGCCGGGCCGATCCCCGGGTGGTCGAGGCGATCGCGAAGGTCGCGGGCAGCCGCACGGACGAGCCGACCGTCTCCGCGCAGGTGCTGCGGCGCCGCGTCGAACGGCTCCTGGTCGCCGAGCACGGTCCCGGAATGGTCCGGATGCCGTCCCGGGCGGCGTTCTACCGTCTGCTGGAAGCGGTCTCGACCGGGCAGCATCTGTTCGTACGATGATCGACATGATCGTGGGCGCCCTGCAACGTGTACTCGTCTTTCGGGGATGGGATCCGGCCATCGAGCAGGCTGTGCCGGCCCCCAACGCTGCCGAGTACGAACGGCTGTGCGTCGGGGGTTTCGCCAGTCGGCTGCCTGCCGGACAACACAGTTCCTTTGTTCTGCCCATCGGCACATGCTGAACTGGCTCCCGTTGGACGTCACAGAAGGGGCTGGTACATGACCGCGGTCCTCAGCACGGAGTGGGACAGCGTACGGCAGCGGACCAGGCTGAGTGCCCAAGCGCCCGGGGGCACCGCCCCGACGGAGCGGCTGACCGAGTTCGGGCGGGCGGAACTGCTGGGGCGGCTGCGCTGGGAAGTCATCCAGGGCGGCTCTCTGTTCCTGACCTATCCCCAACTGCTCGACGGTGCGGCCTTCGCTGTGCTCCGGCCCGCCGCACTCCTCGACGAGCTGGCGATCCGGGCGATCGGCGGTGGTGCGGTACTCCCGATCCGGGTGAACTCACGGAACGCGGATCTGGCCGGACAGCTGATCGCCCTGCTCTCGACCGGTTTCCTCTTCTCTTCCCTCCCCATCCCCGACGAACAGTGCGTGCGGCTCCAACGGGAGTTGGCCGTCCGCGCGGACGCCGAGGGTGCGGCCGCGGCCCTCGCGGCGGAGGGGCCGGCCGGGTTGGCGGACCAGTTGCTGGCGGCGACCGGTGTCCTCGACACTCCGCTGCGGCGGCGCACGGTCGCGCGGTGGAGTGACTGGCTGGAGGCCGCTGAACGCGGCGTGCTGGAGGTCAGCTCCCTGATGCCGGCCGACTACGCGACCGCGTACGTGCTGGGTCCCCCGCCGCGCCCGGAGGATCTGGCCAGTGACGAGGGCCGGTCGGTGCTCGCCGCTTGGACCAGCGGGGAACTCGACGTGAAGGGTCTGCCCAACCGTAGCCGCCTGTACGAGAGACTCGACCCCCTTCTGCGCTCTGGCGACCAGGCGGCGCAGGCGGATGCACAGACGCTGCGCGAGTCCTTCGACGAGACGTACTACCGAGCGATCGCGGCGGCCGAAGGCTGCTTGCTCGGGCTGGCCTCACCGCGGCGCGGTGTGCGTCGCCGCGAGGCGGCGACGCCCGTGGAGCAGACACCGGTCGTGACCTATCCGACCAGGTTCGAACTGAGACTCGGCCTGATGAGCGCTGCGCAATGGCGGCGCTACACGGATGACGCAGCCGACGCCCTCACCCGCTGGTGGCACCAGCGGGACCTCGCTGCGCTGCAGGAGGTGGGGGACCTGCTCGCGGAGCGTACGAAAGAGCCGCCGGCAGGTGGCGTGGACGACATGTCGGTGACCCGGCTCCAGCGTTTCGTACACAACGCGCGCGGGGTTACCGCCCAGATGGTCGCCGGAGGTGGGATGAGCCTGGCGACCAGCCTGCTCGGCGAGGGGACGCAAGGAGCGTTCGCCGCAGGCGCGGGCGGAGCGCTCGCGCCGGTGGTCGTCGCGGCTGTTGCGGCCGGGGTGACCCGCCTGACCGGTTTCCGGGGGCGGTACGACGTGATAGAGCTGCCCGGGGTGCTGGGAAGGACGGTCTGATGGACGGCGAGGCGCCGCGCACGCACACCCGTAAGGCCTACACCGATGCCGACGGCGGGCGATGGTGCGAGGTCTACCTCGACACCTACCGCCTGCCCTCCGGTGCCGAGACCGTCCGGCACCGCGTTCGCGTCGGCGGTGGCCGTACAGGAGTCGTGGTACTGGCTCGACGAGGTGACGACATTCTGCTGGTCCGCCAGTGGCGGCCGGCGATCGGCCGGTGGGCCTGGGAACTTCCGCGTGGTTTCGGCGAGACCGACCCTGTCTCGGACGCGCTGCGCGAACTGGCCGAGGAGGCGGGACTGGTCGGCTCCGCAGCGACCGCGGTGGCGTATCTGGACGTCGACTCCGGCATGTTGGAGAGCGAGGTCGCCGTCGTCGAGGTCTCGGTTCCGGGTGACGTCCCGTTGCGCCGCGGCGCGGCCGGCGACGGCGAGATCGCCGCGGCACGTTGGTGGAGTCCAGAGGAAATCGCGAACGCGGTTCGTGTGGGAGAGTTGCGGGACGGCTTCACCCTTGCCGCACTCGGGGCATTCAGCGCGACCCGTGGTTAGCGCACCCACAGTCGAGGCTCCGCGCGCCGATGGCGGCGCCGTCCTGGATGATCTGCACCTCCAACGTGTACGCCTGGACGGTGCGGGGGTGATCGCCTCGCTTGAAGCTGTACTTGCTCACGGTCTTGCGGTAGCGGGCTTTCAGGCGCCGGCGGCGACGGCGCGCAGGAAACCCGAACGCGTCGTAGTAGGCGTCCGCCAACAGCACCATGGAGGCGTCCAGGCGGTTCAGTAGGGACCTGCGTCAACTCGCCCAACTGACCAGGCGCGTACACGTCCGACGATGGCGCACCGGACCGGACACTGACAGAGTTCACAGACAACGGGACCCCCGGATCGCTCGTCCCTCGGCTTCGAGACCAAAGGGACTACCAGGGGTCCTGCCCCCTTGACAGGGCGCGCGCAGTCCAAAAGCAACGGTGTTGCACTCGGCGGGACGCCATCCTCGAAGCCCTCAGACGACTCTGGAACGACCGTCGGCATCCGCACAGTGCACAGAGCGGACCGCACCAGCCCCGCGGGGGATACCGATGAGACAGATCAGAGAAATGAGCGAGCGCGAGTACTTCGCCTGCGTCGGGCAGCGTCCCGGCATGTTCGTCGGCACAGCCTCGTCGTTCCACCAGCTGACCGCTTTCCTCACCGGCTACGACCAGCACGCGATACGTCACGGCGGACAGGGGCTCACGGGCTGGCACGAGTGGCTCGTCACCCGCCGCGGCCGCAACTGCAACCATGCCTGGCCAGGACAGGTTCTGCACATCGCGCTCCCAGAGGGCTGGAACAACATCACCGACCTGCCGCCCGAGGACGAGAAGCACGCGATCAAGGTCCTGTTCCAGCTTCTCGACGAGTTCGCCGCCGAACGCGAGGCAAGTCCTGGCGTCCAGAACTCAGATTGAGCGGGACGCCAGCCGCGCCTCCGTCTCGCTCAATCTGAACCACCGCTGGTCACGGCCCCGAGGTGGCTCACCTTCAGCGAGACGGGTCAGCTGCGACATGCACCACTGAACAGCCGTCTGACCTACAAGGACGACTTCGACGAGGTCTCGGCAGCTGTACACACCGTGACGCCAATGACGTCACTCGTTGACCTGAAACCGAGACTCGCACCCTGGGGGGGAAGGGGTCGTGCACCGCGCCGTCGACCATCGACCGGCGGATCTCCGGCACCGTGGTGTCCGCCCGCGTCGAGCACGGGGTGCGGCTGGAGGACGGCGTCGCCCGCAACCGGCTCAAGTAGCTGGTGAAGGAGGTGGAGGAGAACGGGGAGACTCGCGGCCGGGGCCAGGCCCTGCTGCTCGTCGAGCACCTGGTGAAGATCAGCGCCGCCTGCCCGGACAACCTCACCGGCATTCCGCGACCGTGCCCTGGTGCTCATGCACTTCGCCGTCGCGGGCCGCCGGCGCGAACTCGCCTTCAACCGGGTGCGTGACTACGCCGGGAACCCCGGCGGCATCCAGGCCGACCTGCGCGTGTCCAAGGTCCGCCCCCGCGTCGTACCGGTCCCGTGCGGGTCCCGGCCATCGATCTGCCCGGTGAGAGCCTGGTAGGCGTGGAAGGAGGTGGCTGGCCTCACCGACCCGGACGGCTACGCCTGGCGCCGACTGGACAACCCGTGGCACACCGTCCTTAAGGGCGGCCCTGCAGCCCGCGGCGATCGGCGACATCGTCACCCGCGCCGGCGAACGCGCCGGAATCGAGATCCGCTTCACCGGCCGCAGCCCCTGCCGCGGCCTCGCCACGTCCTCCCGCATGAAGGGCCACGATCAGATCGTCATCGCCAAGCAGGGCGGCTGGGCACCGCACTCGAAGGTGCTCGCCGGCTACCTCGAAGTCGTCGGCCAGTGGGAGGACAACGCCCTGCTCGGCGTGCTGTAGTCCATCCGGGGCCCGGGGCCCGGGGCCCGGGGCTTGGCAGATGCGATGGGCATGCTGCACCTCGAGGGCTGCTCCATACGCGCGCACTCCTCCTGCACCGGACGGATCTGCCGCACAATTCCTGAAATAATCGGTTATTGATTGCATGCCCTTGTGTGCCTGTGGGAGAAGATCCATGGATGTTGGGCTGATCAACGGCCTTCCCGGCCATCCCCTCTTCGTCCACGGCGCAGTGGTGCTGATTCCGCTGACGGCGTTGGCGCTCGTGGTCTGTGTGCTGTGGTCTTCGGCGGCACGCAGGCTCAGCTGGGTGCTGCCGGTAATGGGCCTGGTCACTCTTGTCCTGGTGGTGCTGACCACCGAATCCGGTGAGTGGCTGGAGGACCGGGTGCGGGAGAGTGCGCTGGTGGAAGAGCACGCCGAGATGGGGTCCTCTCTCACCCCGTGGGCGATCGCCCTGTTCGTGCTGACGGTCGCCGTCTGGTTGCTCGGCCGCGCCGGCCCTCGCTGGGAACGAAACCGCCGTGGGGAGGCCGGCAGCCCCGCCGAGGGCAGGGCGTCCGCCGTGGCCCGGCTGGCTTCTTCGCTTGTGGTGCGCGTGGTGGCGCTGGTGATCGCCTTGGTCGTGGCCGTCGGCGCGGCCATCCAGGTGTACCGGATCGGTGACTCGGGTGCGAAGGCGGCCTGGCAGGGCCGCTTTTCAACAAGCCGGTCCGGCGCCGGGCGGTGACGCGGCGGCGGCGGTGCCGGAGGCAGTCCGGCCGGCCTGTGTGAGGTGTCGGCTGGCCGGACTGCCTCGCGTGATGCGTGGGCCGGTCTCCGGGTGCGGCCACAGCGCTCAGCGCAGCTGGTCGAGCGCCTTCTGGAAGGCGGCGGCGTGCTTGGCCTCGTCCGCGGCGGTGTCGCGGAAGTAGCGGGCGGCGGCGCTGTCACCGACGGCGGTGGCCCGCTTGGCGAACCCCGGGTACACGGTGGTCGCTTCGTTGTGCTCACCGGTGATGGCTGTGCGCAGGTTGGTCTTCGTCGTGCGGACCAGGCCGGCCAGGACCGCCTCGCCGCCGAGGTGCTCCTGCAGTTCGATGTTGGCGGTGCCCTCGAACAGGCGGGCCAGCGCGGAGTTGCCGGTCTGCCGCGCGTGGGCGGCGTAGAGCATGTACTTGGCGTGGGCGAGGGCCTCGCCGTGCAGGGCGGTGTCCAGGTTGGTCTTGGTGCGGGCGGCCTTGACCTTCGGCTGTCCGGCGGGCACCGGCACCACGTCTGCTTTCGACGGCGCGGGGATGGTGCCGCGGCCGGTGGTGACGACCGTGAGGGCTGCGCGGAAGGCGTCGCGGTGGCGGCCCTCGTCCGCGGCGATCTCGCTGAAGAGTTTCGCGGCCTCGAGGTCCCCGTCCGAGCGGGCCTGTTCGGCGAAGCGGCGGTACATGACCTGGTGCTCGTAGGTCTCGCCGTTGATGGCCTGGCGCAGGTTGGCCGCGTTCGATCCGACGGTTCCGGCCAGGGCGGCTGCCTCGCGCAGGTGCTCGTTCAGCTCGGTCTGCGCCGTGCTGCGGAAGAGCTTGCCGACGGCCGGCAGGCCTTGGCGGTCGGCCTCGGCGGCGAAGAGGCTGTAGGCGGCGTAGGCGTACGCCTCGCCCTTCATCGCGGTGGCCAGGTCGGCGAGCGTCTGCGCCTGGAGAGCCGGGGCAGCGGTGTGTGGCGCCGGGGACGGCGCTTCCCCAGCCAGGGCCGGTGCCGCCGGCGCGGCCGCGGCCAGCGCGCACAGACCCACTGCGAACGTACGTGTCGAATGGCGGAACACGATGTCCTCCTTCCGGGGCACACCCTTCTGGGTGCGAACGCCCTTCCTCATGCCACCCGCGCATCCACGCCACCGCCCCTTCACGTCACCCACCCGAGTGAATACGCTCAGTAATCGTCTGCCCCCGAGGGTGTCGACGAGTCGGCGCCAGGGGTGGGGACACCGATCGAGCGGCAGAACCCAAGCGTCGTCAGAGGGTCAGGGTTCGGCCGTCGCCGAGAACAGGCTGCGCATTTCCGGCCGGTCGGACTGCGCAACGCTGTGGCCTGCCGTGGTAGGTCCTGTGGTCGAGGACTGGGCCGGCGTGGTCCAGGCTGTGGTGGGAGCGCATCCGGGGCGCCGGCACGTGGCCGGCGATGCCTTGTCAGCTCTGAGGGCCGGGCCAGGAGGCCAGGCCGTCGGGGGAGGGTGCCTGGAGGGTTGCTTCCTGGGGTGAGTCGTAGAAGGCGTAGGCGTCGCTGAGGCCGCCGTACTGGAACACCTTGAGCATTCGGAGGGAGGGGCAGGTGATCCGCAGGGATCCTTCGCGGTCCCGGATGAGTTTGGTGATCGCTACGATCGTGCCCAGGCCGATGGAGTCGAGGAAGGGCACGGCGCACAGGTCCAGGACGAAAGCGCGGTGTCCCTCACCGAGCAGCTTGATCACTGCTTGGCGGATCCCGGAGTGGGTGCGAAGGTCGACCTCGCCGTCGATCTCGACAACGGTCCAGCCGTTTACCTTGTCGTAGCTGACAGCGAGGCGAGCTGCTCGGTACGGATGATGGTCGTTCGCATGACCATCCCTCTACAGGTCTTTGGACGGCACAAGACCCCCAGCGACGCGTTGCAAGGCCTTCCTCGGACCTGCCTGTCCGTACTGCCTGCAGATGCCGCCCTATCCCATACACGGCGCATGCCCCCCGGATCGCATCCTGGAACCAGCCGCAGCTACCGAGCATCCCAAGATCCGGACTCAGTACGACGGCCGCCTCCGTCCTCACCTGTTCCGGGCTCCCCGCTTCTGGCCTCCGCCCGCAGCCGGCGGGGCTTCGGACCTGTCCTCGGGCCCGCCGGCATCTGGGCACGGACCCCGACCAGAGCACGCTCGCCGACCGGCGGCGTCGGCCCCGACCGCAGCCCCGTTCATTGCCGGTCGGTGGCTGTGACGGGACAGGGGTGAGGGCCCGAGGTAGGGCAGGCTCCCCGGGCCCTCACGAGGTTCGCGTATCCGTGAGGGGACGGATGTTCATGCACGCGATGGTCTGCTCAACGATTCCCCGGACTGCCGGATACGGGAGTCGCCAGCTCGTCCACCGACTGCAGGCTGCAGCATGCAGGTCGCCGGTGCGCCCGGGCCTGGAGTGGAGATCCGTGGGTACGCGCTTGAGGTCAGGCGGGAGTGTGCAAGAGCGAGGCGGCTTATGGAGCAGGCTGCTGAAGGTGAGGTTCCGGGCCGGGGGCCGGCCGCCGGGCCGATAGCTATGTCGGCCGCGTTCCCCGGTGGTGAGGAAATCGCTGAGGCTCGTGATCTGACCCGGTCGTTCCTCGCCGATCTGCAGGCCGATCACGGGCTGCAGATCGGCGCGCGGGCGGGGGACATGGTGCAACTCGTGGTGAGCGAGCTGGTGACCAACGCCCGCAAGCACGCCCCCGGCCCGTGGCTGCTGTCACTCGAGCTCGAGGGGGGTGTCGTCGAGGTGAGCGTGTGGGACACAGAGCCGAAGGCGCCAGTGATCCTTGCAGCGGATCCGCAGCGCGTGGGGCAGCACGGCCTGGAGATCGTCACGGCCGTCTGCCAGGACTTCGAGGTGCACCGGGAGCCGGTGGGCAAGCGCATCACCGCGGCGATCGAGCTGGCCGACGATCCGGACGGAGACGCGGCCGGCCACCAGGTCGTGTGACGCCCCGTCTGCTGCGGCGGTCAACCTCTGGCCGCCCGGGGCACCAGGAGGGGCGAGGCCAACTTTCAGGACTTGGCCAGAAAACGGCGCCTGGCCTACCCGCTGGCCAGCTCGACAGGCCCCGGGGATCTCGTCATCGCCGACCGCGGGTTCTGGTCGGTCGAATTCGTCCACGCATAACCACGTCTGGCGCCCATCTGCTGGCCAGGCTCCAGTCCAACCACCTCGGCACCACTCAGGCGGAGTTGCCTGACGGTTCCCGGCTGTCCCTGATGCGCCCCGGCAAGGATGTCCGTCTCCGGGCAGTCCGCGAAGGCCGGGTCCTGTCGAAGGAGACGACCTACCGCGTCATCACCTTCACCAAGAACGACAAGGTCGTGCACCTGGGCACGTCCCTGCTGGACACCGAGCAGTACCCGGCGGACGAGCTGATCGCCCTCTACCGGCAGCGCTGGGAGATCGAGCTGGCCTTCGACGAGATCAAGAACCACCTCGGTCCCGGCGGACCGCTCCGATCGCGCACCCCTGAAGCCGTGCGGCAGGAGCTGTGGGCCCTGCTCGGGGTTCACCAGGCCGTTCGCCGGTTCGCGTACGATGCCGCAGCAAGTGGCCCGGTCCTGGATGCCGACCGGCTCTCCTACCTCCGGTGCGTCCGGATCGCCCGGCGCAGCGTACCGTCCCAGCACGGCACCTCCAGGCGCACGCTGACCAACGCCTGGAAGGAGGCCATCCAGGAAGCGCGGTCCCGTCTGCTGCTGTCCCGGTCCGGCCGGGACTGCCCCGAGCGATCAAGAAACCGATGCGGTGGCCGATCCTGAGAACCCGGAGCGGCCGCAGCAAGGTCGCACCGGGGCGATGGGCACACAACCAGACCACCAAACAGCGCAAACACCGGGGCGCCGGCAGACCCGTGCCTCGCGCTCAACCGCCTTGACCTCCCTACAGCTGTTCCCCCCTGCTGGGTGGTTCCGGAGGATGCATCCCGCCACCGTCCTTGATGTCCACTTCACAGGTGCGTCGGTCGTAGGACTGGTCATTGGGGATCAGCAACATTCCGGCAACCTCCTTGGCCTTGCCCTTGGCCTGCTCGCTCTTCGTCTTCGCCTTCTCACGGGCACTCATAAAAGACAGCCTCGTCAACGTCGTTGCGGTAACCGGCTCGTGCCCCGGTCGACCCCTCGTAAACAAAGGGACATACGAGGAATAAACACTAGGATGGAGGGCACACGGCGGGCCAGGAGGTTGATATCCATGGTTCCCCTTTTGCTGGTACTGCTTCTCGCGCTCATCCTTTTCGGCGCCGGTTTCGCCCTCAAGATTCTCTGGTGGGTGGCCCTCGTCGTGCTGGTGATCTGGCTGCTCGGATTTTTGGTGCGGTCCACGAACGCCGGCGGCGGCGGCCGCGGCCGCTGGTACCGATGGTGACCTGACACCACACCCACCCTGTGGGCCCGGCCGTGCACACGGCTGGGCCCACAGGCACATCCAGGAGCCTGCGAGGAAACACACCGGACGAACGCGTCCCCAACGGCATCCGGGGTAGGCGCGCCGCAGTCGGGGGCGGGAAGGACCACGCGCGCCAGGAACCCGCGCAACCTCCGGTCACGTCCCGCCCCCGGCCCCACCCAGTGACCCCAGCCGCTACCAGCGCATGCCGAGTTGGTCGAGGTCGGCGCGTCGTTGCGGGCTCAGTGAACCGCCCCGGGTTCGGTAGAGATCTCAGATTGTGGTTGTGACCTT
>NZ_JAVACL010000092.1:0-10683 GCF_032658145.1 Streptomyces sp. MK7
GTTGGCGCACCCATGCCCCCGGTCACCGGCCGCCGGCCGTCCTCGCTCAACGGGATGTCGGCTCGGTTACGCCCGCGGCGGTTCGCCAGTACTGTTCACGCCTATGTCGGAATTCTGGGCTGCTTCGGGTCTCGCCCCCGATGTGATCCGCGCTGGCCGAGGTGTGCGCCGCGCGCTGGCCGAAGCCGTGCGCGAAGCTGTCCGCACCGGCCACCTGGCCCGGGGAGACACGGCTGCCATCCTCCCGTGGGCTCGCCACCGACCTCGGCCTTGCCCGCAACACCGTGGCCGACGCCTGTGCCGACCTCGTCGCCGAAGGATGGCTCACCGCCCGCAGAGGCTCGGGCACACTCGTGGCAGACAGGATGGTCACTCGGCCGATCTTGGCGCGCCCGCCCACCGCTCCTGCCGGCCACCCTTGACACGACCTGATCCCAGGTGGCCCCGACCTCGCCGCTTTTCCTCGTGCAGCCTGGCTGAATGCCACACGCCGCGCCCTGTCCGCGGCCCCCGACGACGCGCGGCTACGGCGACCCCCGCGGTCGGCCGGAACTGCGGGCCGCACTCGCGGACCATCTCGCGCGAGCCCGGGGCGTGTACGTGGGGCCGCAACTGACGATGGCGGAATTCATCACCTCCGGCGCCTACGCCCGTCACATACGTGCTGCCCGTCGGCGCTACCGCGAGCGACGAGACGCTCTCGTCACAGCCCTGGCCCAGCATGCCCCAAAGGTGCGCGTGATCGGGACAGCGGCTGGCCTGCACACCGTGCTCGGTTTGCCGCCCGGGACCGAGCAGCGGGTGTGCCCTCCGATGCTGCGTGGCCTCAGGCGCTCTCCGCACTCGTGCGGATCCTTCCCTGACGCGCCCCCGAGTGGCTGGGCACGCGGACTGATCTCTTCGTAGGTACGGCGTCACCTCGCGTCGTCGGAGGCGAGGTAGTCGATAACGGAGGCGACCTGTTCCAGGCCGGCTCGGGAGCTGGTGAGGGTTGGACGGCGAGGCGGTCGAGCCCGTCGCCCATGAACTCGACCGTGGGCGTGCGTGTCGCCCGGGCTGATGTCCTGCGGGGGCGTCGCATGGGGCCGCTGCCGGTGCGGGTGACGCACTGGCAGCGGCTGGGGGCCGGGATCGGTGGGGTCAGGCGACCCTACAGCCCGCAGGTGCGAGCCGCTCCAGCTTGATGATCGGGATCGTGCGCGGGGCTCTGGCCGAGTAGGCGCGCAGGTCGGACCAGTACTCGAGCAGGCGCACGTAGAGCCGGTCGTACTCGTCGCCCCCGCGCAGCACATAGGGGCGCACGACGACCTGGCGGTCGGGGAGTTCCACCGTCGCCCGGCCAGCCGCTACGAGGTCGGCCACCCATTGGGGGTCGTGCTCGGCCCCGCCGTTGACCCCTGCGACCACGAGGGCCTCTCCTTCGGTCAGGTAGAGCAACGGGTTGACCAGCGGCTGGCCTGATCGGCGCCCCACCGTGTGCAGCAAGAGAATGTGCTTGCCTGCGAACGGGCCGCCCACCTCGCCCCCGTTGGCGCGGAACCTGGTGATGATTTCCTCGATGGAAGACGTCATTGCGGAATCCGCTTCGCGGCAGTCGTCCCGATGCCGGTGGAGCCGTCGATGATCAGTGCCGTCGTGCCGCTGAGCTGTCCCATCGTCGTTGTTCTTCCTTCCCTTGTTTGCGTAGGGATGGGGTGCCGGGCGGACCGTGGGGGGAAACACGGCCCGCCCGGCGGCCGGGGTGGGTCAGGCGGCAGAGGCGAGAGGCCAGCCTGCAACGTTGTGGCGCACCCACGGGCCCGGCCGACGCCTCAACGCCCGCTTTCCCAGCTCCGCGAGAGCCAACTGCACACAGATGGCACCATGCAGCAGGCTTGTTGACTGCCCTCCGTGAGGTGTGGCGACACGCGTCTCCACGACTGCCGAGAGGAAGACAACCATGTCGGTATGGACAGGGCGTCTATTGCGAATCGACGAGGTGGAGCCACGATCCACGATCGACGGCGACCCAGGTGTATTGACCCGTGAGATCAGGACGCGGCTGGCGGGTGGTTGGCCCTCGAGCGCGGTGTGTCCGTGGTGGTGATTCAGGTGTGCCGCCAGCCGGGGAAGGCGTCGCGTCGTTCCTGCTCCGATCGGTAGGCGCGGCTGTAGGCCCACTCGTCGAGCAGGGTGCGGTTGAACCGCTCGACCTTGCCGTCGGTCTGCGGCCGGTAGGCGCGCGTGCGCTTGTGCGTGACGCCGGCCCAGGCCAGGGCATCGCGCTCCAGACGGGACTTGTAGCAGGAGCCGTTGTCGGTCAGCACACGCTCGACGGTGACCCCGCAGGAAGCAAAGAACGCCTGCGCCCGTCCCCGGAAGGCGACGGCGGTCTCCCGCTTCTCGTCGGTGAGGATCTCGCTGTAGGCGGGGCGGGATTGGTCGTCGACTGCCCGACTTGCCGTGCTGCCGGTAGCGGTCGGCCCACCGCTTGGCGGTGCCCACAGCGACCTGGAAGCGTTCCGCAGCCCGCCGCGGCGTAGATGCTTCGGGCCCGGCGGGCCGCCACGTTCCTATCGCCCCTCTGCCGCTCGATGCTGCGAGAGCGGCGCAGGGGTCCGCGACGGAGGGTAGACGCGGAATCGATCCGGTCAGTCTTTCCTGGACCCAAGCGGTGCGAGGGTGTCCCATCGCTGCGGATGGAAATGAGACGGAGACGGGATCGTGCGGGTTTCTCTCCTGATCCACCCCCTGCTCACCCTGGACGAGCTGGCCGGACTCGGGTGCGGTGGGTGAGGACGCAGTCCCCGCTCCACCGTGTCGCTATCGACACCGCCGTCCGAGTCGTCGCGACCATCCGCGCCGGTGGCACCCCACCGGCCGTGTCGACGTACCAAGCGATACAGAAGCAGCTCATCCGATTCGCCTGAATCGGGCACTGATCAACCCCGCCACCCGGGGCCGTGACACCCCGCAGGACGGCCGTCTACACGCAATCGACAACTCGAAAGGGAGGACCCCACATGACGGAAGCCACCGAAGGCTTCGACCTTGTAGTCCTCGGCGGCGGCAGCGCCGGCTACGCTGCTGTTTTGCGCGGTGCCCAGCTCGGCCTGCGCACGGCGATGGTCGAGAAATACAAGCTAGGGGGCACCTGCCTCCACAATGGGTGCATCCCTACCAAGGCCCTGCTGCACGCGGGCGAGGTCGCCGACCGGTCCCGCGACGCACAGCTCTTCGGTGTGAGGGCCACGTTTGAGGGTATCGATATGCCCGCGGTGCAGCGTTACAAGGACAAGACGGTCGACAGCTTGTGTAAGGGTCTGACGGGCCTGGTCAAGGCACGGGATATCACCTACATCGAGGGTGAGGGCCGGCTGTCCTCCCCGACCTCCGTGGACGTCAACGGTCAGCGGATCCAGGGCCGCCACGTCCTCCTGGCGACCGGTTCCGTGCCGAAGTCCCTGCCGGGCCTCCAGATCGACGGCGACCGCATCATCTCCTCCGACCACGCCCTGGTCCTGGACCGCGTGCCGAAGTCCGCGATCATCCTGGGCGGCGGCGTCATCGGTGTCGAGTTCGCCTCCGCCTGGAAGTCCTTCGGCTCCGACGTCACGGTCATCGAGGGCCTGAAGCACCTGGTCCCGGCGGAGGACGAGGACAGCTCGAAGCTGCTGGAGGACGCGTTCCGCAAGCGCGGCATCAAGTTCAACCTGGGCACCTTCTTCGAGAAGGCCGAGTACACCCAGGACGGTGTCAAGGTCACCCTCGCGGACGGCAAGGTGTTCGAGGCCGAGGTGCTGCTCGTCGCCGTCGGCCGCGGCCCGGTCTCCCAGGGCCTGGGCTACGAGGAGGCCGGGGTCGCCATGGACCGCGGCTACGTCCTCGTCGACGAGTACATGCGGACCAACGTCCCGACCATCTCCGCCGTCGGTGATCTCGTGCCGACGCTCCAGCTCGCGCACGTCGGTTTCGCCGAGGGCATCCTGGTGGCGGAGCGCCTGGCCGGTCTGCGGACCGTCCCGATCGACTACGACGGTGTGCCGCGGGTGACGTACTGCCACCCGGAGGTCGCCTCCGTCGGCCTCACCGAGGCCAAGGCGAAGGAGATCTACGGCGCGGACAAGGTCGTCGCTCTCAAGTACAACCTGGCGGGCAACGGCAAGAGCAAGATCCTGAAGACCGCGGGTGAGATCAAGCTCGTCCAGGTCGAGGACGGTGCGGTGGTCGGCGTCCACATGGTCGGCGACCGCATGGGCGAGCAGGTCGGCGAGGCCCAGCTGATCTACAACTGGGAGGCCCTGCCGGCCGAGGTGGCCCAGCTCTTCCATGCCTACCCGGCACAGAGCGAGGCGCTCGGCGAGGCTCACCTGGCCCTGGCCGGCAAACCCCTCTACACGCACGACTAATGCCGTAGCAGGCAACGTTTGCCCTGTAACCTCCTGGGACGTGAGCTCGTGCTGAGTGGTGCGCTCTCCTCAGCGTCGAGCTGGTGGTCCGTCCAGAGGTAGCTTTTGCGAAGCAGGTCGGTGAAGGCCACCGTCCGGAGGCCGTCGCTTGTCCCGACGATGGACTTGATCGGACGACGTCCGCTCTCATCGGACAGCGCGTCGTCCATGCGATCAGTGGCCGTGCAGACCACCCGTGTTGCCTGCGCTGTCCCGCCACGAGCGCCCCGATCGCCGGCACCCCGCCCCGCGCGTCCTGCCGGCCCGGCCGGGGCAAGCCCGCCGTGCGGTCGCTCTGTTGCACCTACCGCGCGGGGGGCACACCTGCACTACTGGACGAGCATCCCGAGCATCGAGCGGTGCTCCAACCGAGTCGGGTGCTCGGACATGGCGGGATGCCGCTGCTTGCGCGTTCCCTCGGCGACGCAGAGCTGCCCTGGCCGGTAAGAACAGAACCGAAGGGGGCCGCCAATCCAATAAAGCCGGAACAGACCACTACCGGTGACCGTACCCATTGGCCGCAGCACGTGTCAGTCCCAGGCAGAGAGGAGGGGATCAGTGGCGACTTTTCCCCCTCAACGCCCCACACCTGGGGGGCCGAACGAGAGTTGCGCGGAACGCCGTGCTCGATTCGAGCAGGACGCGCTGGAACATCGGGGATACCTGCTCGCCGCCGCTCGGAGCATAGCGCGTAACCCGGCGGACGCAGAGGACCTTTTGCAGGAAGCGTATGCGCGAGCGTATGCGTCGTTCGATCAATACTGTCCTGGAACGAATTTCGGCGCATGGGTACGAAGAATACTCGTGAACCAATACATCAACGGGTACCGCAAGGAACAGCGTCGGCCGCGCCAGTACCTCGTAGCAGACGCCGGTGAACAGCAACTGTCGCGACCAGGCATATACGGCGACCTGGCGTTCGACTCCGCTGAATCCACCGTCCTGTCCCACTTGGCCAGCCCGGACCTCAAGGCGGCTCTTCGCATGGTCCCCCCGGTCCGCCGTACGGCTGTGTACCTGGCGGACGTCGAGGGATTCAGCTACAAGGAGATCGCGGACTTCATGGGGACCCCCGTGGGTACCGTCATGTCCCGCATCCATCGCGGCCGGAAGCAACTGCGCAGCCTGCTGTCTCAATACAGGAGCGGGGGACAAGCGCCCTGACCGGTCGTGCAACCCGAGGCACGGGCGAGCAGAACTCCGGCCGGGGCAGGTCCGCTTGCTCCAATGCCAAGCGGCTGCCGCCAGCCGAACCGGCTGCTCCTCGGCGGGTTGGCATCGCGGCGTAAGGCCTGGTAAACGGCGTCGGAGAGCCTGCGCTTGAGAGCACAGATCGATTCAGTGCTCGTGTCGCCGGCCTCGATGAGTTGTCGGTCTCCCCTGCGGCTGAGACGGTGACTTTTTCGGTCGCCGGACCACACCAGCAGCGGTGCGTCCCGTTGTGTCGTGCGTAGGCGCTCTTGGGATTTGAGGCGTGTGATTTCCAGATGCGCGGCCGCCAGGTCTGGTTCGCGCGGGATCCGGAGCGTGTTGCTCAGGCGGTCCTGTCGGTCGCCCGGGCCGCGTTGGCGCGCTCCGGGTCACTGCTCGTGACGAAGGCGTCCCGGGGGTGCTGTACGGAGAACGGTGAGACGAGGTCCCTGCCGAACAGTGCAGCCGTGAGCCAGACGGCGAGGATGCGGGCCTTCCGCTCCCAGGTGGGCACGGTCAGGGCGTGGTAGCCCCGGTGCATCAGCCAGGCGGGAAATCCCTTGATGACGATGCGCTCGTACTGGAAGATGCCGCGTCCGAGGCCCAGGGTTGGCACTGCTCCCAGGCTGTCGTGGCGGTAGCTGCGGACTCTGCCTGCCCGCAGGCTCGCCACGATGTTCTTCGCCGGCCGCTTGGCCTGTCGTACCGCGTGCTGGGCGTTGGGCACCGTGTGCACGTCCGGGTCGGCGGCGTTGCCGGCCGTCCAGACGATCAGCGCGGAATCGCGCGCGCCGCGCCGTTCCAGGGAGTCCACCACCCGTTCACCGGGCTTGTCGTCCATCTCGGGCACGATCCGGCCGCGGGCCTCGATCAGATGGAAGGACAGATCCTCGAAATCCAGCTCCGGGTAGGACTTGAGCAGCGTGGTCGCGAGTGCCGGCAGTTCTCCGCCCCCCGGTTTTGCGCCTGCGTTCGCGTGCGACGTGAGGCGATCAGTCAACATGAGGGTGCCCCGCCCGGTGTACCGGCACGGGGCTCCCGAGCATGTGCGATCAGCCCATGTGTTCCTTGATGTAGGAAACCAAGCCGAGAACGTCCTCCGGCACGAGCCGGCCGATCGCCCCGCTGGAGTACACCGCGGTGATGACGGTGCCATCGGGCGCCAGTACGAAGCCCGTCGACTGCAGGTGCACCGGCTCGTCGTTGACGAAGGCACCGGTGGCCTCGGCGACCGCGCGGGCGTCCGCGCTGTGCCCGACAGGGAAGGTGAGCTTGTGCTTCTCGACGAGCTCCTTCGTCGTGGCCTCGTCGTCGACGGAGAGCGCGACGACCTTGATCCCCACCTGCGCGAACCGATCGCCGGCCCGCTGGAAGGCTCTGAGCTGCGCGGTGCAGTAGGGGCACCACGAACCGCGGTAGAAGAGGACGACGCCGAAGCTGCCGGCGAACGCCTCAGGGACGTTGAGGGTGCCGCCCCCGACAACATTGATGGTCAGTGCGGGAAATACCGCGCCGGTGTTCAACAGGCCCATATGAATTCTCCTCAGTGACAAGGTGGCTCGGTGTGAAAACGAAGGGGGTCTTTCAGATCCGGTCGGACGCGTCCCAGACGCACCCGGTCTCCGGCAGCGGGACCCGGGCCACCAGGGAGGCCGCGGAATCGTCCGCTGTGATGAGGGTCCGGTTCTCGTACGACGACCTGAAACGGGCGTACGTAGCGGCGTCGACCAGGTTTTCACCGCGTTCGCGGATCCAGGCCTGCATGGCCGTGTCGACCGAGCCCGGCCGGTACACGTTGACCGTGACACCGGTGTCCTTGAGCTCCGCCGCGAGATTGAGCGTGTGGGCCTCCAACGCGGCCTTCGTCGCTGCGTATGCATTGAAGCCCCCCAGGGCAGCGGGGTGCGCGACGATGCCGCTGGAGACGTTCACCACCCTCCCCCAGCCGCGCTTCACCATGTCCGGGACCAGGGCGAAGGACAACGCCGCCGGCGCGAAGACATTGACCGCAAAGGCGCCGATCCACCGCTCCAGGTCCATCTCCGCAGCCGGGCCGAGCGGCTGGACCGTGCCGGCGTTGTTCACCAGTACATCCACGGCCCCCAGAGCCTCAGCCGCTCCGTCGAGGACCGCGCGGACCCCGTCTTCCGTGCTGACGTCCGCGGTAATCGGCACAGCCGTACCGCCTTCCCGCTCAACCAGCCGTACTGTCTCCTGCAGTTCCTCGGCAGTCCGCGCGACCAGGGCGGAACGCGCCCCTTGAGCAGCCAGTCGTATCGCCACGGCCCGTCCGATGCCCCGGCCGGCCCCGGTGACCAGGGCGGTCCTTCCGCTCAACGTCATCTCGCACTCCCCAGTAGTTCTCACCGGCACTCGGACGGCAAGCGGCTCTTGTCCATACGCGACTCTTGAGGTCCGGTTCTTACCGGCGAAGCGCGGATCAATGCCGGAGAGGACCGCGTGACCGGCCCTCCGAACTCCCCGAGCAGCCGCGAACCGCGGGGCAGGGGCCGGAGCTGTCGTGGCGGCCCACCCTCCCCTGATCCGGTTGGTTCACGCCTGGCGAATCCTCATCCAGGTGGTCCTCGACGACCTGCGGGAGAGGCAGCAGAAGGCCACGATCTACTGCCCCCTCGTCAACCGGTTCATCCAGCAGAACATCAAGTATGCCGACGCCATCGATCCCAGCCACCCGGGCATCTGGGCCGCCCTCCCCGCGGCCGGTGCCGGCCCTACAGGCTGACCGCCGCCGGCCGGAGCGTGACGGAGGTCAGGCCCCAGCCGACCGCCGACACCGGGGTCTCGCCCCGCCGCAGCATCAGCGGACCGGACGAGATTTCCTACTATGTGTCCAGCCGACGCCACCCTGGATGAGCGATCTGTGCCGCGGCAGCCGATGGGCGATCGAGAAGCGCGCCCAGGGTGCGAAGCAGGAATGCGGCCTCGACGACGACCAGATCCGCCGTTACCGGGGCTGGCACCACCACGTGCCGTTGACCATGGCTGTCTACGCCTGCCCGACGCTATGGCAGGCCCGCCAGCTGGATACCGACAAAGCAGCATCCGCCTGCCGGATCGTCGAGGAATTCCTCGCCGCCGACTCTTCGGGCCGCACGGCGAGGGCGGCGGCAGCCGTCAGCGCCCTGCGACGAGCACGCCACAGTGCTGCATGGGCCCGCCGGGGGTCCAGGACGAGCAGTACGAGTCGGCACCGCTCTCCCACCCAGGCACCGGCTCCGGTAGACCCGGTGGTTATTGGTAGCGCCCTTCGAAAAGGGCTCCGCTCGCGAGGTCCGAGAACCGGAGGCCGACAATCCTTCCCTCGTCCACCATCCACCGGAGGTCGTACGAGGCTCGGAAGGTGGGCGGCCAGAACGAGCAGAAGCGGCCGTTCTCGTCGACGGACCATGTGCCCTCCGTCTGACGTCCGCCTTCGACGTAACGGGTGGTCCCGTCGGGGTCGAAGGACTGCGTCGCACGGTCGGTGTAGACGAGGCTTCCCGCGGTGACAGCGGCCGGTATCTGTTCGGGCGGCACAGGGGCGCCGTCTTCGGCGGATATGTTTTCGAGGTTCCTGATCACTGTGTGGTCCTCCTGTCGGGCCCGGCATCCTGGGCGCAGTTTCGTTGGAAGCGTGCAGCCGCACGTGGAGTGCGGCGCTGTGGTACCACCTGGGTACAACGGTGCCCTCACCGTCGCTGCACGACAGGGCGGGGGCCGGCCGTCGTGCCACAGCCGAGGGCCGCCTGTCAGGTTTCGGCGGTATCTTCCCGCACTGCGTCGAACAAGTGCAGGTACTGTCCGTAGCCCTCCTGCTTGAGGTCTTCGACGGGGATGAAGCGCAGGGACGCGGAGTTGATGCAGTACCGCAGTCCGCCCTGGTCGCGGGGCCCGTCGGGAAACAGATGGCCGAGGTGGCTGTCCCCTCCTGCTGAGCGGACTTCGATGCGGACCATGCCGTGGCTGGTGTCGGGGATCACGACGACGCGGTCGGGGTTGAGCGGCTTCGTGAAGCTGGGCCACCCGGTCATGCTGTCGTACTTGTCGACCGAGGCGAACAGGGGCTCACCGGACACGACATCCACGTAGATCCCGGGCGCCTTGTAGTCCCAGTAGGCGTTGGCGAACGCGGGCTCGGTCTCGTCCTGCTGGGTCACTCGGTACTGCTGGTCTGTGAGCTGCGCGACGCGCTCAGGACTCTTGCGGTACTCCGTCATGTCTACCTCCCGGGTAGCACAGCAGCGTCTTGGTTTCTGCGTCGTGCGCCGCCCGCGTTCTTACCGCGACGCCCCGGCTCCAGGAGCTGAAGAGCATGCCCGGTGCGCGGCGCTGCAAAGGCGGCAGACTGGACGGGCGGCGAAGGAGCGCCCGCGCGTGCGCGGCCCTGGCCCTCTTCCACGGCCGGGGGTGGGAAGCCCGCCAGCCGCCGCCCGTGCGGTTTTCGCCGCCCAGGCAGCCGACCTGATGGAGCCCGCCATGCCCACGGTCCTGTTCGAGGCGCGCCCGGAACCGGGCTGCTACGGCGCCTACCGCGACCACGTCATGGCGCTGTAGCGCACGATCGGGGGCGGCGATGAGCCGCTCGAGCACGGAGAGTACCGAAGCACGACTCGCGAGGGCTGGGCTGGCTGCTGTCACTCTTCACCTGGAGCGGTGGGTCGTCCCCGGCGTCCCGTTCCGCGGGTCCGCACCGCAGCGTCTGCGAAAAACGACCCGGCCTTGCTCTTCGACCGGCGGTTCAGGTCCGGCGAGGTGATCCTCGACATGGCATCCTCGGCGGGCCCGGCGACCGCTTCCCAACGTATCGCAGGACGGAGGGACGGGCGACGGGGACGGGGTGGTGATCGTGCTGAGCGGAACGGTTCGACAGCTGTGCCCGGCCGTCGGCGACCTCAGCGGTGCGCCGAGAGCCTCGGCCTGGGCACGGGGGCCGTCGCGGTGCCGTGATGCGCGGGCACTCAGTGACGACGGTGTCGCGCCGTGTGAGCGCCTTGGGTTGCCTGTCTGTGTCGCACCTGTGGGGCCGACGGCGTGGCGTGGTCCCTGAGGTCGCGTTGGCTGTCAC
>NZ_JAVACL010000093.1:0-10588 GCF_032658145.1 Streptomyces sp. MK7
TCGAGGCCACAACCCCCAGATGCGGTTGCAGTACTAGTCGCCTAGGCAGGCTGAGTTACCTGGCCGTCACGTTCCTTCCTCGGTTGGCTGGGCGAGGATCTCGCTGCACATCTCGACGCAGTCGGAGCAGATCCACACGTCGGGCCCGGCGACCAGACGGCGCTCCTCGCTACGGGCGTGTCCGCAGAAGGAGCAGCGGTCCGTCTGCTTCTTGCCGGGCCGGCCGCGGCGGGAGCGGCGGCCGAAGGGGGTGCGCGGGACGTTGATGTAGCAGTGCAGCAGCCGCTTGATGTCGGCGACGTCCACGCCGAGGTCGTTGAGGACGCGGCGGGCGCGGGAGCCGGGGTTGGTGGCGATGACGGCGAGCAGTTGCGGTGTGGTGACGGCGACGGGCGCGCAGGTGGGGGTGCGTTCGGTGGCCAGCTGCTCGGCTCCGGCCAGGGCGGCGTGGGCCTCGGCGGAGAAGACGGGGCGGCCTTCGTGTGCCGGGTTGATGGGGTAGTCGAAGAGGCGGTGGCTGGCGTCGCGGATCTTGTCGCGGCTGACGCCGAGCTGTTCGAGGGTGGCGGCGGCCACACCGTCGGTGAGCAGTCCCAGCAGGATGTGTTCGGTGCCCGCCTCGGCGAGATGATCGGCCTTGGCCGCGGCCAGCGCGGCGGCCAGGCCGGCCTCCAGGTCACGGCCGCGGATCAGTCCGACGGTCGTGGGGGTGTGGGCGACGCGGTCTGCGTACCGCTGGCGGGCGGCCTGGCGGGAGACGCCGAGGCGTTCGCCGATCACGGTCCAGGAGTAGCCGGCGTCGCGGGCCTGTCGCACGACCTGGTCGACGACCGCATCGGCCCGGCCGGACAAATCGCGGGTCAGGGCCAGGACGGCATCGAGCAGGTCGAGCGGGTCGTCGCTGGTGGCGCGGGCGTGGGCCGCTTCGATGAGCTGGTCCACGGTGGGCTCTGGACTCATGCTGACAACGGTAGGTTGTCACAACCGTGGTGACAATCCCTTGTTGTCACTTACTGGGGGCGTGCTGATGATCCGGCAGATGTCGTCTTCCGTGCAGGTGCTCGGGTCGGTGGCGGCCGCGCGGTCGGCCAGCGTGCGCAGGGCGGTGCGGGTGGCGCGCAGTTCGGCCATGCGCCGCTCGATGTCCGCGAGATGCTGCTCGATCAGGTCCGCGACGTGGACGCAGGGCGCCTTGCCGGAGTCGCGCACGGCCAGCACGGAGCGGATCTCCGCGAGGGTGAGCCCGGCCGCCTGCGCCTCGCGGATGAAGGCGAGCCGGTGCGCGGCCTGCGGCGGGTAGTCCCGGTAGCCGGCCGGGGTGCGCGGGGGTTCGGGCAGCAGCCCGGCCTGCTCGTAGAAGCGGATGGTCTTGGCCGTCAGCCCGCCGGCGGCCGCCAGTTCTCCGGTGCGCATGGGTTCGAGGCTACGCCTTGACCTTCCAGTGCACTGGAAGGTCTACCGTCGGGGACAGAGGCTGTGAGCTGGGAGGACGACATCATGCGGATCACCGTGCTGGCCGTGCCCGACTGCCCCAACGCCCCCGTGGTCGCCGAACGGCTCGCCCAGGCGCTCGGCGATCGCGACGCGGACGTGGACCGCATCGAGGTCAGCGATCCCGAGCAGGCCGCACGGCTCGGGATGACCGGATCGCCCACCGTGCTGATCGACGGGGCGGACCCCTTCGCCGTGCCGGGCGCGCCCGCCTCCCTGTCCTGCCGCCTGTACCGCGGGCCGGACGGCCGCGTCGAGGGGGCACCGAGCGTCGCCGACCTGCGCCGCGCACTGGCCGAGGCCGCCCCCGCCGGGGACTGCGACTGCCCGCCGATGGATGCGGCCGGCCGCAGCGGGCGGGGACGCCTCGCCCCGCAGGCCGGCGGACTGCGCGCGGTCCAGCAAGCCGTGCTCGGCCACTTCGCGGTCACCGGACACAGCCCCACAGCCGAGGATCTGCAGGCCGCGGCCGCCGCTCATGGCCGGATGGCCGCCGAGGTGGTCGCCGACCTGGCGGCCGACGACTTCCTTGCCCAGGATGACCACGGCCGCATCCGGGCGGCGTACCCGTTCTCCGCCGTACCCACCGCCCACCGCGTCGCCCTCGCGAGCGGGATCGAGGTCTTCGCGATGTGCGCGATCGACGCCCTCGGCATCCCGGACATGCTCGGCACGGACGCCGTGATCACCTCCACCGACCCCGTCACCGGCGAGACCATCACCGTCACCTCCACCGGCGGACATACGACCTGGCAGCCGCCCACCGCCGTGGTCTACATCGGCCAGCGCTCCTGCACCGGCCCGGCCGCCGACGTCGCCTGCGGCGCCCTGAACTTCTTCACCGACCGCGACACCGCCCAGAGTTGGGCCGAAGCGCACCCCGACTACACCGGCACGACGGTCGACCAGGCGCGCGCCGAGGAACTGGCGCGGTCCATCTTCCACCCCCTGCTCACGCCGGCACGGCCAGTCGACGGGCGAGGATGATGACCGCCATGCGCATCCGCATCGACGCCGACGACCTGCCCGGCCTCACCTGCCCGCCCGCCAGCAGCGACCCGGTGTACCGCAGCATTCACGTCGCCTTGCAACGCCGCGATCGCCCGACCGATCTCCTCGCTCCGCAGCCCGGCGACGCCGACTCCGTGACGTGGACCCTGGAGTGCACCACCATCCCGTCGCCGACCGGCACCGATGTGAGGGGTCCGTACGTGCAGGGCCGCCCGGGCCAGCGGTTCATCTACCTGTCCTGGGGCACCATCGACGAAGCCGGCGCGTTCACCATGTTCCGCCGCGCCAAGCTCATGCTCGACGCCGTCCCCGCCGACGTCCTCGACGCCGCCGCACGCGGCGGCCTGCTGGTCGGACGCCTCGGCCTCACCGATGCCCGGGGCGGACCGCTGTGCGCACGAGTGGTGCCGCCACAGATCGCCTGGACTGCCGAACGCACTGCCTAGCGTCGTTCAGAGCCGCCAGCGCGAGTCATACCGGGGGATACGGAACCGCTTCTTCACCTGACGCATCGCCCAGAGTGCCGAGGGTGTTCCTCTCTCCGAACCACCATGTCCGAGCACGGCCCGAAAACTAGCAGATACCGCCTCTGACCTGCTGGTTCACGATCTTTAGTTCAGTCAACGTGACCGTTCCTTGCCAGGTCCAGTCCGCCACGGAAGATCACTCGGTGCGGTTCCATCAGTACCACCTGGCTGACCAGGGTTCTCTGGGGCTGGAGATGTGGCGCGAGAGGGTTTGGGCAGCTCAGCGCCGGTGTCCGTGACCATAGCGGATGCAACAGCTGTGGGCTATGTGTCGGCTCGACGTTCATCATCACGAGCCGCGCGCCTTGGGCCGTGGCGATTGCTGCTGGCTACATCTGAAGGGGGTTCCCCGCCGCGAGGAAGACCGTGCAGGCCCTGGCGATCGCCACGGCCTGCACCGGCACTTCCACCGTCGAGCCGTCGTCGAACATCCCCGTCGCGGACTGCTCAGTTGCTGCTCGAACCTGCATTGGGAAGGGCTGTGCCGTTTCAGGCAGTATCAGGGTGTGAACAGCGCGAAGAAGGACGTTGTGGGTGCGGTCGGGCCCCGTCTGCGGGAGCTGCGTCGTCGGCGGGGGATCACGCTGGCTGAGCTTGGCCGACAGACCGGAATCAGCGAGAGCACGCTGTCTCGTCTGGAGAGCGGTAGTCGCAAGCCGACTTTGGAGCTGCTGCTGCCGCTGGCCGAGGTGTACGCGGTGCCCTTGGACTATCTCGTGGGGGCGCCCCGTACGGGAGACCCGCGCATTCATCTGCGTCCGGTGACCCGGGACGGCATGACGTTGGTGCCCCTGAGCGATCCCGGTGGCGTCCAGGCTTACAAGCTGCTCATTTCACCTGCGTCTCAGAGTGAGCCGGAGCTGCAGACCCACGACGGTTTTGAGTGGATCTATGTGCTCTCCGGGCGGCTCAGGCTGCTGCTGGGGGAGCAGAGCCTGAGCCTGAAGGCGGGCGAGGCCGCGGAGTTCGACACGCACGTGCCACACTGGATCGGCGCCGACGGCGACCAGGCAGTCGAACTCCTCATCCTGCTCGGACGCCAGGGAGAACGGGCCCACCTGCGGGTGCGCGCCACCTGATCCTTGCGGCGAGGGCGCGATGCTCAGCCCCTGAGGGAGTCCAGCCCGTGCACGCGGGCGCCCTGCACCCTCCGTGACACCTCGGCCTCCATCTCTGCGCTGAACGCGCCGCCCCCCTTGGCCGCGCGGGCAGCGGCTTCTGCGTCGGCCTTCAGCAGGTCCATGTGGATGGCGGCGGCTGCGGTGGTTCCGGCTGCTGCCGCGGCGGGAACTCCGGCCAGTACATCGCTGACGTTGCCCGCGGCCCACACGCCCGGCACGCCGGTGAACCCGGACGCATCCACCCGGACCTGCTCTCCCAGGCCCATCGGGTGTTCCTGCATCGTCACGCCCAGGTCCCGCAGGAAGCCGGCGCGGGCCAGGAACCGGGGTGCGACCACCAGTGCCTGGACCACCACCACCTTTCCTGATGCCAGCCGCACCCCCGCCAGCTGATCCTGGCCGTCGATCTCCAGCCCGGTGATCTCACCGTCGACCACGCCGACACCGAGAGCGGCCAACTGCTCCCACTGCTCGTCGGCCAGCTCCGTTCCGGTGTGCAGAAACAGCGTGACGTCCTTGGACATCTGGCGGAACAGCAGTGCCTGATGGAAGTTGCCGAGGACCCCAATGGCCTTGTCCCGGACTTCCCAGCCGTGGCAGTACACGCAGTGCAGCACGTCCCGCCCCCACCGTTCGGCCAGCCCCGGCACATCCGGTAGCGCATCGACCAGACCAGTGGTCACCAGCACTCTGCGGGCGCGTACGCGCTGCCCGCCCTCGGTGTCGACCCAGAAACCTGAACCGTCCTGGGAGATCCCCGCGACCTGCCCCGAAACGACACGACCGCCGTACGAGGCGACTTCCTCGCGCCCGAGCCGTAGCAGCTCCAGGGGAGAGATGCCCTCGCGGCCGAGCAGGCCATGAGCCCCCGCAGCCGGGGCGTTGCGGGGCTCGCCCTTGTCAATGACCAGGACCGACCGGCGCACCCGGGCCAGATTCAAAGCCCCGGACAGGCCGGCGGTCCCGCCTCCGACCACCACGACGTCCCAGGGCTGTCCACCATCTCGTATCAACTCGAAGTCGCTCATGCCCTCAGCGTGCGGCGGCGCCACGGATGCGACAAAGGTTCATGCCGTCCTGGCAAGAATCGCCGTATCCCGGCGACGGTGATGACCGCCGATCGGACGGATCTATCGGGCCGCACCGACGATCTTGCCAGTCCAGCAAGAGAAGTCGCCGCCTGCAGACACGTATGTGCAGGCTGCATTCAGACCGGCCCGGCGCACAACCGAAAGCCGGTGTCACCAGGACTCGGTTGTCTTCCCGCATTCGCCGGGAATCCCTCCGGCTTGAGCGGCATGTCGGTAGTCGAAATACTTGAGGAAGCAGCAAATGGAAAATCGCCACGTCGTGATCATTCCGATCGAGATCGACGAGGAGAAAGAAGCCTCATATCTCGCCGCATGGCAGGATGCCGCGGAGGTAATGGCGGCGCAGCCCGGTTTCCTCCGCACCTACATGTTCCGCACCATCGTCCCTGGAAGCAAATTCTCCCTGGTCAACGTGGCGGAATGGGAGTCCACCCGCCACTGGGAAGAAGCGATGAACGTCTGCCCGATGCTGGGACAGCAGATAGCCGTCGCCCACGCCTCGAACTACGAGGCAATCCGAACCGTCCTGCCCGCGCAGGAGTCCAGGCCCGACGAGGGCCACACGCCCGCCGGCCTGTCTCCTGCCGAGGCCCACCGCCGCGCCGAGGACGGGGAACTCACGCTGATCGACGTCCGTGAAGCGGACGAGTGGGCAGCGCGCCGCCCGGCCGGCGCCCTCCACGCCGCGCTCAGCACGTTTCCGGCATCGCTGCCGGACCTGCCTGACGGCCCGCTGGCCTTCGTCTGCCGCACGGGCAACCGCAGTGCGCAAGGCGGCGCGCAGGCGATCCGCACAGGCCGATCCTCCGTCTACAGCGTGACGGGCGGCCTTGAGGCGTGGGAAGCAGCGGGACTGCCGGTCGTCCTTCCCGAAAGCGAGAACGCGGCGAACAGCGGTGATCGCCCAGCAGTCGCGCGCAACAGCTGACCGCAGCAGCACCGACAGGTAGCCGCTGCATATCTCCGCCGACGTGAGGCCGGCGAGTCGCCGTCCGCTCGCAGTCTTCGGAAATTCGCCATCGCCAAACAGTTTCGTCGTGGTGCGATTTTCCGGAGCTGCGGCGGCGGCTTCGCGAGACGGAATTATCCGGGGTGCGCCATCCCGGAGAGGAGCCAACCATGTTCTTTGTTGAAACGTTGGAATTCGAGGGGCTGGGCAACCGCAGTTATCTGGCCGGGGCCCAAAGAGCGGCGGTCGCGATCGACCCGCCGCGCGACGTCGACCAGGTGATCGCCCTCGCCGCGCAGCGAGGAGTGCGCATCGCCTACGTGGCGGAGACGCATGTGCACAACGACTACGTGACCGGCGGGCTGGAACTGGCCCGCCTCACCGGAGCCCGCTACCTCGTCCCGGCCGACGCCCACGTCGCCTTCCCCCGCACCCCTGTCGCGGACGGAGACACGTCCGAGGTGGACGAGGCCCTGGTGCTGCGTGCGATAGCCACCCCGGGCCACACCCCGCACCACACCTCCTACGTCCTGGAGGAGGAGGGGCGAGCGGTGGCCGCCTTCACCGGCGGCTCGCTGCTGATCGGCTCCGTGGGACGCCCCGACCTGGTGGACCCGCGACTGACCGAGCAGCTCGCCCGCGCGCAGCACGCCTCCGTCCACCGGCTGGCGGCAACGCTCGACGACGAGGTGCCGGTCCTGCCCACCCACGGGTTCGGCAGTTTCTGCTCCTCCTCCCAGGCCGAGGGCGACGCGAGCACGATCGGCCAGGAACGCGCCGGCAACGACGCCTTCACCCTGGATGTCGACGACTTCGTGAAGCAGGTCCTGGCCGGGCTGGAGAACGTGCCCGCCTACTACACGCACATGGGCCCGGCCAACAGCGCCGGGCCCGCGCCCGTCGACCTGACTCCGCCCGAGCCCGCCGACGCCGCACAGATCGCCGAGCGGCTGGCGGCGGGTGAGTGGGTGGTGGATCTACGCAACCGGGTCGCCTTCGCCAACGGCCATGTGGCCGGATCCTTCAACTTCGAGGGCACCGGCAAGCTGGCCACCTACCTGGCCTGGCTGATCCCGTGGGGCAAGCCGGTCACCCTGCTCGGCGACACCCCGGGCCACATCGCCGACGCGCAGCGGGAGCTGACCCGGGTCGGCATCGACCGCCCGGCCGCCGCCGCAACCGGGGATCCAGCCACCTGGGTCCGTCACGGAGAACGGCTCGCCGCCTTCCCCCGCGCCAGCTTCGCCGACCTCGCCGACGCACACGAGCACGGCGAAAACCTGGTGGTGCTGGATGTGCGCCGGGACTCCGAACGTGCAAGCGGCTTCATCGAGGGCTCGACGCACATTCCGCTCCACGAGCTGCACGGCCGGGCCGGCGAGGTGCCGGACGGCACGGTGTGGGTGCACTGCGCCGGCGGGATGCGGGCGGCGATCGCAGCTTCCCTCCTGGAGGCGACCGGACGAGAGGTCGTCGCCGTCGATGACGGCTTCGATGCCGCCGCCGACACGGGCCTGAGCGTCACCCGGCCCTGACATCCCTCTTCCACCCGCACGAAGGCATGTGATGTTCCTCCTCTGCCACACTCCCGGCCACCTCCCCGGCCTCGAACAGGCCCACCCCCTCGACACTGGGGCCGCGCTGCGGGCGCTTCGCCGCAGCCGACGCAGCGGGCGAATAGCGTGACTGCCCTGATCTTGGCCTTGGCCGCCGGAGCCGTCGTGGGGCTGGTCCTCGGCGCGCTGGGGGGCGGTGGCAGCGTCCTGGCGGTACCCGCGCTGATCTACCTGCTCGGCTTCACCCCCGCCGCGGCCACCACCGCCGCTCTGATCATCGTCACCGCCACATCCCTGACCGCCCTGTACGCGCACGCCCGCAGCGGGCGGGTGCGGTGGAAGGCTGGAGCGGCCTTCGCGGCCGCCGGGATCCTCCCGGCGGCCGCCGCCGGAGCCGCCGCCGCCCACCTGCCCCAAAGCGCCCTCACCCTCGCCTTCGCCGCCATAGCCGCCCTCTCCGCCATCAAGATGCTTCGGCCTGCCGACACCGCCCGCCCCACCGACGGCGCTGTACGGCCGGGCAAGGCAGCAGGAGCTGGTGCCGCCCTGGGCGCGCTGACCGGCCTGCTGGGTGTGGGCGGCGGCTTCCTCGCCGTCCCCGCCCTGGTCACCGTCCTGGCCTTCGAGATGGACGCCGCGGTCGGCACTAGCCTGTTGGTCATCACGGTCAACTCCCTGGCTTCTCTGGCCACTCGCGCCGGCACCGCCGCCTCGCTCGACTGGGCGTTGATCGGCCCGTTTATCGCAGCCGCGATCCTGGGCGCCTGGGACGGCAAGCGTCTCGCCGCGAAGATCTCCACGCCCCGCCTGCAGCGCATCTTCGCCGTGGTCCTGCTGGCCGTGGCCGCCTTCATGCTCGCCGACGCCCTGATATGACGGCAACTCAAGCTCGGCGACTCTTTCTCAGGCGAGCCCGCATCCACCCGGTGTTCCCGGTCGCCGCCCCTCGGGGCCGGCAGGCACCGTCACCCGGTACGTTTCGCCTGCCCATCCGCCCCCGCCCGGCGTCCGCGTGCCGTTGTGCGTAGCAGTGCCGATACGCGTAGGGGAAGATACGGGCCTTGTCGAATGGCACGAGCTGCGTGAGCCTGGCGCCCGCCTCGACGGTGACGAGGGGCACGTGCAGGTCGGGAGCCGCCGCTGGCTGGTCGCTCAGACCACGGTGCCCTCGATCGCCGACGAGTCCGCGACCACGCCCGCCGAGGTCACCCGGGAAATCCTCGGGGGATCGGCGACGGCCGTCTCGATCAAGACGGCGCGCACCGGGTTCACCGTCTCTCAGCGCGTGCACCACCTGGCCGAGGGGCTTGGCATCGAGGCCGTCATCGGCAACCAGATCGACGGCCAGCTCGGCACCGCGTGCGCAGTCACGTTCGCGGCGGCCTACCGGCTGACGTCGCGCCGCGCCGGGGAGCTGTCCAACTTCCTCGACATGAGCGACGACCTGCTCGCCGAACCGCTCCAGATCCGTGACGGCCACCTGCGCGTGCCGTCCGGACCCGGTCTCGGCGTCGCGATAGACCCCGACAAGCTTGCCCGCTACCGCACCGACGGTCGGGCCTGGTCCACCACCGGTCCCCGTGGAGCCGAGAAAACCAAGCGACAGGAGAAGCACCATGACCTGTGAGGTTGCTACCGCCGCCGCCTCCGGCGCCAGCGCCACCGCGCGCTTCCAGAACGACAAGTCTCCCTACGAGGCGGTCAAGGACGTACCGAAGGAGCGCGTCGACAAGCTCGCGCGCCGCGTGCTCGAGGCCGTCCACGCCACCCTCCGCGAGGAGAACGTCACCTACGCCGAGTACAACGCTCTCAAGGCGTGGCTGATCCAGGTCGGGCTCGACGGCGAGTGGCCGCTCTTCCTCGACGTCTGGGTCGAGCACGTCGTCGAGGAGGTCGCCACCTCCGACCGCCAGGGCAACAAGGGCACCATCGAGGGCCCGTACTACGTCCCGAACTCGCCGGTGATCTCCGACGAGAAGGGCGTCGGCACCGTCCCGATGCGCGAGGGCGAGGGAGGCACGCCGCTCACCTGGACCGGCACCGTCACCGCGGTCGACGGCACCGCCCTGTCCGACGCGAAGATCGAGATCTGGCACGCCGACGACGACGGCTTCTACAGCCAGTTCGCCCCCAACCTGCCGGAGTGGAACCTGCGCGGCACGAACCACGTCGGCCCCGACGGCTCCTTCGAGATTCACACCGTCCAGCCCGCGCCGTACCAGATTCCGACCGACGGTGCCTGCGGTGCGCTCATCAGGGCGGCCGGGTGGCACGCCTGGCGCCCGGCCCACATCCACGTCAAGGTCTCCGCTCCGGGATACCAGCTGCTCACCGCGCAGCTCTACTTCCCCGGCGACGCCCACAACGACGACGACATCGCCTCGGCGGTGAAGCCGGAACTGCTGCTCGACCCGCAGCAGCAGGCCGACGGCTCGGCGACGGTGGCGTACTCCTTCGTCCTCGACCCGGAGGCCTGAGTGTTCTTCCATGTGCGGATGGACGTGCGGATCCCGCACGACCTCGACCCCAAGGTCCGGGCTGCGACCGTCGGCCGGGAGAAGGCGTACTCGCAGGAGCTGCAGCGGGCCGGGAAGTGGCCCCACATCTGGCGGATCGTCGGCGAGTACTCGAACTACTCGATCTTCGAGGTCGAGTCGGGCGACGAGCTCGACCAGATCCTGTCCGATCTGCCGCTGTTCCTCTACATGGACATCGCGGTGACGCCGCTGGCGACGCACCCGTCCGACATCCACGGATAGACGTCTGTCACCGCGGGGGGGGGCGGCCCGCCCCGGCCCCGCGGGCCGCCCCCCCCCCCCGCCCCCCCCCCCGCGGGGGCGCC
>NZ_JAVACL010000094.1:0-9243 GCF_032658145.1 Streptomyces sp. MK7
AGGGGGCGCAGACCGTGATGAGGGTCTCCACCTCCTCGGTCAGGGCGCGGGCCAGCCGGTTCAGGTCGGGGACGGCCTTGGCGTCGGCGACGAGGCCGTAGTGGACCTGGCCCCGGTAGGTGGAGATGGCGATGGCCAGGGACTGGCCGCGGGCCAGGGGCGCGAAGGGGTAGACCTCGGTGAGCGGGTGGCCGCCGAGCCGCAGGCCGAAGCCGGGCAGGGGCACGCTGGTGACCAGGATGTCGAACCAGAGCCGGGCGGCCTGGCCGACGAGCGGGCCGCCGAGCCGGTGGCCGAGGGCCGGCACATGGTCGGCGAGCAGGGCGACGGCGCCCGCGCCCCGGTTGGGGCCCGCGTCCTTGTTGCGGTCCATGGCGGTGCGCACGGCGGCGAGCCGGCGCAGCGGGTCCGGAACGCCGACGGGCAGTTCCATCAGATAGCCGGAGAGCCGGTTGCCCTGCGGGTGCGCGGTGCGCGGGCGGCGCCGGGAGACCGGGATCAGGGCGCGGGGCGCCACGCCGTCGCACCTCTCGCCGCGCTCGTCGAGCCAGCTGCGCAGGGCGCCGGCGACGACCGCGATCAGTACGTCGTTGACCGTGCCGCCGACCTTCTTGCGCACCAGGTGGACGTCGTCGATGTCGATGACCACACCGGCGGTGCGCCGGGTTCCGGTGGGCTCGGCGGTGAGGGCGGGCGTCGAGCGGGTGACGAGGGTGGAGCGGGCGACGCAGGCGCCGATGTCCAGGGCCCGGCCGACGTCGGAGAACGCGCCGCGCACCAGCCCGGGCAGTCTGCGCACGTCGGGCAGCAGGCCGCGCGGCGGCTCGGCGGGGCGGGGCCGGCGCTCGGGCAGGTCCATCGGGTCGAGGATCGCCGCCGCGAGGGTCAGGGCGCGCAGTCCGTCGGCGAGGGCGTGGTGGAACTTGAACAGCACCGCGAAGGAGACGCCGTCCTCACCGGGCAGCACATGGGCCTCCCACGGCGGGCGGTTGCGCTCCAGCGGGCGCTGCATGAGGCGGCCGGAGGCCGCGTGGAAGTCCGTGACGGGAGCGTGCAGCCGGACGTGGTTGAGCGGGTCGAAGCAGGGGTCGGGCTCGCGGGTGGCGCCGCCGAAGCCGAACGGCTGCCGAAGCTGGTGGGCGAGGGACTGCCGCAGGCCCTGACCGAGGGACTGCCGCAGGCCGAGAGGGCGCCACACGTCGCGGATGCGCATGCGCAGTCCGGGCACGGCGGCGGCACGGGCGGCGAGCAGGTCGGCCGCATGCGCCCCGGCGGTGGGCGAGTGCGCCGAGAAGACCCCGAGCGCGCCGAGGTGCATGGGGTGGTCGGCGGACTCGATGTTCCAGAACGCCAGGTCGAGTGGAGCGAGCAGGTCAGAAGTCAATGGCTTGCCTCGCGTCGACGGTGGGTGAGTTCGCAGTCAACCGCGTGCACCCGATTACGGTCAAGTACGATCAGGCTACGCTCAGTTAACACCAGATTAAGTCCCGCCTCGCGGATCCGGGGCGGGACACAAAGGGCAGTGGGGAAAGTCACCTGTTTCTTGCGAGGAGACCCCGGCGTTCACGCCGGGGAGCTACCGCGTCCGGGTGTTGGGACGCCGGGCGTCGCCCCGTGGCGGTTCAGGGGCGCGGGGCGCCCGCACTGCTGTCAGGCACTACCGGGTGATGCGAACACGTGTACCCGTGGTCGCTGAATTGGGTAGCGGCTGCGGGATTTGCGTACGCGTGTGCGGCGGTCGTGCGTATGGTCCTTCGAAGAGTGCGGGATGTCGTGGCGTCCGGGCCGGGGACCGTGAGGGGGCGAGATGGCGCGGGTGGGGGCGGTTGCGGAGGCAGGGTGTGCCCGTTACACCTACCGGCTGCGTGTGTCGTCCGCCGCGCGCACGGCCCTGGCGGCGGAGTGGGACCGGTGCCGGTGGGTGTGGAACGAATGCGTCGCCAAGTCCAGGGCCGTGCATCTGCGCAACAAGGCCACCGGGCAGAAGGCCACGTGCGGCCCGGCTCAACTCGACCGGATGCTGACCGAAGCCCGCACCCGTACGCCATGGCTGCGTGACGGCGCCTCGGTGCTTCAGGTCTCGACCCGGCTGGTGCTGATGGCGCAAGACCTCCTGGAGCGCTGCTCCAGGAGGCGGCCTGAGCCAGGAATCCCCTCCCTTCAGGGAGGGGAGGATTCAACTCAGCACGGGCGGCGCCGCCGCCTCCGACGTGCCCCACGCCGACGGCCGCGGGACCACGGTGTGGCGCACCGGGAGAAGCCGCGGTTGCGGCGGTGGGCGCAGTCGTAGGTGCTGTGGCCGGTGTCCGGCGAGAACTGCACCGTGCCGAAGGGCACGGCCGCGCCGGGACAGGTGTTGCCTTCGTCCGCGGTGCCGATGACCGGCTTCAGCACTCCCGCCGCGCACAGCCGGAGCGCCACAAGAAGGCGCCGGGACCCTCTCCTGCAGGAAGACCTCCGACGGAGACGTCGTTGCCCGCATGAGAGGGTCTGAGGGTCAGCCGGCCGGGCACCCCGCGGGTGTCGGCCGCGACGCGTCGCGGATCAGCGCTTGCTGGGCCGCCCGCACCCGGGCCGCGTCCGGCTTGAGCACCTTGCGGTCGTAGGTCAGCAGGCCGTTGAGCTCGCCCTCGACGTCGCTGATCTGGGTGTAGACGGCGCCGTTGCTGCCGCGGCAGACCAGTGCGCGCACCTCGTCGAGCTTCGACAGGTAGTCGTCGGTGTACGTCGCCGGGTCGACGTCGACGTAGCTCTGCTGCACCGACCAGGCGTGCCCGGGGACCGCCAGGCCGAGCCCGCCGTACTCGCCGCTGACCAGGGCCCGCTCGCCGTCCGGGTGAGGCGGCAGGGCGGGTGACGGGTATCCGTGCTCGTCGATGATGTCGCCGGCGCCGCCGTCGGTGCCCAGGTTGATGCCGGACATGCCGTTGACCAGGCGGGTCGGGTCCCAGGACTTGGCCTGCCGGGCGATGCGGGCCTCGTCGTACTGGCCCCAGCCCTCGTTGAAGGTGACCCACATGACGACCGACGGGCTGCTGATGTGCTCGTCGATCATCTCCTTCATCTCCCGCTCGTACTCGGCCCGGGCGGTGGCGGACGGGTCGACGCCCGCGGTCATGGCGGGCATGTCCTGCCAGACCATCAGGCCGAGCCGGTCGGCCCAGTAGAACCAGCGGTCGGGTTCGACCTTGATGTGCTTGCGGACGGCGTTGAAGCCGAGCTGCTTGTGCACCTTCAGGTCGTACGCCAGGGCCTCGTCGGTGGGCGCGGTGTACAGGCCGTCGGGCCAGAAGCCCTGGTCCAGGGTGGCCATCATGAAGACCGGCTTGCCGTTGAGCACCGTGCGCGGGACGCCGTTCACGTTCTCGACGGCGATGGAGCGCATCCCGAAGTAGCTGCCGACCTCGTCGGCGCCGACCCGCACCTTCAGGTGGTACAAGAACGGGTCGTCGGGTGACCACAGGTGCGGGTCGTGGATCGTCAGGGTGAGCGGGCCGCCGGTGCGGCCGCGGACCGTGGCGACCGGGCGCCTGCCGTCGTACGCCGTCGCCGTCACCGGTACGCCGTCGCGGACGCCCTGGGCCTCCACGGTCAGGGTGCCGTGCGCGACGTCCGGGGTGAGCCGCAGCGAGTCGACGTGGTCGGTGGCGACCGGCTCCATCCACACGGTCTGCCAGATGCCCGAGGTGGGCGTGTACCAGATGCCGCTCGGGTCCAGGCGCTGCTTGCCCAGCGGCGGGTTCTCGCCGCCGGAGGCGTCGGTCGGGTCGTAGACGCCGACGATCAGCTCCTGGGTGCGGCCGGGCTTCAGCGCGTCGGTGACGTCGGCGCCGAACTTGTCGTAGCCACCCTGGTGTTCGGCCACCTTGGTGCCGTTGACGTAGACGTCGGCCTTCCAGTCGACCGCGCCGAAGTTCAGCCGGAGCCGCTTGCCGCGGCCGATGTGCCAGCCCGCCGGGACGGTGAAGGTGCGCCGGTACCACATACGGTCCTCGTGCCGCTCGAGGCCGGAGAGCCGGGACTCCACCGGGTAGGGGACGAGGATCCGCTCGGGAAGGGTCTTCCCCACGGGCGGCTGCTCGCCGGCCCCGGCGGCGGCGAACTGCCAGCGGCCGTTGAGGTTCTGCCAGTCGGGGCGGGTCAGCTGCGGGCGCGGGTACTCGGGCAGGGCGTTGTCCGGGCCGACCTGGTCGGCCCACTTGGTGCGCAGCTCGTACGTGGAGTGGTTGGGGCCGCTGCTCCAGAAGGCGCCCACGGCGGTGCCGTCGCCCGACGTCAGGCCGCCCTGGCCGTCGTAGCGGACGTCCGCGGTGCCCCGGGCGGTGCCGGTCCTGTTGCCGACGACCGGCTCCTTCAGGGCCACGAGCAGGGCGCGCGGGTCGGACGGGTCGGGCCGTGCGGCGCCCAGCGGCCAGGTGGCGCCGCCGATCACGGCCCGCAGATGGTCGGTGAGGGCAGCGGGCGGGGCGGCGAGCCGCTGCGCGAAGTCGAGCTTCAGGGTGCGGCCGTCGGTGAGGACGGTGGTCGCGATCGCGCCGTCGTAGTCGTAGCCCTCGGGCAGCAGGAACGCCGACTGCGGAACGGGCTCCTTGGTGCCGCCGGGCTCGGTCCAGCGCACGTGGAGGTTGGAGCCGCCGTAGTGCTCGAAGTACTCGACCTTGATGTCGTAGGCCGTGCCGGCGGTCAGCTCGACCGGGGCGGAGGTCTGTTCCCTGTCCCAGTCGTCGACCCAGTGGTCGATGGTGAGCTTTCCGTCGACCCAGAGGCGGAAGCCGTTGTCGCCGGTGATCGAGAAGGTGTGGGCGCCGGTCTTCTCGGGGACGATCCGGCCGGTCCAGCGGACACTGACGTCGTCGGACCTGCCGGTGGCGGCGGCCAGGCGGGGTTCGAGGTTGTCGAAGTCCAGGGCGGGGTCGAAGGTGGTGGCCTTGAGCTCGGCGAAGTCGAAGGCCCCCGGGGCGGACTGGGTGTAGTACTCGCCCTTGAGCCCGTGGATCTCCACGGGGTCGTCACCGGGGGCGGCGGTCGCGCCGGGCGCCGCGGTGAGCGCGGCGAGGCCCAGGGCCGCTGCGAGCAGCAGCGCGAGTCGGTCTCTCAGACGTCTGGTGCGCACGATCCTCCTCGTGGCGAAGGAAACTGGCGGCTCTTGTTCGCTATTCCGCGAACCTGTTGTGTGGGATTGTGCGAACTGGTGCGGAACAACGTTGTCACGAGCGCGGGCGTAGGTCCAGGGACATGACAAGAAGAGCCGGGGGCACGGCCGGGACGCGCGGACTTCCCGGGAGGTGCGCGCGGTCGGAGATCCAAGTGGACCCGGGGCCCGCGGGGCGCGCACCATGAGGGCGTCACTTCCACGTCGCGCGCCCGCGCGACGCGTGCCCCTCCGTGCGGAAGGGAGTGAACCGGATGCCCAAGGTCTCGCGGTACACCGCCACCCAGGGCGGCGACTACGGCCCGGTGGTCGACCAGTCCGAGGACCTCGACCCCTATACGGTGGACTTCCTCACCTTCCGCGAGGACGTCGACCACACTCCGCTGCTCAAGGGGCTGCCGGAGGGCCGCTGCCAATGCCCGCACTGGGGCTATGTCTTCAAGGGCGAGCTGGTCTTCCGCTACCCCGACCGTGACGAGGTGTACCGGGCCGGGGAGGCGTTCTACGCCCCTCCCGGGCACGTCCCCGTGCACACCGCGCCGGGCAGCGAGTACGTGCAGTTCAGCCCGTCCGAGGAGATGCGCCGGGCCAGCGCGGTCACCCTGAACCACTTCCCGCCGCTGTGCGGCTGACAGGCGACCGCTCCGGCCTGAACGCCTGACGTGCCGTGGCTGCGGGCCTGAACGTATCCCGTGCCGTGGCTCCCGGCCGGAACGTCTCCAGGGCCGTGGCTACGGCACCCGCTGGCCCTTGCCCAGGGCGATGACCCCGCCCTTGGACACGGTGTACAGGGCCGCGTCCCGCTCCGGGTTGACGCCGATCGTCGCGCCGGGCGGCACCTCGACGTTCTTGTCCAGGACCGCCCCGCGCACGACCGCGCCCCGGCCGATGTGCACGTTGTCGTGCAGCACGGAGCCCTGGACCACCGCCCCCGGGTCGACGCGGACGCCCGGCGAGAGCACGGACCGTGTGACCTGCCCGCGGATCAGGCAGCCGGCGCTGATGATCGACTCCCCGGCGATGCCACCGGCGTTGAACCGGGCCGGCGAGAGCTGGCTGGAGTGGGTGTAGACGGGCCAGTCCCGGTTGTACAGGTTGAACGCGGGACGCTCGGCGATCAGGTCCATATGGGCGTCGTAGTAGGCGTCGAGGGTGCCCACGTCCCGCCAGTAACCCTGGTCCCGGCTGGTCTCGCCGGGCACGTGGTTGGTGCTGAAGTCGTACAGCTGGGCCTCGCCGCGCTCGGTGAGCTGGGGCAGGATCGAGCCGCCCATGTCGTGCACCGACCGCTCGTCCTCGGCGTCCCGTTGCAGGGCGTCGATCAGCGTCTTGGTGGTGAACACGTAGTTGCCCATGGAGGCGAAGACCCGCTCGGGGTCGTCCGGCAGGCCCGGCGGGTCGGCGGGCTTCTCCAGGAAGCGCTGGACGGTCCGCCCGTCCGAACCCGGCGTGATCACCCCGAACGACGACGACTCCGAGCGCGGCACCCGGATGCCGGCGACCGTCACCCCGGCGCCGCCCTCGATGTGCTGCCGGAGCATCTGCCGCGGGTCCATGCGGTAGACGTGGTCGGCGCCGAAGACCGCCACGTAGTCGGGCTGCTCGTCGTAGATCAGGTTGAGCGACTGAAGGATCGCGTCGGCGCTGCCCAGGTACCAGCGGGGGCCGAGGCGCTGCTGCGCGGGGACCGGCGTGACGTAGTTGCCGAGCAGGCTCGACATGCGCCAGGTGGTGGTAATGTGCCGGTCCAGCGAGTGCGACTTGTACTGGGTCAGTACGCAGACGCGCAGGATGTCGCCGTTGACCAGGTTGGACAGGACGAAGTCGACCAGGCGATACGTTCCGCCGAACGTGACCGCGGGTTTCGCGCGGTCCGCGGTCAGGGGCATCAGCCGTTTGCCCTCTCCGCCCGCAAGGACGATCCCGAGGACCGAAGGTCCACCACGCCGCATGGCCGCTCCCCTCACCCGGTTGAACCACTACTGCCCCTGAGCAGGGAGGACTAAGCCTGTTTGAGGATCTCCTCGTACAGGCGCACCGTGCGCCGGGCGACCGCGTCCCAGCCGAACTCCGTCACCGCGCGCCGCCGCCCGGCCTCGCCCATCCGGCGCGCCGCCTCCGGATCGCCGAGCACCGCGTCGAGGGCGCGGGCCAGGCCCGCCTCGAAGTCGTCGTCGACGTCGACGAGTACCCCGGTGCGGCCGTCCTCGACCACCTCGGGAATCCCGCCGACCCGGGACGCCACGACGGGGGTGCCGCAGGCCATCGCCTCCAGGTTGACGATGCCGAGCGGCTCGTAGACCGAGGGGCAGGCGAAGACCGCGGCATGGGTGAGCAGCTGGATCACGTCCGGGCGCGGCAGCATCTGCGGGATCCAGTGCACGCCCGCGCGGACCCGGCTCAGCTCCTCGTACAGCTCGCGGAACTCCCGGTCGATCTCGGGCGTGTCGGGTGCGCCCGCGCACAGCACGACCTGGGCCGCCGGGTCGATGTCCCGCACGGCGCGCAGCAGATGGGGCACGCCCTTCTGACGGGTGATGCGGCCGACGAACAGCACATAGGGGCGGTCCGGGTCGAGCCCGATCCGGGTGAGGGCGTCCGTGCCGTGGTCCGGCCGGTACAGGGTGGTGTCGATGCCGTTGTGGATGATGTGGACCCGGGCCGGGTCGAGGGCCGGATAGCAGCCGAGGATGTCCTCGCGCATGGCGCCGGAGACGGCGACCACGGCGTCGGCCGCCTCGATCGCGGTGCGCTCCGCCCAGCTGGACAGCGCGTAGCCGCCGCCGAGCTGCTCGGCCTTCCAGGGGCGCAGCGGCTCCAGGGAGTGCGCGGTCAGCACGTGCGGCACGCCGTACAGGAGCTTGCCGAGGTGGCCGGCGAGGTTGGCGTACCAGGTGTGGGAGTGGACCAGGTCGCAGCCGTCCAGGCCGGCGGTCATGGCGAGGTCCACGGAGAAGGTGCGCAGGGCGTCGTTGGCGCCGTCCAGCGCCGACCAGGGGCGGTGGCGTACGACGCCGTCCGCCTTGTCCGCCGAGGACGCCTCGCCCCAGCAGTGCACCTCCAGGTCGACGAGGGGTCTCAGCTCCCGCGCCAGGAACTCCACATGGACGCCCGCACCGCCGTACACGTCCGGCGGGTACTCCCGGGTCAGCAGTCCCACTCGCACCCGCAACCCCCTGTCTCGGCGGCCCCGTCGTCCCGTCGTGGCCGGTCGCGTGCGCCGGCCGTTGTCCGCCGGTCGCTGATCGTCGGTCGCTCGCTCGTCGTCGGTCGCTTGTCGGTCGCTCGTCGTCGGTCGCTGATCGCCGGCCGTGTCGCGCCGGTCGCCTTCATGGTCACCCAGATGCGGCGCGCGCGGAAGAGCGCGGGGCTCGTGTGAAACAACAGTCACCGCAGACACCGCCGCCGGGGACCCGGTAGTACAGGCAGCAGCTGCGCCGGCGGAAGCCCGTGTCGTCGAGTGTGCCCGTCCCGGCGAGCAGCGGGTGGGCGAGGAGCCGTGCGGCCAGGTCCCGGGCGTGGTCGCCGGCCCGGAGGCGGCCGTGGTCGCGCGCGAGGCGGGCCAGTTGGCGGGCGGCGCCGGCCAGCGCGGAGGCCGCGTTTCCCCGCGACAAGCCCGGGGCGAGGCGGTGGCGGACGCGCAGCGCCGCCGCCAGGGGTTGAAGGTGGCCGTGCAGGACGGCGTCGGCGAGGGTGTCCGCGTCGGCGGGAAGCCCGCGCACCCTGGTGAGCCACAGGTCGTCCGGGGCGCTGCCGGCGGGGTCCCAGCGGAGCAGGCGCGGGTCGAGGTCGGGAATGCGCCCGTACAGCACGGCGCAGCCGAGTACGGTCGACCACAGCCGGGCCATGAGCGCCTGCTGGGCCACCGACGCGGCGACCCGCGGCTCGGGGGCGCGGATGCCGTCGGCCACGGTGCGGACGCGCACCGCGAGGGGGTGCGCGTCGCTGCCGGAGGCCGCGTCGCCGTAGGCCTGGGCCAGGGTGGGCAGCGCGGCGCGGGGCGGCTCGCCCGTGCGCAGGACGAAGAAGCCGCCGAGGGAACGGAGGGCGGCGAGATCCGGGTCGAGGTCCACGAGGAGCAGTACTACCAA
>NZ_JAVACL010000095.1:0-9081 GCF_032658145.1 Streptomyces sp. MK7
CTGACCGCCGGCCCGACAAGTCCGCGGAGACGGACCCAAGTCCCCGCCGCCCCCTCCTTCGTCCACGCCGACGGCCGGCCCCGCGCGACCGGAGCAGGCACAGCATGCTGTGGCTGTTCGCAGACTCAAGCCGGCAGTCCCGCAGAACCTGGCTCGGCGTGTCCATCCGGAATCTCCGGGAGAGTCACGTCCGGATCGCCAAGTCCCGGTCCAACTCCGCAGGCCTGCCTGGTCGGGCCTGTTCTGCTGCGTATGCGGCAACGAGGCGGTTCCAGCGGTTGCGTCCTGGGAAGCGGTGTACGGGTTCCCACCTGATCCGGGCGTTTGCCCTGGCGTCGGAGTGAGGGCCCGGATAGGAGAACGGCCACCGGCTGATCTTCGAGGTGTCGAAGCCCGAAGGAGATCAGCACGATGACCGCACCGGACAGTCTGCCCTTGCACGTCCTCGCCGAGGAGAACCTCGCCGCGGCGAGTCCCGATCTGCTGCGCGCGATGGTCAAGGACGCAACCCTCGACCTCCTGCCGCTCCTTGCCTCGCCCGACAAGGCTCGGCAGAGCCGCAGGCAACTGAGCCGGCACCTCAGGCAACGCGGACCGCCCACTCACCAGGCGGTTGGCGGTCTGCGGGAGCCGCCCGGACAGAATGCGCTCGTGCACCTGCTGCAGCTTCGGTGACGGACTGACACCCAGACGCCGGCGCAGCAGATGACTGGTCGCGTGATAGATCGTCAAGGCCTCCGACTGCCGGCCCGCGCCACACAACGCGGTCATGAGAAGCGCGCACACACGTTCACGCAACGGATGCTCGGCCAGCAGAGCCGACAACTCCAGCGCGGCCTCCGCGTAACGGCCCAGCTCGACCTCACACGCCAGCTGCTCCTCAGCACACGCAAGACGCAGCTCGCCCAGAACACCCCGCTGCACACTCGCGATGGGGCCCGGCACGCCGGCCAGCGCAACCCCCTTCCACATACCCAGGCTCTCCGACAGCAGATCCGCCGCTAACGTGACGTCTCCACCGCGACGAGCCTTACGCGCCCTGGCCGTCAGCCGCTTGAAGTGGTTCAAGTCCAGATCATCAGGCCCGATTCGCAACAGGGACGCCCCATCGACCAGCCGGACCGAACCATCACCCCGCTCCCCCAGCGCCTGCCTCAACCGGTACACATACGTCCGCACCGAACCCACCGCAGACGCAGGGGCCTCATCGCCCCACACATCCTCCACCAGTCTGGAAAGGCTGACCGGCGCGCCTGACCTGAGCAAGAGCGAAGCAAGGACCGCGCACTGCCTCGGCTGGCCCGCCGGTACCTCCACGCCCTCCTTGAGTAACCGAACCGGACCGAGAACCGAGAACTTGACACCCACACCCATGTCCCCTATCGCCCCGAGTGCTCTTCAAGGAAACGGCTGATGTCCAGTAGTGCGGTCTCGTTGCCTGCGGGGACGGCCTCGTAGGTCGTGGCAAGCCACGCCCTGACCGGAGGGACAGGGCCTTCGAGGCGGGCGTAGCCGTCCGGAGATTCAAGTTCGAGGCTGAACAGGAGGCCCATGCAGCACTCGATGGGAGCGATCCTCACGTCTCCGAGGCCGGCAGCACCGCGCATACCCTGGTCGAGCAGTTCTCGGGCGAACGTCCAGTGGACCGTCCGTTCAGGTGCGAGGTGAAAGGAGGCGCGAACGGCGTACGGGTCGGTGTACACATACGAGAATCGCACCGGCACACGTACGTGGAGGCCGGAGGAGACCTCGAACGTCAAGTGGATCTTCAGTTCCAGGTCAGGTGAGCTCATCATGATTCCTCGTCTGGGGTCGACGTGCGGGACTTGCAGCACCTCGCGCCTCGGACACATCCACCCGCATCCGGTGGGTGATTCGGACGCTTACCCGAGGGACGTTCTGTTCCACGGTGTTCCGGCAGCCGGCCGAAGGGCCGTGTCGTCGCACGGGATGTTCTGGTCGACGGATCCGCCAGAGGTGAGCCCGGCAGCCCTCGATCCGCCCTGGGACGATCTGCTGTGCGGCGACTCCTCTGCCGGCAGGTTCTCGGTTCGGCCCGCCGACAACCGGTGGTGGTCCAGCACCCCAGTCTCCTCTCACGTCGCCGCGCCGTGCCCGGGGTAGCAGCTCCGGTACCCAACAAGAGACTGCCTGCCGTGTCGACCGCCCGACATCGGCAACCTGCCGGATCTTCGTCCGCCCGGGCCCTTAGGACCCGGAGCGAATCGCCTTAGGTACTGTCCTCAGACCGAACTCAAGCGTGTCGTTCTTGCAGGTCAGATGCAGTATCGAAGGGTCTGATCAACGATCGGCCTCATGTCCGGCCATCGCTGGGCGAGGTCTCCGCGAAGGCCGCGAGCGCACGAGGCACCCGGCTGTCACCGGCCTGCTGTGCCGCTGCAGTCGCCGCGGTCAAGCGCTTCCGTTCCCGTCGGGAGAGAGCCGGGGCCCGTAGGTTCCACCGGGCATAGGGGGGTGGCGCCGTGTGAACGGCCTGCAGCAGAAGGCCGCTGCCCTCCTCGGCGACGGCGAGAAGTGGATCCGCCACCGCATGCAGCCGGGGAAGACCGGATGCGTTGCGGTGTCCCGCGTGTTGGCGCTGCGCCTCATCACGGAATCACTGCGCTCCGGCGCGCAGGTCCACCCGCCTCCGGAGGGCGGAGTGACGATCGAGCCGGCGAACGGGCTGTCCTCGTACGGGATCCAGCCGTTCCCCAACGCGGGCTGGACCTTGGTCCTTGACGTCATGTGTCGCGGACGGCCCGGCACCGTGCTCACGGTGCCGGGCCGTCCGGTGGGTGGAGCGGCTCGTCAGCCCTGGCGGGCCTTGAAACGCGGATCCTTCTTGTTGATCAAGAAGGTCTCGCCCCGGCGGCGCACCACCTGGGCACCGGGCTTGTCCTTCAACGAGCGCAGCGACGTGCGTACCTTCATCACGAATCTCCCTCGGCTGCAGGCCGGCGAACGGGGGGCGCCGGTCAGCGGCGGGTCGTGGCGGTGCCGTAGCGCCGCTCGAAGCGCTCCACGCGTCCCGCGGTGTCCACAACGCGGGAGCTACCGGTGTAGAACGGGTGGCCGGCCGACGAAATCTCGACGTCGACCACGGGGTAGGTGACGCCGTCCTCCCACTCGACCGTGTGCTCCGTGTCGATGGTGGAGCGGGTGAGCAGCTGGAAGCCGGTCGCGCGGTCACGGAAGACGACGGGACGAGAGATGGGGTGGATGCCATGCCTCACGGGGGTGTCCTTCCTCAGGGGCCTCCGTCGCCGGGCAACGACGACGGACTTCGTCACACTTCGCGGAAGAGGACGTGCTCGCCGGCGACCGGGTCGTACTTGCGCAGGACCAGTCGGCCGGGGTCGTTCAAGCGGTTCTTGCGGGTAACGTAGGTGACTCCGGTACCTGCCGTCGACGTCAGCCGGACGACCGGCCGCGCGGTACTGCGTGCCATGGGAGGCTCCTTCCGTCCCGTGCTTTGACTGGGACATGTCATACATGTGTGGTCCAACACGGTCGGCGTTCGCCATATTCCGGCGGCGGCCGATCCGGTGGGCGGGATGCAAGGTGCGATCGTGGAGGGCGGTCGCCTACGCGGCGAAAGGCTCTGCGGGGCTTCAGCCGGACGATCGTCCCCGCAGGCAATAGGTGAGGCCCGGGGACACTGTCCCCTCCACGGTCACGTTGCCTACAACACGTCCCCCCTCACGGTTGTTCCCGCCCTGACAGCACGCTCACGCACCCTTCCCCGGTACCTGGACTGCCCGCTCCGCGGGCCTCACACTGACGCCGCTCGTGTACCGGGTGAAAGTCGGATGGCGTCGATCAGGTGACAGGCCGCGGGTGCCGGTGACCGGCTTACCCCCCGCTCCGATGCGCCCAGGACGGGATGCGGGGCGGCTCCCGACCAGGGCGCGTGGTGTGGGAGCCGCCCAAGCGTGTGGTTGACCGTGACGTCGATGACGTTGCCGAAGTAGTCGGCGATCGCCTCGTTCATGGCGCCGGACTGACCGGAGTAGACGAGGTTCGCGGTGTGCTCGACCACGCCGTGGGTCATCTCGTGGCCCACCACGTCGAGGTCGGAGGCGAGCGAGCGGTACTCGTCGTCGCCGGTGCCGTACACCACCTTGGTGTGGTCCCAGAACGCGTTGACGAACGGGCTGCCGAAATCCGTCACGCCGACCAGGGAGTTGATGGCCATGCCCTGGCCGTCGAGGCTGTTGCGGTGGAAGGTGTCGCGGTAGAACTCGTACACCTTGCCCGCCGCCCAGTGCGCGTCGACGGCACCGGAGCCGGTCAGGTCGGAACCGAGCTGCCGGGTGGGCGAGGTGAACGGCACCACGGTGTCGGGCCACTGGCCGGAGACGTCCTGGTACCAGACGCTGAGGCGCCCCAGGTCTGGACGGGCGCCACGCAGGTGCCCGGCTTTGCCGATGACCCTCAGCTCCGCATGCGGGACGTGCCGCTGGATCTCCTGGGCCTCGCTGAGCGGCGTGTAGACGTCGTCGGCTCCGACGACGATCAGGACGGGGGCGTCGACACCTGTCAGGACAGGCCGGTAGTCCGGCCATTCCGCGCGGCCGCGCAGTGCGGCGGCGGCCCCGCATGGATCGGTGGAACGCATCATGCCCAGCACCTGCTCAGCGACTTCGGGCAGTGCGGTGACGTTGTACGCGGCGAGCACCTTGTCGATGGCGTCGCGGGCGTATCCGTCCATGCCCTCGGCCAGCAGGCGGTCGGCCAGCCGATTGCGGAAGGCCTTGCCGTCCTCGGTCTCCGCCGGTGCCGACGTGTCGGTCAGGATCAGCGCCCGTACGCGCTGAGCGTACTGGCGCTGGAACTCCATGGTGATCTGCCCGCCCATCGACACTCCGCCGATCACGGCCTGCTCGATGCCCAGATGGTCCAGGACCGCTGCGATGTCATCGGCGAAGTCGGACAGGTACACCGTGCCCTCGTGACGTCGCTGTCGCCGTAGCCGCGCAGATGCCACGCTGGCGTCGGACTCCACGAAACCCGGGGCAGCTCAGCAGAATTGTCCACGGTCGACCAGCCGCTGATCACCGCAGAGGCCACCGGCCGCAGGGAGCGACCGCTGACGCCCTGGCCCCGTGCGCTAGGAGTCCTTCGACACGATCACGCTTTGCGATGCGGTCGAGCGCAGGTTGAGGCCCCGCATTGCAAGGATCGATGCCAGCCCCCATGCGACCGTGGCGAGGACGGCTGCTACCTGACGGGCGGCCCCGGGCGTGCTCTACTGCTGAAGGGACAGTGTTCCAACCCTGCGCAATTCGGCGTGCGGCGCACCGGGTGACACCTGCCTCGCCCGGTACTACCTCAGGTGCCCCTGTGCATGCGGCTCCGTGGAGGAGCGGAAATAGCGTGCTGCGACGTCGCTCTGTTGCTACGCTCGGACGCATGATCACGCTTTCGCCTCAGCATCGGATGATGCCCCGTCGACGGGGCCGCTGAGAACGGACGCGTACCGAATCCGAGGCCCCGGGACGGGGCCTCGATTGTTGTGCGACCAGGCCTCGCTACCCGGTAGGAGGACCGATGACCGCACGACGCCGCTACATCACCACGACTATTCCGTACGTCAACGCCCGCCCGCATCTGGGCTTCGCCCTGGAGTTGGTCCAAGCTGACACGTTGGCCCGTCACCACCGCCAACGGGGAGAGCAGGTCCGGCTGCTCAGCGGAACCGACGACAACTCTCTGAAGAACGTCTTGGCCGCCGAAGCGGCCGGCGTCGACGTGCAGTCGTTTGTCGACCGCAACGCCGACGCGTTCGCCGCATTGCGTGGTCCACTGTCGCTTTCATTAGACGACTTCATCCGCACCAGCAGCGACCCGCGTCACCGCGTCGGAGTCGAACGACTGTGGCGCCGATGCGCCGCGTCAGGGGACCGCTATCGCAAGGAGTACGAAGGTCTGTACTGCGTCGGCTGTGAGCAGTTCTACACCCCCAACGAACTGGTCGAAGGACGGTGCGGGAGCACGGCACCGAACCTCAACTCGTCGCCGAAGAGAACTGGTTCTTCCGCCTGTCCCGCTACGCCGACCGCCTCCATCAACTGATCTCGAGCGGCGAGTTGCGCATCGAACCCGCAGCCCGCCGCAACGAGGTCCTCGCTCACATCGAACGTGGCCTGCACGACTTCTCCGTTTCCCGCTCGCACAGCCGCGCTCGCGGTTGGGGCATTCCCGTGCCGGACGACCCGAGCCAGGTCGTCTATGTGTGGTGGGACGCCCTCGGTAACTACGTCACCAGCCTCGGATACGGCACCAGTGACAGCGCCTACGACCAGTGGTGGGAAACCAGCGAGCGCCGTGTCCACCTGGTCGGCAAGGGAGTGGTGCGCTTCCACGCCGTGTACTGGCCGGCCATGCTGCTGTCGGCCGGGCTCCCGCTGCCCACCGACATTTTGGTCCACGACTACCTCACCGTCGACGGCCGCAAGATCAGCAAGTCCGCCGGGACCAGTGTCGACCCGGCTGCGCTGGCCGTGGCATATGGCACCGACGCGGTGCGCTGGTGGCTCCTGCGCGATGTGCCCCGGGTCGGGGATGCGGACTTCACATCCGACCGGCTGACCACCCGCGCGGATGCGGATTTCGCCGGAGGGCTGGGCAACCTCGTCCATCGCATCGTGACCATGGTTCACCGCTTTCGCGACGGACTTGTCCCCGCCTCCGCGCCTGAAAATCCCGGAGGGCTGGCGCTGGCGGAGGTTTGCCGGGAGACGCCTGGCCTCGTCGACGCCGCCTTGGCCGACTTCGACTTCCGGCGTGCCATCCACGCTGTCCGGGAGATCGTGGAAGAGGCCAATCGATGTATTGACGCGACCCGGCCTTGGGAGCTTGCTCGGGGTAGGGACGGTGGGCCATGGTGCACGGCATGGCAGGCGGTCAACCCTCACCCGGCCACGTGGTCAACACGCTGCCCTGCTGCTCGTCGGTGAGGGTGATGCGTGCGCCGGGCATGCTGCCGTACTCCCCCACCCACGACGTGAACTTGCGGCGTGCGGTCTCCTCGCTCTCCCACCAGCCCTGCATCACCAGGCAGTCGGATGCGGTCACGGTCAGATGGAACCGGTGCGCCTCATCCACCGCAGCCACCCCTGCCGTCGACCACAACCGTCAGCCGCACCCCGGCCTCGGCGGCGACCGCACGCAGGTCGGCGACAATCGCGGCGACCGTGCCCGGCACCCGGGACGGCTCCAGGTCGACGGTGGCCAGGAAGCAGTCCCGGCAGCTGCCCAGCCACCGGCGGCCTGGCCGGGAACGATGCCCGTCGCGCGGGCCGACTCACCACAGCCCGCGCACGCGTGCGGGATCCGGCGACACGCGCCGCCGCCTCCCGGACCTGCCGGCCCGGCGCTGGGGCAAGCGTCGCGGGGTCCACGCCGAGGCGGCGCAGCACGTCCTCGATCGCCATGCCCGCTGGTGGTCGTCGAGGGGCGGTCACGAGTACCCGAGGTCGACGACCAGATCGCATCGGGAAGCGGCGGCGCTCTGTCGCATCGCCAGGTGCCGGAGTGTCAAGGGCTCATTCAGCCCACATCCCGAGTCGCTCGGCCAGGAAGGCGATGATCTCGTTCCGGGCCTGCATGGTGGAGTGACCGTCCTGGTCGACGAGGTGTGCCGTGACGACGCTGTGGGCGCAGCCGACGACGTCACGGAAGAAGGGCGGAGGGTTCGTGTTCGCCGTCTCGGCTTTTAGTACGCGGCCGTCGAATGCGTCCCCGAGCAGCGCTCGGTAAGCCGCGAACCGCTGACCAGTGCACCACCTGTCGTTGTCGAAGCGGTAGGCGAGAACCTTCAATCCCTCTCGCGCTACGCGTTCAGCCACGGCAGCAGCGTCTTCGTCGCTGATCTCCAGACCGCCGGGATCGTCCAGCGGAAGCGACGGATGGTTGACCACTGGTGCGATGACAGCCGGTTCGAGCGCCATCGTCAAGGCGAAGTTGCCGGTAAAGCACAGACCGACGGCGCCGACGCCAGGCCCGCCACGCTCGGCGTGCGCCAGGCGGGCGAGGCCGCGCAGCCATGTGACGACAGGGCTGGTGCCGCCACCGGCGAAGGCTCGGAACTCGGCGCTGACGCAGGCGCGTCGAACGACGGTCTCGCGTGCCTCGGTGAGCGGATAGGCACCGTCGACGCCGAAAAGAGAGGGCAGGTACACGGAGAAGCCGGCATCACGCACCCACCGCGCGAACCGCGCGACGTCGGGGCTGATACCCGGCATCTCGGGCATGAGGATGACTGCCGGTCCTGACCCGGCGACGTACACGGTCTTGTCGACGTCATCGACGCTGACGGCTCTCCGTGAGAAGTCGTCCAAGGGGTCGCTCTGTCCTCGCATGATTGTCATGACCGAGATGATGACGAGCGGCCGCCCTTCCGAGAAGCGGCGGCATCGCCACGTATCACGGTAATATCGCCATCCGTTCGAAGGTGCCGGAGGGGCCGCATGAGTCCGCTGCGCGTTGGTGTGCTGGCCTACCCCGGCTGCTTCGCGTCGGAGGTATTCGGCGTCCCTGACCTCCTGGCCATGGCCACTCACGTCGCCGCGGCGCAAGGGTCGGTTCAGCCGGCCTACGAGGCGTCGGTCATCTCGCCCCGGCGTCGTGTGATCGCGGCCGGCGGCTCGGTCCTCGACGTCTCGGCGGTTCGCCCGGTGGACGTCCTGATCGTGCCGGGATTCGAGCTTTCGCCCACGCTCGATCTCGACGCGACACTCGCAAACCTGGGACCGGAAGCAGCGTCGATTCGATCGCAGGCGGCCTCGGGGACCGCTGTCGTATCGATCTGCGTGGGTGCCTTCCTGGTCGCTGAAGCCGGTCTGCTCGACGGGCGCCGAGCGACCACGTCCTGGTTGTTCGCGGATCGGTTCGCCCGCCGGTACCCCGACGTGCGCCTCCGCCCGGAGAGCTTGGTCGTAACCGACCGGGGGGTGACGACCACGGCGGCCTTCAGTGCCATGTACGACTTCGCCCTGCAGTTCATCCGTGAGCACGACGGCCCCCGCGTCGCCCGTAGCACCGCGCGTATCGCGCTTGTTGATGATGCGCGTTCCA
>NZ_JAVACL010000096.1:0-8108 GCF_032658145.1 Streptomyces sp. MK7
CCTCGTGAGGCAGACGACAGGGGCGCCGAGTGGCATGTCCAGCTGTGGGCCAGGCGTCCGTGAGCTGTTGCGGGTGCGTGAGCGATTCGTGAGCGGACAGACCGGCATGCACCTTCGGGGTCAGGACAGGGCGTCATGCCGGTCACCGGGAGCAGCGGCCCCAGTTCCGCTCCGACGCGGCCAGTTGCCGGGCGAGCGTGCGGCCAAGGCCTTGGGCGGACTCGACGGCGAGGCTGCAGACCGCATCGAAGCCCAGCGTTCTGCTGTCGGCAAAGACAGTCGCAGCTGCGATGGCGTGGGCGACAGGATCGTTCCATGCAGCCGGTCTTCATTCTCGTGCACAGTCCGTCCGTGGGCCCCTCGACCTGGCACCCTGTGGCCGAACACCTGACGGCAGCCGGGTACCAGGTACGGGTGCCGTCCCTGCTGAACATAGGAATCGGTGCTCCACCCTTCTGGCCCCGCGTCGTCGACGCGGTGCGCGACGACCTCTGGCAGGTCCCGGACGGCAGCCCTCTGACGTTGGTGGCACACAGCAACGCCGGCCTGTTTCTCCCGGCGATCCGCTCGGGCCTCGACCACCCGGTGACCAGCTCGACCTTCGTCGATGCCGCGCTGCCGGCCCGGATCGGCCCGACCCCCGTCGCCTCACCCGAGTTGCTGGAGTTCATCCGCCCGATGGCCGTGAACGGCAGGCTCCCACGCTGGACCGACTGGTGGGACGAGGCAGACGTCGCACCCATGTTCTCCGAACCGGTGATGCGGCAGAAAGTCGTCGAGGAGCAGCCCACCCTGCCGCTGTCCTACTACGAGCAGCACATCCCGGTCCCCGACGGCTGGGACGACCATCCTTGCTCTTACTTGCTGTTCGGCCCTCCGTACGACGACTTCGCCGTCGAGGCGCGCGAACGCGGCTGGCGTGTGGCACACCTGCCCGGCGCGCACCTCCACCAGATCGTCGATCCTGCCGGCACAGCACGGCACCTCGTCGCACTCGCCACTACGGCCTGAGCCGGCTGATCCACTTCCGATGCACGCCGCGGTGAAGGCCGCCGGGCCGGTCCACTGCGTCGCGCACCCCACGGCCCGCACAGGCACCGGTGATGGTCCACTCGACGTCACTGACCGTCAGCACCAGGTGATCCAGGCCGCTGATCACCATCCCCGGCTCGGGGGGCGTACCGGGCGAGCTGCCCGGCACAGGCATTCCACGCGGGGGCGGACAGCAGTTCGCGTGAGCGGGCGAACAGGCGGTACAGGGCCGGGCCGTGGCGTTCGGCCAGCTCGGTGTTGTGGGCCAGTACGTCGAGCTCGTTGGCGGCCGTGAGCTCCACCATCGCGCGTACGTCCGCCTCAGCCGGCATGTGTTCGCGGCTCGTGAAGCGGTCGCGGAAGGCCACGGGGCGCCCGGCGCCCAGGCGCGGGTAGACGGCCGCCCGGTCGCAGCTCGCGTACAGGTACACCAGGGCCTCCGCACGGCCGCCGATCAGTTCGGTGAGCACCTCACGCTCGGCCGTGTCCAGGAGTGACCCGTCATATCCGTCCGTCCCGTAAGCGGCGTGGCACAGCCCCGCGAGCTGGACGGCCGGCTCGGCGCCCCAGGCCGAGAGCAGGCGGGCGACGCGGTGCAGATGGTCCAGGAGCGTCCCGCCCGGGTGGGGCATCCGGTCGGCTCCGCGGGTGCACAGGAACGCCTCGACGTGGGGCCACTGCGCGGGGGCGGACCGCTGCACTACGCCGCCCGCTCCGCGGACTGCGTGATCTCGGCTACCAGCCGGGCGGTGGCCGGGGTCGCGATGCTGTGCGCGGCTCCGGCGCGCAGGACGGCTCCGCCGACGGCGTCGAGTTCGAGCGGCCGGCCCGCCTCGGCGTCGCGCTGCATCGACGACTTCATCGTCTCGGGAACGCGGTCGAAGAAGGAGAGCAAGTCCTCGGCGGTGATCGGCGCGCCGGCGGCGCGGGCCACGGCCGCGATCTCGTCGAGGACGGTGAGCAGTTCGGGACGGTGCCGACTGCGGACGGCACCGGCGTCGGCCTGGTGACGGGTGGTCAGCAGAGCGAACGCGGCAAGGAAGGCCAGTTTGTCCCAGAGCATCGCGCTCTCGTCCTCCCGTACGGTCACGCTCAGTCCGGCCTGCCGCAGCTGCTCTGCGAACTCCTCGGCTGCGGCGGCGAGTTGGAGGTCCGCGAACGGGCTGGTGTGGGCGATGCGGCCGGGCGATGTGCGGGTGGCCTCGACCCGGATGGTGCCTGCGACGACCCGGCCCGAGGGGAAGCGCTCGCGCAGCACGGTCAGGTGGTCGAGGCCGTTGAGCAGCGGGACCACGACGGCCGTGCCGACCACCTCAGCCGGGACGCGGTCGAGCGCCTCGGCGAGCGAGGTCTGCTTGACCGTCACGAAGAGTGCGTCCACCGGCTCGCGCAACTCGGTGTCGGCCTCCACAGCCGTGGTGAACGTCCCGTACTGGCCGCTGTCGACGTGCAGGCCGTCCTGGCGCAGCACGGCGACGGTCCGCTCGCCGGCCAGGCAGATGACGCGGTGTCCGGCGCGGGCCAGCAGCGCGCCGATCAGGCCGCCGACGCCGCCCGGGCCGAGAACGGCTACTGTCAGCTTCGTTGTGCTCACGTGTGCTCCTGTCCTGAGAGGCCGGAAAGCCGGTCGGGCCGGTGGCGGGTCGGCACCCGCCCGTGTCGGGATCGCGTCCGGATCGCGGTCGAGACAGCAGGCGGGTTGCCGCCCTGGGCCCGGAAACGATGATCAAACCTGGCCCGGGTCAAGTCAATCCACGGATTTGCACGCGAGACCCAAGCATAAGCTTGGACCTCATGACGCTTGACGATCTCCGTGTCTTCACCGCGGTCTGCCGGACCGGTGCGCTGAGCGCTGCCGCCCGCGACCTGGGCTGCACGCAGTCGGCAGTCAGCCAGCACGTGAAGCGACTCGAGCGGGAGCTGGGGCTCAGCCTGCTCGAACGGCACGCACGCGGGGTTGCGCCGACCTCGGCGGGACAGCTGCTGCACACGGCGGTGACAGAGGGCCTGGGGCGCATCGACCAGGCCGTGCGCCGGATCGAGGAACTCGCCCGCGCGGAGGGCGGATCGGTACGAGTCACCACCGGCGCCACGACCGTCCGGCACTTCATGGCCGCCGCGGTGGTGGACTTCCGCCGGCGTTTCCCGCGGGCCAGCCTGGAGTTCCAGACCGAGACGTCCAGCCGTGGCTGCGTCGACGCGCTCGTCGCCGGCGCGGTGGATCTCGCCTGGATCACCCTGCGACCGGCCGGCGGCGCCGTCGAGCAGCGGCCCGTCGTCCACCTGCCCTGGTCACTCGCCGTCACTGCCGACGACCCGCTCGCCGCCAAGCCCTCCATCGAGCCCACGGACCTGCAGGACGCCCGGCTCATCGGCCTCCCGGAGAACTCGACGGCGCGCACCCAGCTCGGCACCTGGCTCGCCGAATCAGGCATCCGGCCGGTCTTCGACACCAGCGTCACCGACTGGGACACCGCGATCCTGCTGGTTGGGCTCGGGCTCGGTCACGCGGTCGTCCCGACCCTGCCCGAGTGGACCGGCCCCGACCACCCCGACCTGCGGCTGGTCCCGATCCCCGCCCTCCCCGCGCTCACCGCCGGCTGGGCTGTACGCCGTTGGGACACCCTGTCCCCACTGGCCCGCGCCTTCGCCGACACCGTCGCCCACCACTGCGCCCGCCTGTCCGGTCAGTGAAGCCGCACTCGGTAGGTCGCCTCGCCTGCCGCTACGGACCACGGCCTTCCGCCGCCTCCGAGCGGCGAGGGGCTCTCGTACGTGTCAGGCGTGGCGGCGGCAAGGATCGACGGCCGCTACCGTCGGGTGCGGGGCGCCGTTCTACCGGCAGACCAGGGCAACCTTGCTCGTAGGCCGGGGCCTGCAAGCTGTGGCCGTCGGGCAGGCCTGCCCGACGAGGCAGGGCGCTCCGTCCTTCCGTCCTTGCCGTCCCGCCCTTCGCGCTGCGCGCCGCAGGCCATGAACCGCGGTCCGGCTCCGCGACCCCGGACCGGCCCCTCTGCCCAGGCGCACGCGCGGTCCACCGGACCGGCCGGTCTCCTCGAGTGAGGTGTTTGTCCCGTCCCGAGGTAAGGAAACGGTGGCGCGTGACGCGAAAGCCCGGAAGGGACGATGCAGCCACGTCGCCTGGGAGGTAGGCATGCCGGAGTACCGCAAGAGCCCAGAGCGCATCGCGCAACTCACAGAACAGCAGTACCGCGTGACCCAGCAGGACGAGACGGAGCCCTCCTTCGCCAACGCCTTCTGGGACAACAAGGCCCCCGGCATCTACGTGGACATCGTGTCAGGGGAGCCTCTGTTCTCCTCCGCGGACAAGTACGACAGCCGCACAGGGTGGCCCAGCTTCACGAAGCCCCTGGAGCCCGGCCACGTCGTCGAGCGGCCCGACACCAGCCACGGAATGACCCGTGTCGAAGTCCGGTCGGTGACCGGGGACAGCCACCTCGGGCACCTGTTCCCCGACGGACCCGACGACAGGGGCGGACTGCGCTACTGCATCAATTCGGCCTCCTTGCGCTTCATCCCCGTCGAGGAGCTGGAGAAGGAGGGTTACGGCCAGTACCTGAGCATGTTCCGGATGCCGGCAGGCAGTCCCGCCGAACCCCAGTGAGCGGCCGCCCGCCAGCAGTCCGAGACCGGCCGTCCGCCCACCGCGTCGCCGGCCAGGACAGACGGGCTGCGACACCCGCAGGCACAACATTGTCGTCCTGCTCACTGCCGCCACTCCTGCGCGGCCACATGCCTTGAACCACTACAGCTCACACAGGGTCGGCGCGGGCCCACGGGAGGTCCCTTCCTTGACCAAGAACCTCGACGGCGTTTCAGCCGAAGACGGTGCACCTGTGCCGGCCGGGGAGATTCCGATTGCTCTCACCGCAGGGCGCCTCGTCTACACCGACGGAGCGACGCAGACCTTCGACCCCGACGGCGCCACCCGCTACGCCGAGGGCGGACGGGAGACCGAGGGCACGTGGTCCGTCGATGAGAACGGCCACTTCTGCTCGTTCTGGCCGCCGTCCTACCGGGCCTCTTACGACCTGCGCTGGGTGGTGGAGGGGGGGAGAGGTCGTCGGCCTGCGGTTCTCGGATCCGCGAAGCGGAAGCCGCTTCGACGGCCGGTATCAGTGAACGCCGGACATGCCCCTGGGGGAAGAACCTCCTCCCCGGCATCCCCCTCCCGGGTCCGCACGTCGAGCAGCGGTTTCCGCCCGGACCCCGCGGGCCTCGGCATCGCCGTGGGCCCCCCACCCGGGCCCGTGGAAGCCGGACGCATCCGCCCAGGCATCCATGTCGTCCGTCCCGATATGCGCACCGGGCGCCCGCGCCGCCCCGGGTGTCCCGCGGCGTCAAGCCGCGCCCGGCACATCGGACGGCCGGCGGCACTTGGCCACCACCGGGCACTGGCGGGGGAGCGCGAGGGACACGGTCGCCCCGCTCATGCGGACGGCGTCTTGCACTGCTCGTGGTTCGACCGGGCTGCGCATACCGGCGCTGCACCGGGCCGGCACCGAACAAAGGCGATCACTGGAAGGGACAGGGCACATGACCGATGAGACGCCGGCACCGACGCCGCAGACGGTTCTGTGCCCTCTCACCAGCGCGGCGATCTTCCTCGTCGTCACGATCGACCCCGGCGGCGAAGCGGTCACCCGGGACCTGCTGTCCGATGTGAACTCCCTGCAACGGGCTGTGGGCTTCCGTGCCGAGCCTGAGGGCAGGCTCAGCTGCGTCACCGGAATCGGTTCGCGGGCATGGAGCCGCCTCTTCGCAGGGCCACGCCCTGCGGAACTGCGCCCCTTCCGTGAGCTGAACGGGCCCGTGCACCGCGCGGTGTCGACACCGGGCGACCTGCTCTTCCATATCCGCGCCACGCGCCTGGACCTGTGTTTCGCCCTCGCCACGGAGATCATGAACCGGCTGGGGAAAGCGGTGACCGTGCGCGACGAAGTGCATGGCTTCCAGTACTTCGACAAACGTGACCTGCTCGGCTTCGTCGACGGCACGGAGAACCCCACCGGCGCCGCCGCGAGCGCCGCCGTCCTGGTCGGGGAGGAGGACCCGGAGTTCGCCGGCGGGAGTTACGTGATCGTGCAGAAGTACCTGCACGATCTGGTCGCCTGGAACAGGTTGCCTGTCGAGGCGCAGGAGAAGATCGTCGGCAGAACGAAACTGTCGGACATCGAACTGGACGACAGCGCCAAGCCGGCGGACTCGCACGTCGCCCTCACCACCGTCACCGGCCCCGACGGCACAGAGCGCGAGATCCTCCGCGACAATATGCCCTTCGGGACTGTGGGCCGCGGCGAGTTCGGCACCTACTTCATCGGCTATGCCCGCACCCCGGCGGTGACGGAGACGATGCTGGAGCGGATGTTCCTGGGCACCCCGGATGCCTCGCACGACCGGATCCTGGACTTCTCCACCCCCGTCACCGGATGCCTGTTCCACGTCCCCACGGCGGACTTCCTGGACGACCTGCCCGCACCACCCGACGCGGAATCGGAGGAGACCGCCACGGGCGCCTGTCTCCGCGCCGTCGTTGCACCACCCGACAGTCAGCCCCCGTCCTCCGATGCCTCACTGGGGATCGGCAGCATGAAGCGGAGCACCCCCGATGGACAATCTGCACCGTGAACTGGCTCCCCTCTCCACTGCCGCGTGGAGCGATCTGGAGGAGGAGGCCCGACGCACCTTCAAACGGCATGCCGCAGCACGACGCATTGTCGACGTCCCCGAGCCGCGCGGAGTCGAGCTGGGAGGTGTGGCCACCGGGCACCTCGACAGCGTGGACGCCCCTGCCGATGGCGTGATCGCCCACGTGCGCCGCTTCCAGCCCTTGATCGAGTTGCGTGTCCCGTTCACCGTCGACCGCCGCCAGGTCGACGACGTCGCCCGGGGGGCCAAGGACGCCGACTGGCAGCCGGCCAAGGACGCCGCCCGGCGGCTCGCCTTCGCCGAGGACCGGGCTGTCTTCGAGGGATATGCGGCCGCCGGCATCGTCGGCCTGCGGAGGAGCTCCTCCAACTCACCGGTGACGCTGCCCACCGACGTCCGCGACTACCCGGACGCGATCAGCCAAGCGGTCTCCGCCCTGCGACTGGCAGGTGTCGACGGCGCGTACTCCCTTGCCCTGAGTGCCGAGGCGTACACGGCGGTCAGCGAGACCTCCGACCACGGCTACCCGATCATCAAGCACATCGCCAGGCTGCTGGACGGGGACATCGTCTGGGCTCCCGCCATCGATGGCGCCTTCCTGCTCTCCACCCGCGGCGGCGACTTCGAGATGCACCTCGGCCAGGACGTGTCGATCGGCTACTGCTCCCACGACGCGACCAGCGTCACCCTGTACTTGGAGGAGACCCTCACCTTTCTGGTCCACAGCGGCGAGGCGGTCGCGGCCCTCGTACCGCTGCCGACCGGCACCTGACAAGGAGAGACGCCGGCCGGTCGAAGCAGGTCCGCGTCGGCGGTGACCTCCCCGTACCGGATCGGCGCGCCCCTCAGCGCAGCCCGCACCCGAGAGATGACGGCCGGGCTGCGCGAGACGATGCACGACATCCGGTGCTCCGCGGCGGAGCCCGCCGCCCGAGTCTGTGACACGCACGCAGCACGCCCCTGGGATTGCTCGGTCACAGGACACCGGCTTTGAGGAACGCCTTCACCACCAGCAGCGCGCTTGTCCTTGATCCGTCTCCGCGCTCGGTCCATCAGGGCCGCGTGGTCGATGGAGCCGAAGCACGCTTCGATGCCCGCGTCGAGCACCCCGCGGTATCCCTGGGTGTCGACGCGGTGCATCTCCGCAACGGCGTCGCGCTGCACGGGGCAGAGGCCGAAAGAGACCGGCAGGAACCCGGCCTCGAAGACCGGCTCCAGCACTGGCTTCAGTGCGGCTTGGACCACCCGGTCGGCAACAGTCGGGATACTCGGCGCACCGTTCTACTGCCGCCGGGCCTGCGGGTCGTCCGTCTTGAGTGCGTGACGCAGACTCCAAGAACCCCGGCACACCGAGGCCCGTTCGACCTGGTCGGCCGCGAGGCCGTCCACGCCAGGGGCTCCTGCGC
>NZ_JAVACL010000097.1:0-7244 GCF_032658145.1 Streptomyces sp. MK7
GCACGAGCCGAGGCTGGAACCGTAGGCGACGGTCAGATTCACCCCGACACCGCTGACCGCTGCCGGCGCCTGCGTGTCCCCGGTCTGCACGTCCGCAGCGCCGAAGACGGTCCGCTCGTGCTCCTGACGACGGCGGACGATCAGTTCGAAGTTGCCGGGCTTGCGCGTCAGCGCCTCCCGGGGGTCCATCTTGTAGTCGGTGGTGTCGGAGAACTTGAACTTCTGCAGCACCAGCGCGAGGGCCAGGCGGGCCTCGGTGAGCGCGAACTGGCGGCCGATGCAGGCACGTACGCCGTTGCCGAACGGCTTGTAGGCGTGCGGGTGGTGCTGGACGCGGTTCTCCGGCAGCCAGCGGTCGATGTCGAACTCGTCAGGCCGCTCCCACGCCTTGGGGTGTGTGTGCAGCGGGCCTTCCAGGATGAGGACCTTCGCACCCTTCTTCAGCTCGTAGTGGCCGCCGATGACGGTGTCCTCCCGCGCCGTCTTGCCGAACGACGGGATGGGAGCCCACAGGCGCAGGGTCTCGTCCAGGATCCGCGGGATGACGTCCAGCTGCATGATCGTGTCGTAGTCCGGGACCGTGTCACCTGGCATCAGCCGGTCCACCTCGGCGTACGCCTGGGCCAGCACGTGCGGGTTGCGCATCAGCGAGTACGTGGCGAAGGACAGCAGGCCGCTGGTGGTCTCGTGGCCGGCGATCAGGAACGTCAGCACCTGGTCGCGGACGTTGTCGTCGTACAGCCGCTTGCCGGTCTCCGGGTCGGTGGCCTCCAGCATCAGGCCCAGCAGGTCCTCCTCACCGCCGCCCTTCCCCTCGCGGCGCTCCTTGATCACGCTCTCGACCAGCTCCTGCATCAGCTGGACGTTCTCGCCGTACTTCTTGGCATCGGCCTTGCGGAGCTTGGTCATCATCGGCAGCTCCTGCGAGCGCCGCAGCGACTCCACCAGCGCGCCCAGCAGCGCGTTGAGGAAGGGGTGCAGCTCCTCCTTCTCGAAGGAGTCGAACCGGTAGCCGAACCCCGACAGGGCGATCGTGTCCAGTGTCAGCCGGGTGTAGTCGTCGGTGATGTTGACCGACTGACCCTCCTTGCGCTCCCACTTGCCCGCCAGGTTCTGGGCGATCTCCAGCATCTGCCCGTAATAGGCCCTCATGGCCCGCTGGCTGAACGCCGGCAGGAGGATCCGGTGTGCCATGCCCCATTCCTCCTCGTGCTGGTGGGCCGTGAACAGGCCCGCGCCCGCGAAGTCCCGGACATGCTGCAGCGGCGTCTTCTCGATCTGCTTGAAGAACCGCGTCTCGTCGGAGACCTCGGCCACCAGGTCCGGGTCGTAGACGAAGATCTGCTCGACACCGGCGATGTCCAAGCCGTAGATGCCCTCGGGGAACTGCTTGGACAGCTCGGCGAAGTACTCGACCGGGTTGGTGTCGGGGATCTGCGGCGTGTTGCCGAGCAGGGGGACCCCGCGCGGGGACCGGATGGGGCGAAGGTCGTTCGCGGAGTGCGTGGTCATGGCTTGCTCCTCTGCGTGGAGGGGGATGGGCAAGGGCGCGCTGCTCGGGTCGATGCCGTGGCGCCGTAAGGAAACATACGCCGTATGGAATTGGTACCGTACGACGTATGGAAACGTGAAGCAAGCCCGGCCGCCCTGGTGGGTGCTGTGATTCAGGTCATTTCCATACGGCGTACGAAACTGATACCGTACGGGGTATGGAAAAGAAGGTGAGGCGTCCCCCGCGGGGAACGAGGAAGAGGGATGTGCCTCTGACCGAGGCCGGGATCTACGCCGCCGCCCTGCGGCTCATCGACGAGGACGGGGTCGAGGCGCTCACCATGCGCAAACTCGCGACCGTGCTCGACGCGAACCCGATGTCGCTGTACCACCATGTGCCGAACAAGGAAGCGGTGCTGCGGGGCGTGACGAGAATGGTCGGAGCCCAGTTCCGCACCGTGAGGCTTGAGGACGCTCCCTGGCAGGAGCGCATCCGCCTGCTCGCAACCGACTTCCGGACCCTGGCGCACCGTCACCCCGAACTGATGGCCTACTCGTTCAGCCACCAGCCCGACTTCATCCAGGCCGACGACCCGTTCTGGACCGCGCTCACCGCGATCGTGGAGGCTGCCGGGGTTCCGCAGTCAGAGGTCTCGGAGATCGCGGCGCTGATGGTCGCCGTCGTCATCGGTGTCCTCGCCGCCGAACTCAACGGCTCGCTCCACAAGTGGTCGACCCTCAAGCCCCCCGGCTTGGACGATGGTGAAGACGGTGACGGCGATGCAGACCCTGATTCTGCGGACACATCTCCTGAAGGCCCTGACCAGGACCACATGTTCCGCCTCGTGATGGACACGCTGATCACGGGTCTGGAAAGCCGGCTCACCGGCGATCGTGACGGCCGGGACGCCGGCCTTTGAGTCACACCTTCTGAGGCGCTGCGCCCCAGGCACCGGCACCTGAGCCTCGCCCGCAGTCGGGCGATCTCAGGCTGCGACATACGGGAGCCACCCCCGTCACATCGGGGGGAACACCGCCCGGCGGGGTGGTTCCCTAGCCTCTTCACGGCAGCCGTATAACGCTGACCCGTGAAATGACCATGGCCGTTGGCTTATCGCCACCGCCGCTGCTCCGGCGCCACTTCGCCTTCCTGCCCTGATCGTGGCCTCGTCGTCCGCCTCCGCCGTGGCCAACAACGTCCTGGTGGCGCGTAGAGGACCGAAGCCGGTGGTCCCGCTGGGCATGGCCATTGCGGCCGCCGGGCTGATCTGGATGACCAAGCTGGACCTGAACAGCGGATACGCGACGCAGGTACTGCCCCAGCCGGTGCTCGTCGGCATCGGGCTGGGCACGGTCATCGCGCCCGCCATGAGCCTGGCGACCCCCGACGTGGCGGCGACCGATGCCGGCGTCGCCTCGGCCGCTGTCGACACCCTGCAGCAGATAGGCGGTTCCATCGCCATCGCCTTGTTCAGCGCGATGGCATCCGACGCCGCCACCGGCTACCTCTCCGGCCACGATCCCAAGGACCCCGGCGTCCTGGCCCAGGAGCAGGTACGGCCGAAGAGGGCGTACAAAGGGCGTATGGGTGCGCGCGGTATATCGGGAGACCGCCTCTTGGAGCAGCGCGCGGGGCGCGGGATGCTGGTGATCGCGCTCGCGCTGATCGTGGTCATCACCGTGACGGACATCGGCATAGGCACCAGTGTTCATCTGGGCCCGCTGCTCGTCATCGCGCCGACCCTGACCGCCTCCTTCGCCGGTCCGCGGCTGACCGCTCTGGTCGGGGCACTGGCACAGGCGGCCCTGGTAATCATCTCGGTCTTCCATGGCGGGCTGACCACCGCTAACCACGTGGCGTAGCTCATCGCCCTGGCCGTGTTGTCGGCTCTGGTGGTCTTCATCACCTATGTGCGGGAGCGGCGTGCCCGGGAGCTGAGCCGGGTGCGGTCGGTGGCCGAGACGGCACAACGGATTCTGCTGCGGCCTCCACCCCGCCGGATCGGACCCTTGCGGGTGGCCTGGCTGTATCTGGCCGCCGAGGACGAGGCTCAGATCGGGGGCGACCTGTTGGCGATCGCCCGCGCCGACAACCCCTGCACCCGGGTGCTCATCGGCGACGTACGAGGCCATGGGCTGGCCTCCATCGGCGAGGCATCGGTGGTGATGGGCGCGTTCCGTGAGGGCGCTCACCGGTACGTCTTCGGCCGGCGTTTCGATCTGGCCCGGCTCGATGCTGTGTACCAGGCCGGCCAACGCCGCGAGAACATGTTCGGTGACGTTCTCTGCCGTCGTACGGGCTACGTCGGGGTCCTCCCAGACCTCGGGGACTCCACGCTGCAGGCACCGCTCGACGTCATGGATCAGCTGGTCTGCCCGGAGGCTGACCTCACGCGCGGCACGGGACACGAGACTGCCCGCAGGGAAGTCCACAAGACGACGTTACGCTGCACCGGCGTGTACAGGCCGTCAGGGTTCGGGGAGCGGGGCCCAGCGAGCGCACGGTCGGCGTTGAAGCCGCTCACTCAAGCGAGATCTCTTCATCGGGCAGCTGCCCGTCCCAGTAGCCGTCCATGAGCCGAGCAGTTCAGCAGGCTCGGCCAGCACTCCGGCTGACCGCAACTCGGCCGTCGTCCACCAGCGGGCTTGTGGGGCGAGCGCGAAGCGGACAAACGGCTGCCAGACTTCCGCCGCAGGGCGCACCACGACGACGTAAACGCCTTCAGGTGCGTCTCTGCGGCAGAGCCTGCCGACGAGCGGCGAGCTACGGAGCGCGGGAAGGTGGGCGATGCGACGCAGGTAGCGGGTCGCCGCGTGGCGGCTGGCCTCACCGGGGCGGGTCGGCCGCGGAGTCGCGGCGAACATCCTGACCGACGCCGGCTTCGGCCCGGCCGCCCTCGACACCACGACTGCCGACATCCACTCACCCTGGCGGTGAACACCGAGGCGCAGACGTCCGTGTGCCTGCCTGAGGTCGCACCCTGCCAGGACTCACCCTTCGGCGAGGAAGTGCGCCAGCAAGCGGTCGAAGTCACTGTGGGCGAGCTCGGCCCCCCGGGGCACCACTGCCTCCGTTTCCTGCAGGAACGCCTTGAATTCCTGCGCTGGGGCCTTGAGCAGGGCCGTACCGGACGGCGGGTTGAGAAGGATGTACACGTCGCGGCAGCCCTCCTCGCCGGCGGGCCATATGCGAACGTCTCCCTCGCCGGCAGGGCCCTCCAGGCCGTCGATCAGCAAATCGCGCCCGATGATCCATTCCACCAGCTCGTCGCTGTCGACATCGGCGGTGAATGCGGCATGGACCACATAGGGATCACTCGGCTCATAGCGAAGATTCATGATCATGGACAAGGACGTCGCATGCACGCCGACAAGCTTCACAGGCAGCCCCTGGATCACAGTTCTCAATGACTTCATTGGGTCTTACTCCTGGTGCTTCGAGTCATCCGGGGAGGGAGGGCCATCGGAAGGGCTGTCGTCGGATTCAAAGAGGCTGCACAGAGACGCGGTTACTGCGAGGACCGGTGGCGGTCGGCACGAGGACACCCGCAGGAGCAGTTCTTCGTGCCGTCGCAAGGGCGCCCGGCCGACGGGAGCAGGCGAGGCCACTACTTTCGGCCGGGGCCATCACGGAGATGTGGCCAACGGTGGCTGCCGGACAAAGGGCGCTCTTGGTCTCAGCGATCGACTCTGTACCGGTCGTGGTTGTAGTGAACCGACTCGTCACGGTCCCCACCTCGACGCCGGCCGTGGTTGCCGGGGCCCGGTCACGCAATGCAGGGCCGTCCTTGGACCGGAACGGCACGCTGTCGGAGTCCGAGGAGACGCACATGACCACCCAGGTGCCCTGCTTATGGCTAGGTATCGATGCCGGCAAGGGCCGCCACTGGTGGGTCGTCATCGACGACACCGGAACACCATCCCAGGGCCGCCGGATACCGGCCCTTCTGCCGCGTCACTCGTCGCAGGCCGACCGTCAGCGCAAGGGAGATTCCACGGTGGGCGTCAGCAGGGTCTCGTCGAGGCCGACGATCTGGCTGATGTCGAAGCCCTCCATGTCTGCGCGGAATTCAGGACTCGACAGATATGCCTCCAGCCGCTCCTGCACGTCGTCGGCGTCCTTGTAGGAAACGAGGGCGTACAGCCGGGGAGTGTCGCTTCCGGGCGCCGCGGGCACCGTCCAGACGCCGTGGGTGGTGATCCGGTGCTTGGCCATACCGGGAATGTGCTGCGCCCAGATCTTCTCGTAGGCGGCGAGCGCGTCGGAGCTGCGCAGGGTGTAGACGCGGAGCTGGTATTGGGACATGACACTGATTCCTTTACTTCTGAGCATGGATGGTCGGCGGCCAGCCTCGGGGGAGGAGGTGTGCCAGTTCGGCATCCCAGTCGATGAGTCCGGACTCGGTCCCCCGTAGCACCAGAACCTGGGTGTCCTGAAGGAAGGACGAGATGTCCTGCACGGGGACCTCGAGCAAGGCGGTGCCTGCGGAAGACCCGAGGGCGATGTAGATCGACTGGTCACCCCGCCCTGTGGCCGACCAGATCCGGACGTCCGCGTGGCCTGCGGAACCCTCCAGACCGTCAGCCAGAAGATCCCGCCCCAGGACCCATTCGACCGGCTCGTCACAGTCGACGAAGAAGGTGGCACGGACGACATAGGGATCAGCGTCCTCGTAGCGCAGACGTACGCATAGGGGCAACGAGTAGACGTGCGAGACGACCAGTTGCACGGCCACCCCGTTCTACGACCTTCAAGGACTTCTTCATAGGCTTCCGCTCCCGGGTATGGCTCGGCGGTGCCTCACACCGGCCTGTGGCGGAGAGGCAGCGCGGGCGGGGGCGGTTACCCGTCTCACCGGTCGCCGCGGCTCACGTCATGGTGGCTGCCCCCGCCGTCGTGCTCGCAGCGGTTCCCGTCGTGGCGATAGGACCTGTCGGACGTCCAGCCGTGTCCCTCGTCCTCCCAGCGGTAGAAGTGACCATCGCGGTAGTAGAGCCCGTCGCAGTCGTGCCGGGTCGAATCGCTGCCGTGGCGGTCCTGGTGCCAGCCGCGGGCCTCGTCGCAGGAGTAGCCCCGCTCGAGCAGGTAGCCGACACCGTGGTCCCAGCTGTAATCAGCGGCCACGGCCCCGTCGGTCGGGTGCTGGGCGTGCGTGGACGCAAGGGGCGCGGCCGAAGCGGTGCCACCGGCACCGAGGACGGCGGCACCGGCGAACCGCGACGGAGGAGACAGTGAGGGCGATGCGCTTCGCGAGCTTGTTCATGATCTTTCCTTCCCGAGGGGGTGATCTGCGCCAATGGCTGTTCTGTCAGGCGATGTATGACGCCCGGTGTGGTCCGAGCGCGCAGTTCCATACGTTGTATGGAAGCACGTTTTCATTGTTACCATACGTCGTATGGAAATGTCGAAGTGACGAAGGTAACCGTTTGACCGGCTCGCGCGAGCGCCAACAGATGTCGCTCTTCAGCGCGAGCTGCCCGTTGCCGTCCCCTCGGCAGGCCGGCCTTCCTCGCCTTTGCCACGGCAGTGTGTGTCCTGGTGATCGGTGGCTTCAGCGACCCGGAGATCGCCTCAGCCCGGGGAGTGAGGGCTCGAAGTCACGCATGCATCCAGTTCGCCGCAGAGGCGGGTTTGCGATCGCCGGAAGGCGGGACGAGTATTTCTGGCCGGGGCGGCGGGTGGGGCATCCGGTCCCAGCCCGGCGGCGGAGGCGGGAACTGCCGGCCGATCTCCCGGTAGGTGCTGACGACAT
>NZ_JAVACL010000098.1:0-6942 GCF_032658145.1 Streptomyces sp. MK7
CCGTGCCACCATCGGCCGTATGGAAGCAGTGGCGGGCAGGATGCGGCAGCTGCGCCTGGCCAAGGACGCCATGGACCGGGACTGGGCGGACCCGGACCTCGACCTGGACACGGTGGCGGCTCACGCCGGCTACTCGCGCTACCACTTCATACGGGCCTTCAAGGAGGCGTACGGCGAGACGCCCCGCCAGTACCTCACCCACCGCCGCATCGAGCGGGCCGAGGACCTGCTGCGCACCGCGAACCTGACGGTGACCGAGATCTGCCACCTGGTCGGCTTCAGCAGTCTGGGCACGTTCTCGTCCCGCTTCAAGGCGTGGACCGGGCTCACCCCGAGCGAGTACCGCGCCCGGCACGTCGGCCGCGGCGCCGCCCTCATCCCCGGCTGCTACGCCATGCTCTGGGCCGGCGGATTCCGCTCCGGCGCGGCCCGGGAGCGAGAGAGCAATTTCCGAGAAGCGGGCTGAGCGCCGTCCTGCCTACCGTGGCAGCGCAACAGCACCTCGCAACCCCCGGAGAAGCCATGATCAAGGGCATCGCCATCACCACCGTCTGGGTCCTCGACCAGGACCGCGCCAAGGAGTTCTACACCCAGAAGCTCGGCCTGGAGGTCCGCACCGACATGACCATGGGGGAGGGCGGCGCGCGCTGGCTCACCGTCGGCTCCCCGGACCAGCCCGACGTGGAGCTGACCCTCATGGTGCCCGGGCCGCCCGCGATGGACCCCGAATCCGCCGAGATGGTCAAGAAGCTGGTCGCCAAGGGCGCCCTCGGCGCCGGCGTCCTGGTCACCGACGACATCCACGGCGACTACAAGAAGCTCAAGGACCGCGGGGTGGAGTTCCTCCAGGAGCCGCAGGAGCGCCCCTACGGCACCGAAGCGCTCTTCCGTGACGACTCCGGCAACTGGTTCTCCTTCACCCAGCGACGCGAGGGCGGCCTGGACCCGGACAAGGAGTGGGCCTGACAGGGCTCAGGACCTCCCGGGGCCTGCCGAACCGGCCCCGGGACGGGCGCCCCGGAGCCAGGCTCCCGGGCCGGGCCCCGGGCCGGGCCCCGGGGGGCGGTCACTTTCCTTGCTGGGGCACCTGCTGCGGCAGCATCGGGTAGCTGCCCGTGTTCGTCGGGGCGTGCTCCGGCAGCCACAGGACCGCGACCGCGCCCTCGGCCGGAATGTGCTCGGGGGCGCCCGCGGGCCGTACGTTGCGGAACGTCAGGCGGGCCCCCAGCACCCGGGCCTGGCCGGCGGCGATGGTCAGACCCAGGCCGTGGCCGCGCCCCGCGCGGTCCGCGCTGCCGGTGCGGAACCGGCTCGGGCCCTCCGCCAGCAGCGCCTCCGGAAAGCCGGGGCCGTGGTCGCGCACCCGGATGACCCGCCCCTCCACGGTCACCTCGACCGGCGGCTTGCCGTGCCGGGCGGCGTTGGCGAGCAGGTTGAACAGCACCCGCTCCAGACGCCGCGGGTCCGTCGTGACCTCCGACTCGTGCACCACCCGCACCTCGACGTCCGGGTCCTTCGCCGCCACCCGCCGGGCGACGAACTCGCCGAGCACGATGTCCTGCAGCTCGGCCCGCTCCGAGGCGCCGTCCAGCCGGGCGACCTCCAGCACGTCCTCCACCAGCGTGCGCATCGCCTTCGCCCGGTCCAGGACCAGCTCGGTGGGGCGGCCCGGCGGCAGCAGCTCGGCGGCCGTCAGCAGCCCGGTCACCGGGGTGCGCAGCTCGTGCGCGATGTCCGCGGTGACCCGCCGCTCCGCCTCCAGCCGCTGCTGCAGCGCGTCCGCCATGGCGTCCACAGCGCGCGCGAGGTCGTCGGTCTCGTCCCGTACGACCCCGCCGATGGCGTCCCGGACCCGAACGTCCGGCTCGCCCTTGGCCACCTGGTTCGCGGCGGCCGCCGCCTTGCGCAGGCGGCGCGAGAGCTGGCCGCCGATGAGCACACCCAGCGCGCTGCCGCCCAGCACGACCGCGATGGAGCCGATCACCAGGGCCTGGTCGAGGTCCTTGAGGATGTCCGTGCTGCGGTCGGTGAAGTGCGTGTGCAGGGAGAGCACGTGCCCGCCCTTGATCGGCATGGCCGCCCAGATGTCCGGCACGCGGCCCGGGTGGTCGGTGACGAACGTGGCCCGCCGGCCGTCCTCGACCTTCTCCCGCAGCGCGGCGGGCAGCGTCGGATCGTCGATCTTGAAGGTGGCGGGGGCCGGCCGCCGGCCGGGGCGGTCGTAGATGCTCTGCGCGAACTGGAGCCGCTGGTCGGCCAGGTCGCGGGCGTTGTCCAGCATCGACACCCGGGCGGCGTTGTGCACCACCAGGCTGAGCGCGATCGCCACCAGGGCGCCCACCAGCGCGATGGCCGCGCTGAGCTTCCACCTCAGCCCGGTACGGATGTCCGCGTGCTCCAGGCGCCCCGGAAGCAGGCGCCGCGTGTTGCCCCGCATGCCGCCCCGCTCAGGCCTTCAGCTTGTAGCCGAAGCCACGGACGGTCTCGATGCGGTCCTGGCCGATCTTCGTGCGCAGCCGCTGCACATGGACGTCGACGACCCGGGTGTCACCGCCCCAGCCGTAGTCCCACACGCGCTCCAGGAGCTTGTCCCGGGACAGGACCGTGCCCGGCGCGGCGGAGAACTCGAGCAGCAGCCGCATCTCGGTGGGGGTGAGCGCCACCGGCTGCCCGGCCCGGCGCACCTCCATCCCCTCGGTGTCGACCTCCAGGTCGCCGAAGGTCAGCACCCCGCCGTCCACCGCGGAGGCGTCGGCCTCGCCGCGGCCACCGCCCGCGTGCCCGAAGCGGCGCAGCACCGCGCGGATCCGGGCGACCAGGACGGCGCCGTCGAACGGCTTGGTCACATAGTCGTCGGCGCCGGCCTCCAGACCCAGCACGACGTCGATGGAGTCCGCCCGCGCCGACAGCATGATCACCGGCACCGTCGACTCGTCGCGGATTCGGCGGCACAGGCTGACGCCGTCCAGGCCGGGGACCATGACGTCCAGCAGGGCGATGTCGGGCCGCCTCGCCCGGAACGCCTCCAGGCCCGACAGGCCGTCGGGCATGGCCGTGACCGCGAAGCCGTCCCGCTCCAGGGCGAGCTGTGTGGCCTCGCGGATGACGTCGTCGTCCTCGACGAACAGGACGTGGGTCTGCTCTGCCATCCCGGTGCTCTCAGTCCTTGTGTGCTTCAGAGGGTGCGCCCACTGTGTGGACGCGTCCGGCGCGTGATGCGTTCACTCGCGAACGGTTCCCCGGCGGATCGGGCCGCCGGAGGCGACCGGTTCGCGCCACCGGAATTGTCTCGCGTCAGTTGTCGGGGACCGGAGCCGCCGACGCGCCCCCTCCGACGGCCTTGCTGTACTCGTTGCGCGTGCTGAACTCCTTGGTGAACGCGCTCCCGGTCCAGCGGTAGGTGATCACGTCCTCGCCGGAGGGGTTCGACACCGGGTCGTCCTTCTCGTACACCTGCTTGGTCACCACGAGGTCGCCGCGGTCGATCTCGGCGTAGACCGGCGGCTCCTCGGCCCGGAACACGTCCTCGTACCCGTCGCCCCGCTCGCGGTACACATACGAGCCCATGCCCACCGCGTCCTCGCAGGTCAGCACGTTGACGACGATATCGTCGACCGAGCCGCCGGTCAGCTTGCCGTACGCCACGTCGACGGGGTACTGGTCGCCCGCGCACGGCTTGAGACCGCGCTTGACGGCGGCCGAGACCTTCGGGTCGTCCTTGACGAGCCGCACCGGGTCCACCGGCTGGGGGGTGTCGGCGGGGGTCGCGGAGGCGCTGGGCGAGGGTGCGCCGGCCACCGAGCTGGCGTCGGCCGGACCCTCGTCGCGGGCGCCGGTGCCGCCCGTGCCGCAGGCGGACACCAAAAGGCCGAGGGCGGCGAGCACGGCCAGCGCCGTGATCACCGCCTGGAAGGTCCCCCGGGCCGGGGTGGGCTCGACGCCGGGACCGGCCCCGACGCTCCGGCCGGTCTCGGCACCGCCGCTCGGGCCGACCTCGGCCGCACCGCTCAGGCCGCGCAACGCTCCCGCTCCTCACGCTCCAGCGCGCGTGCGTCCAGATCGCGGGCCTCCAGCTCCTCGCGGAGCCGGGCGAGCGCCCGGTGCAGCGTGCTCTTGACCGTTCCCGCGGACATGCCGAGGGCGGCGGCCGTCTCCTCCGTGGACATCTGCTCCCAGTGTCGCAGCACCACGACACTGCGCTGCTTCGGAGCGAGAACTTTCATGATGTCCATGAGGAGCGCGCGGTCGGCGTGCTGCTCGGTGGAGTCCTCGACGCTGGCGTCCGGAAGCTGCTCGGTGGGAACCTCCTCCAGCTTCCGGGCCCGCCACCACTCCGTACGCGTGTTGATCATGACCCGGCGCAGATAGGCGTCCGCGAGCCGCTTGTCGGCGATGCCCTCCCAGCGGCCGTACGTCCTGACGAGCGCGGTCTGGAGCAGGTCCTGCGCGTCGACGGGGTCCGGCACCAGCCGGCGGGCGCTGCGCAGCAGCGCGTCCTGCCGGGTGCGCACATACTCCTCGAACTCGAGCACCTCACCCTGCGCCATGATCAACCGCCTCCGATCCCCGTTTTCCCGGCCCGCCTGCTGCCGGATCCCACGCTGTGTGCGGCCGGCTGTGGTCGGCAGCCGCCCGGTGCCCGTCGGGCACGCAACTGAAGGTACGGAGGGGTTGTCACGGCGTTGTCCGAAGCAGCCTGCGGCTAGCCCTCGGCTGTGCGTCGGTTGTGTAACGGACGCAGGAACGGGGTAAAGAGGTGCTCCGATTTGCCGTGATGTGGGGCGATTTGAAACCCCGGGTGGCGCGCGGATGTGTGACACGGACGCCCGCGACGCCCCCCGAAGACGTCACCGCCGTTACGAAGCCCGGGCGGTGACGTGGTGTCAGGTCAGCGGCAGCCGGTACAGACCGCCCGGCAGCGGCTCCACCAGACCGTCCGCGACGAGCCCGTCCAGGGCCCGGGCCCGCTGGACCGGCTCGTGCCACACCCGGTCGAGCACCACCTGCGGCACCGCCGTATGAGCCTCCCGCAGCACGGCGAGCAGCTTGCCGCGCACCTGCCGGTCGGTGCCGGCGTACGTCTGGCCCCGGCGCGGCGGACCGTCGTGCTCCGGCTTGCCCGCCAGCCGCCACGCGCAGTGCCCGGCGATCGGGCAGCGGTCGCACGACTCGTTCTTCGCCGTGCACACCAGCGCGCCGAGCTCCATGGAGGCGGCGGCCCAACGGGCCGCGGTCCGTTCGTCCTCCGGCAGCAGGGTGCGGGCCAGGCGGCGCTCGGCGGCGGTGGTGGCGTTCGGCGGGTACTGCACGCCGGTGACCGCGCGGGCCAGGACCCGGCGGACGTTGGTGTCCAGCACGGCGTGCCGCTGCCCGTAGGCGAAGGACGCGACCGCCGCGGCCGTGTACTCGCCGATGCCGGGCAGGGCCAGCAGCTGTGCGTGCTCGGTGGGTACGTCGCCGCCGTGCCGTTCCGTTATGGCGACCGCGGCGCCGTGCAGGCGCAGGGCGCGGCGCGGGTAGCCGAGCCGCCCCCAGGCGCGGACGGCCTCGCCCGGCGCCTCCTTGGCGAGGTCGGCGGGGCGCGGCCAGCGTTCGAGCCACTGTTCGTAGACGGGCAGGACGCGGTTGACCGGCGTCTGCTGGAGCATGAACTCGCTGACCATCACCCCCCAGGCACCGGCGTCGGCGCGCCGCCAGGGCAGGTCGCGGGCGTTGGCGTCGAACCAGGTGATGACGTGGGTGTGCAGGGGCGCGCCGTGCGGGGCGCCGGACGGGCCGGACGCCGTGGCGGAGGCATCGCCGGTGGTGGTGGCGTCGACGGCGCTGTCGTCGGTGTCGGTGTCGGTGTCGGTGACGGCGTCGGCATCGGTGGCGGTGGCCGGGGCGGTGGGGCTGTGTGGGGGCAGTGTGGGCGCAGTCATGGCGCTTCCGATCCTGCCACGTGCGGATGGACGGCCGCGTGAACCCGAGCGGCCCGGTGTCGTCACCGACCGTCACTGTTCGGTTACGGCGACCGCAAAGTGGGGCGCCTGTACGGATGTTGCTCGAATGATGATCCGGAAAAGTTGTGGTCGGCGCGGCGGGTGGGGCGGGGGAAGGCCACGATCTCTCGTACAGTTTGGGCCGTGGGATCTCTGCGCAATCCGGTCGGGCCGCTTCCCTCCTCCATCTACTGGCGACGGAGGGTCGTACTGCTGTCCGTGGTCGCCCTGTTGGCCCTGCTGGTCGCCTGGATCGTCACCTCGGGGGGCGGCGGGGACCACAAGAACAGCGGCAGCGCCTCCGACGGCAAGCATCCCACCCCCTCCACCATCACCCCGGGACCCTCCGGCTCCGGTCCCGCGATCAGCCAACACCCCGGCGGACGCGACGAGTCCGGCGGCGGTGACTCCGGCGGATCGGGGGCCGCCTCGGGCGGCGGCACCGCTTCCGGCGCTCCGGGCGGGGACGGCTCGGGTTCCGGCTCCGGTGCCGGTGGGGGCTCGGGCGGCGACGCCAAGGGCGGTGCCGGTACGGGCGCCGTGCTGCCGGCCGGCAGCACGCTTCCCAACTGCGCCCCCGGGGCGGTCTCGTTGAACCTGCGCAGTGTGCGCAACACCTACGCGCCCGGTCAGACACCGACCTTCGAACTGACGGCGAAGAACTCCTCCGGTACCGACTGCAAGGTCGACCTCGGGCCGAAGTCCGCGGTGCTGACGATCAGCAAGGCCGACAGCAGCACCGACTACTGGTCCTCGGACGACTGCCCGAAGACTGCCGGAAGCCTGCTGTACCGGGTGCCGGCGGGCAGCGCCATCACCTACACCGTGCGCTGGGACCGCAAGCCGAGCGCTCCGCAGTGCGCGACGCCTCCGGCGGGCTCGGCCGGGGCGGGGACGTACCTGGTGGAGGCGAAGGTGCCGGGGTACGGCAAGCTGCAGACGTCGTTCGTGCTGTCGGCGG
>NZ_JAVACL010000099.1:0-6855 GCF_032658145.1 Streptomyces sp. MK7
TAAGCCGGGGTATCCACGAAGGAGAGACCCGATGAACGATGCGAACACGATGCGAGCCATCAGCCAGGACGTCCTCGGCGGTCCCGAGGTCCTGAGGGAAGTGCGGGTCGGGCGGCCCGCGCCGCGCCCGAACGAGGTGCTGGTCCGGGTGCGGGCCGCCGGGGTCAACCCCACCGACTGGAAGCACCGGGCCACCGGCGGTTTCCTGGGCGAGCCGCCGTTCGTCCTGGGCTGGGACCTCTCCGGCGAGGTCGCCGAGACCGGGATCGGCGTGGCCGCCTTCAAGCCCGGCGACGAGGTCTTCGGCATGCTGCCCTACCCGTTCGGCCACGGCTCGCACGCCGAGTACGTCACCGTCCCGGCGCGCGCCCTGACGCACAAGCCGGCCTCGATCGACCACGTCCAGGCGGGCGCGCTGCCGCTGGTGTCGCTGACCGCGTGGCAGGCGCTGACGGAGTACGCCGATGTGCGGCCCGGGCAGCGGGTGCTGGTCCATGCGGCGGCCGGCGGGTTGGGGCACGTCGCCGTGCAGATCGCCAAGGCGCGCGGCGCGTACGTGATCGGTACGGCGAGCGCGGGCAAGCACGACTTCCTGCGGGAGATCGGCGTGGACGAGCCGATCGACTACCGGTCCACCGACGTGACGGAGGCCGTCCGGGACGTCGACGTCGTCCTGGACACGCTCGGCGGTGAGACGTCGGTGCGGTCGCTGGGGGTGCTGCGGCCCGGCGGGATCGTGGTGTCGGTCCTGCCGGTCGGCCCGCCGGAGTTCTACGAGGAGGCCGAGCGGCTGGGCGTGCGGGCGGTGCGGATGCTGGTGGAAGCCGACCGGGCCGGGATGGAGGCGGTCGCGGAGCTGGTGGAGTCGGGGAAGCTGAAGGCGACGATCGCGGGGACCTTCCCGCTGGCCGATGCCGCCAAGGCGCACGATCTGGGCGACACCGGCCGGACGACGGGCAAGCTGGTGCTGCTGGTCGACTGACCGGGGCTCAGAAGGTGAGTCTGGGTCGCCACTTCACGTGGTGGCGACCCGGTCGACCTCGTTCTTCCGTCTCCGTCTCCGTCTCCGTCTCCGTCTCCGTCTCCGTCTCTGTCTCCGGTGGCGGAGACGGAGACGTGGGCGTGGGCGGCCAGCGGCGCTTGGGGGTGGACAAGGCGGTCGGCTACCTCCGGGCCAAACTCCCCCACCTCGGCTATGACATCGCGCTGGCGGAGGGCTGGCCGATTGCGACAGGCGTGATCGAGGGGGCGTGCCGGCACCTGGTGAAGGACCGGATGGACATCACCGGTGCCCGCTGGGGCCTCGCCGGAGCCGAGGCCGTCCTCAGGCTCCGCACGGTGATCAGCAACGGCGACTTCGAGGAGCACTGGAAGTATCACGCGCAGCGCGAGCACCTGCGGGTTCACGCCATCCGCTGCCGCGACAGCCTCGCACTCGCAGCGTGATCACCGTCCCTCAAACAGAGCCGCACCCTATCGCGTTCGGCCTGCCGGCGCTGCTCTGCGCCCTGACCGCTGTGGCCCGCGTACCCGGTCCTGCGCCGCTCGAGGACGCCCCTAGCGACAGCCCCGACGGTGAAGACGCCACGGACACCTCGGATCAGGCTGCTCGCCGGGAGACACGCAACGATGGACCACATCAGAACAGGCGAGTCCGGACTGCCCATCGAGCCGGTGTACGGCCCGTCGGCTCTGGAGGGCTGGGACCCGGATCAGAAGCTGGGTGAGCCGGGCCGGTACCCGTTCACGCGGGGTGTGTATCCGTCGATGTACACGGGGCGTCCGTGGACGATGCGTCAGTACGCGGGTTTCGGCACGGCCACCGAGTCGAACGCCCGTTACCAGCAGCTCATCGCGAACGGCACGATGGGCTTGTCGGTCGCTTTCGACCTGCCGACGCAGATGGGCCATGACTCGGACGCGCCGATCGCCTCGGGCGAGGTGGGCAAGGTCGGTGTCGCCATCGACTCGGTCGACGACATGCGGGTGCTGTTCGGCGGGATCCCGCTGGACAAGGTCTCCACGTCGATGACGATCAACGCCCCGGCGGCGCTGCTGCTGCTGATGTACCAGCTGGTGGGTGAGGAGCAGGGCGTGGCGGCGGACAAGCTGACCGGCACGATCCAGAACGACGTGCTCAAGGAGTACATCGCCCGCGGCACCTACATTTTCCCGCCCAAGCCCTCCCTGCGGCTGATCGCGGACATCTTCAAGTACTGCAAGGCCGAGATCCCGAAGTGGAACACCATCTCGATCTCGGGCTACCACATGGCCGAGGCGGGGGCGTCGCCGGCGCAGGAGATCGCCTTCACGCTCGCCGACGGCATCGAGTACGTCCGCACCGCGGTGGCGGCCGGTATGGACGTGGACGACTTCGCCCCGCGCCTGTCCTTCTTCTTCGTGTCGCGAACGACGATCCTGGAGGAGGTCGCCAAGTTCCGTGCAGCCCGCCGGATCTGGGCGCGGGTGATGAGGGAGGAGTTCGGCGCGAAGAACCCCAAGTCGCTGATGCTCCGCTTCCACACGCAGACGGCGGGTGTCCAGCTGACGGCGCAGCAGCCGGAGGTGAACCTGGTCCGGGTCGCCGTCCAGGGCCTGGGAGCGGTGCTGGGCGGCACCCAGTCGCTGCACACCAACTCCTTCGACGAGGCCATCGCCCTGCCCACCGACAAGTCCGCCCGTCTGGCCCTGCGCACCCAGCAGGTCCTCGCCTACGAGACGGACGTGACGGCCACGGTCGACCCGTTCGCCGGGTCCTACGTCGTGGAGAAGATGACCGACGACGTGGAGGCCGCCGTCCTCGAACTCATGGGCAAAGTGGAGGAGTTGGGCGGCGCGGTCAACGCGATCGAGCACGGCTTCCAGAAGTCCGAGATCGAGCGCTCCGCCTACCGCATCGCCCAGGAGACCGACTCCGGCGAACGCGTCGTCGTCGGCGTCAACCGCTTCCAGCTGGACGCCGAAGAGCCCTACGAGCCGCTGCGCGTGGACCCCGCCATCGAGGCCCAGCAGGCCGAACGCCTCGCGAAACTGCGCACCGAACGCGACCAGGAGCCGGTGGACTCGGCCCTGGCAGCCCTGAAGAAGGCCGCCGAAGGCGAGGACAACGTCCTGTACCCGATGAAGGACGCCCTGCGCGCCCGCGCCACCGTCGGCGAGGTCTGCAACGCCCTGCGCGAGGTCTGGGGCACCTACGTCCCCACCGACGCCTACTGACGGAACTGCTGACCCACCGACCGACGAACCGGACCGAGGACTCGCCATGCACTCCACTCCCGGCGCCGCCGAGAAGCCCATCCGCGTCGTCGTGGCAAAGCCCGGCCTGGACGGCCACGACCGCGGAGCCAAAGTGATCGCCCGCGCCCTGCGCGACGCCGGCGTCGAGGTCGTCTACACCGGACTGCACCAGACACCGCGTCAGATAGTCGACACCGCGATCCAGGAAGACGCCGACGGCATCGGCCTCTCGGTGCTCTCCGGTGCCCATCTCACGCTCTTCGCCCAGGTGATGGACCTCCTGAAAGAGGAGGATGCCACCGACATCACCGTGTTCGGCGGCGGCATCATCTTCGAGGCGGACATCCCGCCCCTGCTCGGCCTCGGAGTCGCCGCGCTGTTCACCCCCGGCACGCCGACCCGCGAGATCACCGACTGGGTGCACGCCCACATCGGATCCGGCAGCGCACAGGCCGCCACCGATCTGACATCGGCCTCGTGAACCGACACCGGCGGCTTCGTCGCGCACCGCGCGGGTCGGCGGGCGCGACGCGGTCATCAGCTCCAGGCCGGAGACGGCAGTGGAGCCGCGCGGGGTGATGACGCGGGTGGCGTACACCCCGAGCACGCGGGCCGGCGCCGGCGACTCGGCTGCGTCGCCCCAGGAGCGGGGATCCAGAGCGTCCCACGGCAGGATCGCCGGCTGCACGCAGCGACGCTGCCCGCCCTGCGCGGGCCGGTAGACCGTTCCTGAAGACTGCGCAGGAGTGAGTCCTGCTCAGCCGCACGCCCCGAACGGTCTTGGGCGCTCCCCCACTGCCTGAACGGCGTGGGAGGTACCCCCAGGTCCCCGGCGTACTCGACCCCGGGGCAGCGACACGCATCCTGTGCACGGTCCGATCCCGGGAGGCCGGCTCCCTCACGACCTGGCCATATGGGCACGGCCAGAGGCGACGAGGAGGCCCCGAACCATCACTCCGGTGGAGCAGGGGCCCCGCACGCCGGCACCGCACCCGGCGTCCCAGATCGCACGATCACCGTAGCCCGAACGACCCAGGCCCCCACAAGCCCGCAGGCCGACCATCACACGATCGAGCTGAACCGTCCTCGTACGCACTCCCTGAGGCACGGCTGAGGCCCCCCGCCCAGGGCCCGGACCCGCGCCTGGTCAGCTGCCCCTTCGCGCGGGTGATCTGCTGGACGACCTTGTGATCGTCCGTCAGACGCAGCGAGCGGCGTTCCTCCGGGCTTCTCCAGCCGGGCCGTAAGGGGCGAACCGATCGGCGGCCGACTCGGTGAGCACGATCAGCGGGTCGGAGTCCTTGCCGTCGCGGTGCAGTCGCGCCTGCCCGATCCCGGGCTCGGCAAGCGTCCACTCCACCAGGGCCCAGATCGTGGTCGCCGGGCACTGCAGCACCACGCCGCCACCGCACTCCACCGAACCGTCGCCGTCCAGCACGCCCAACGAACCGTGCGGGAATCGCGGGTCGACCACCGCGGGCGTGGCCTTCTTCGCGGCCGGGCGGCGCGACGTCGACGTCGGCCTGGCGGGCGTGCTTCTGGTCGACGGCGTCGGGCGGGCGTCGGCGGCCGCGGCCGGTACCGCGGGCGCGGGCACCGCTGTGGGAGCTGGGGCGGGCGTCGGCGCGGTGGTGGTGGTGAACGTCGCAGGCACCGGTGCCGGGTACTTCGCCGCCCAGCCGTCCAGCAGCCGCTTGTAGGCGGCCAGGCGCGGTGGGCGGGGCGTAGCGCGGCCCGTCTCCCAGCCGTTGATCATCTCGCGCTTGGTGCGCAGCGCGGTCGCCACGTCCTGCTGGGTCAGGCCGGCGGCGCGACGTGGCGGCCTGCTCCCTATACGGTGTTGCCGGCGGCCGGGTGGTGAATCAGCGGCGGTGGGCCACTTCTGAGGTGACGCGAGCGGCAGCGCGTGGTCCACCGCGTCCTGGCGACGGCTGACACGTCCGAACTCGATCGAGGAGAGAAAGTGAGACCTCTGCTGCTGTCAGGCGGGCCGGGTACGCGCCCGCACCCCCGCCCCGGGATCGCTGCCCGATGAGACTCCTGGTGACGGGCGGTGCCGGTTTCATCGGCTCGCACTACGTACGCACGCTGCTCGCCGGCGGCTACCCCGGTTACGAGCAGGCCCAGGTGACCGTCCTGGACCTCCTCAGCTACGCCGGCCGCCGGGAGAACCTGCCCGCCGACCACCCCCGGATGCACTTCGTGCAGGGCGACATCTGCGACCTCCCGCTGCTGCTGGACCTGCTGCCGGGCCACGACGCGGTGGTGCACTTCGCCGCCGAGTCGCACGTGGACCGCTCGGTGCGCTCGGCCGCGGAGTTCATCCGGACCAATGTGAGCGGCACCCAGACCCTGCTGGAGGCCTGCCTGCGCCGCGGCACGCCCCGATTCGTCCACGTCTCGACCGACGAGGTGTACGGCTCGACCGACGAGGGCTCGTGGACCGAGGACGCCCAGCTGATGCCCAACTCGCCCTACGCGGCGTCCAAGGCCGGCTCCGACCTGATCGCCCGCGCGTACTGGCGCACCCACGGGCTGGACGTGTCGATCACCCGCTGCTCCAACAACTACGGCCCCTACCAGTTCCCCGAGAAGCTGATCCCGCTGTTCGTGACGAACCTGCTGCAGGGCAGGCCGGTGCCGCTGTACGGCGACGGAGGCAACGTACGCGAATGGCTGCACGTGGACGACCACTGCCGGGCCGTGCAGACGGTGCTCACCAGCGGCGGCGCCGGCGAGGTGTACAACATCGGCGGCGGCGCCGGGCGCACCAACCTGGAGCTGACGGAGCGACTCCTGGCGCTGTGCGGCGCGGACCGGTCCATGATCCGGTACGTCCCCGACCGCAAGGGCCACGACCGGCGCTACTCGCTGGACGACAGCAAGATCCGCAAGCAGCTGGGATACCGCCCGCGGATCGCCTTCGACCAGGGACTGGCCGAGACCGTCGCCTGGTACCGGGACAACCCCGGGTGGTGGAAGACGGCGGACAGCCACCGAGCCGCCGCCGACCCGGCCGACACCGCCGCCGCCGCCGACCCGACCGATGCCGCCGAAGGCCCCGGATGAGCGACCGCAAGGCCCCGGTTCCCGACGAGGTCCGCAAGGACCCCGCGGACCAGCAGAGCGACACCGGCTTCATCCCCGGGGTCACCGAGATCTGGCCGTCCGGCGCGGTGCTCGACGCCGACGACCGGGCCGCCCCGGTGGAGGCCGCGCTCGACCTGCGGATCGCGGCCGGCGGTGCGATGGACGCAGCCCATCATCAGGCAGCCGGAAGGGGGCATCCTCGGCATCCTGGCCGAGGAGTTCGACGGGGTGCCGCACTTCCTGATGCAGGCCGAGATGGAGCCGGGCAACCCCGACCTGCTCCAGCTCTCCCCCACCGTGCAGGCCACCCGCTCGAACTGCACCAAGGTCCACTGCGGCGCTGCCGTGAAGTACATCGAGCACCTCACCCAGCCCTGCCGCGGCCGGGTGCCGGCCGACGTGCTGCGGAGCGCCGGCAGCAGGGTGACCGACGTGATCACCATCACCGGTACGGCCGTCGACGCGCCGATGGCTTGACCGTGGCGGTCTCCGGCTCGTCCCGTCCTTGAGGCTCTCCTTGAAGCGGGT
>NZ_JAVACL010000100.1:0-6603 GCF_032658145.1 Streptomyces sp. MK7
GGGTGATACAGCTTCTAGGCGGCGCGAAAGGCCGCACGCAGGAAGGCAGGACGGGATGGCTGCAGAACGACACGTTGATCACAAGGTGCTCGAGACCTTCGCCGAGACCAGGGTCAATGTGCCTGCCCGGGAGGCGACGGAACGCCGCCGCCAGGTCAACCACTTGCGCGAGCGGCTGGAGGGGCACATCGCCGCGCACCCGGACTTCGACCTGGTCAAGCTCCGGGCGTCCGGCAGTACCGCCAAGTTCACCGCCATCCAGCGCCGCGGCGGCGGCTCCGATGCGGATGTCGCGGCCTACCTGCGGACCGCTGACCCCGGCGTGGACGAGGCCAGCCTGCTGGAGTGGCTGCGTGACCGTTGCATCCAGGTCTACGGCGACACGAAGGTCGCCGACGACTTCAAGATCTCTGACCACGCGGTCGGGATCACCCTTCGCGGCTCCGGCCTGAAGATCGACGTCGCACCGGTGCTGTACACCGGAGAGCCGGACGACAAGGGGTATCTGGTGACCCGCCAGGGCACCAGGGTCCTCACCTCCGTCACCTTGCACCTGCGGTTCATCGAGAAGCGCAAGAGCAGCGACGCCGCCGGCCCCGGCTACACCGAGCTGATCCGCCTGCTGAAGGCGTGGATCCGCCAGAGTAAGCTGCACGACCCGGACCTGCGCTGCAAGAGCTTCCTCCTCGAGCTCCTGGTCGCCCATCTGTGGGAGACCGGATGGAACGGAGAGCCGCTCCAGGTCAACGACTACCCCCGGGCCATCGAGCAGGTGCTGGCCTACATCGCCCGCACCGGTCTTGAGCGCCCGATCGTCTTCACCGACTTCTACCCGGCCGGCGACGTCGCCTCGTCGTCCGACTCCATCCAGGTGTGGGACCCCGTCAATCCCGACAACAACGTCGCCGGCACCTACACCGAGCAGGACCGCCTGCGCCTGGTCGAGCACGCCAATGCCGCGCTGGAAGCCGTCGCCTGGGCGGCCGGCGCGCCGACGCGGGGCGAGGCGAACGACGCCTGGCGCGAGCTGTTCGGCCCCACCTTCCAGGGAGCGTGAGCATGACCGGCTCGTCCACCAGGTCGTCCTCGTTCACGCTCACCGACGCCCGCTACGTCGGCGCCAAGATCGGAGCCGATCTCCGCCTCCTCAACGGCTACTACGGGGCCCCCGCCCTGGCCATCATCGACGACTACGTCGAAGAGGTCGCCCTGCTCCTGCGCGACGGCTACCTCGACACCGTCGACTACGGCTTCCGTGAGACGGCCACCAACACCTGGAAGCTGCGCCTGCGCTATAAGGCCACCCTCGGCGGGCAGCTCACCGACGGCCGCCCCGGCAGCCTGCCCCGCGCCGCCGAGCTCGCCGGCTACGGCTTTCACAGCTACCTCACCTACAGCACCGCCTACGGGGCCCTGACCGCCGCCGAACGGGCCGCGGTCAAAGAAGACCTGCCGATCAAGCGCACGGCCGGCCACGCCCCCACCGCCCTGTCCGGCACCACCACCACGGGCCACGGCTACGCCCGCAACGGTGCCGGCGTTGGCCGCGACGTCTACCTCGCCCACTAGCCCAGGAGCCGGGAAACACCTATGACCAGCCAGGACGACCTGTTCCACCCTGTCATCGAACTGCCCGAGACGACGCGCCGCGCGCGCTACGACCGCCTGGTGGGGCTGGACGCACTGAAGCTGCGGCTGCGCAAGGAAGCCATCCTGCTCGCCGATCCCCGCCGCCTGCGCAGGTGGGCGGACACCTTCCACGACGGCCCGCTCGCCGCCCTCGACCTGTTTGCGGACCGGGCCCCGCTGTTCGTCTTCGCCGGTGACGTCGGCTCCGGCAAGTCCGCCCTGGCCGAGTCGTTCGGCTGCGACCTCGCCGACCAGCTCGGCCTCCCGGTCTTCCTCTACCGCCTCAAGCTCGCCACCCGCGGCAGCGGCCTGGTCGGCGAGATGACCGCGCTCATCGGCGACGCCTTCTCCCATCTGCACGCCGCTGGCCGGCGGGCCACCGGAAGCCGCGGCGTCAACTCGGTCCTGGTCCTGGTCGTGGACGAGGCCGACGCGCTGGTCCAGTCCCGCGAAGCTCAGCAGATGCACCACGAGGACCGGGCCGGCGTGGACGCCTTCCTGGCAGGGATCGACGGCCTGGCCGGCGCCCAGCTTCCCGTCCTCGTCGTGCTCTGCACCAACCGCCTCGGCGCCCTCGACCCCGCCGTCATGCGCCGCGCCGCCGCCACCTTCACCTTCGCCCGCCCCGACGACCAGCAGCGCCACGCCGTCCTCACCCAGGCTCTCCAGGGCCTGGCCGTCCGGCCGGAGACCGTCGACAAGCTCGTCACCATCACCGGCCCCAGCACCGGCCGGCCCGGCTACACGTTCTCCGATCTCACCCAGCGCCTCGTCCCCGCCGCCGTCCTGCGCGCCTTCCCGGACCGCCCGGTCGCGGACGAGGATCTCCTCGCGCTCGCCGAGCAGATCCAGCCCAGCCCCGTCTTCACCGAGGAGCAGCGATGAAGCCTCTGCCGACGCCAACTGCCAGCGGCGTCAGGATCACCGGCGACCACTACCAGTGGCTCATCGCATGGATGGGCTGCCTGACCCTGCTGCGCGAGAACACCACCGGCGCCGCGAACCCGGTCGTCTCCGTCGGTGTCGAAGCCGACGGCGTCGGCAAGCTCGACGACGTCGTCCTGCTGCGCCGCACACCCCCGCACACCTATATGCAGGTCAAATACGCCGTGGGCAGTGCCACGCCCGTCAACGAGGCGTACCTGACCGATCCGAGCCCTGCCGGTGGCCCGTCCATCCTGAGCAAGATCGCCACCGCCTGGCGCACCCTCAGCGCCGACAGCACCGACGTCGATCTCGCCCTGGTCACCAACCGGGCCCCCGACCCGGGCGATCCTCTGACCGCCGTCCGCGATGCGCGCACCCAGCTGCTCCTGCCGAAGGCCGCGGACGGCGGACCCAGGTCCCAAGCCGGCAAGGCACGCGCCCGCTGGGCGCACAACGCCGGGCTGAGCGAGGCGAAACTCCACGACCTCCTCTCCTGCCTGCGCTTCGACCTGGCCCGGGACCTGCCCCGGGTACAGGAACAGCTCGAGCTCCTGATGGCCGCCTCCGGCCTGCGCCACGACGAGCAGGCGATCAACGACGGTGCGAACTGGGTGGCTCAGCAAGTCCGCAACGGCCACCGGACGATCACTCTGGACATGGTCAAGGCCGCGGTCGACACCCTCAAACTGAAGATCGGTCCCGCCCGCGCGGTCCTGTCGATCGCCACCCTCAAGCCCGACCCCGTGGCGGGCGAGGCCGACCACACCATCGACTGGGTCGACCGGTTCGAGACGTCCTCCGAGTTCACCAAGCGCCGTCCGCTGGCCCCCGCGACCTGGGCGCAACTGCAGGAGGACATCGAGGCCGCCCCCGCGCACCTGCGCGGTAGGACCGCGATCTCCGTGACCGGAAGCATCCGCCTGGCTCCCGCCTTCCTGACCGGCACCGCCTTCCGCATGGTCACCGGAGCCGATCTGGCCGTCCTCCAGCGCGGACAGCTGTGGAGCACCAACGACCCATATGACACCGACTGGCAACCCACCGCCGAAGAGCACGCCCTGGACCAGGGCGACGACCTGGCCGTCGCCGTGAACGTGACCGTGCGGGCTCAAGACCTCACCCACGACGTCCTCGACCATCTCCGGGACCAGCACACACCCGTGGCCACACTCCTGGTCCTCACCCCGCCCGCGGGCCCCAAGGACGGCTCCATTCCCGACAGCCAGGCCGCCAACGCCCTCGCCGTCGGGATCCGCGACACCCTGCGCCGGGCCACCCGCACCACCCCCCGCATCCACCTTTTCCTCGCCTGTCCCATGGGACTCGCGCTGCTGCTCGGCCACCGCTGGAACCGGCTGCGTCCCACCGTGGTGTACGAAGACGTCCGCTCAGCCCAGGGGTATGAGGCGGCATTCACCGTCGAAGCCTGACCGCACTCGACGCCCACCGCCTAACCGCGCATCGGCTTCCCGCACTCCTGCGCAGGATCGGCGTCTGGTCCCCGCTGCCCTGGATGCGGTTGCGAACCGGCTGGCAGGCGGGGGAGACCGCGCCAGACGTGCTCGAGACGCGACCCGGCTAAAGAATGCCGATTGACACCAACGGCCGCCGCCGATGCTGCCACGTACGACAGGAAGCCCTGATGAATCCCGCAGACGACCTCGCCAGGAAGATCGAAACCATCAGGAGGATGCTGGCAGACGACGAGCCTGCCGCATTGCGCACCAGCTACCTCGCCGACCCCTCACAAGGACGAACCGTCCTGCAGGGCTCCACGGCACCAGCTCTCGTACCGGCGTGGAACCAGCACCCGAATGGTCTGTGGGTTCCAGGTGCGGCGGCGCAGGCACCCGCCCCCATCGACCTGATGGCCGTCTACCTGACCGCCGAGGAGATCTACGGCGTCACACCCCCCGCCGACTACACCACGCGCCAACTACAGCGCATCCCGCTGGAAAACGTGCTCCGGTTCTGCGCCCTCGTGCTCACCGCCCTCGCCATCCCGGGTACCTCGGCGCGCGACGTGGACGAGAGATTCGCGAACGACCTGCTGCAGGGGCCGGTGCGCGATCGCGTGCTGAACCTCCTCAGAGACAACACGCGCAGATTCCTTGTACCCCAAGCCTTCATGCTCCTGGCCCGAGCCGCGGTTCAGACGTCCCCCGATACCCTGCCGCAGGGCACCCAGCCGGGCGACCTGGTCGGCGCCCTGCTGTGCATCAGCCAGACCATGGGGCACCACCCTGACTCAGGCCCGACCGTCATCGCCGACCGGCCTGGCCCTCTGGGCCGGGAGATCATCGCAAACCAGCACTTCAACCACACCTGGGCCGTCTCCGGACTCCTGGCCCGCTACGCCCGCCGGTGGCTGGAACTTCCCGCAGAACACAGAGCCGAGCCCAACATCGTAGACCTCAGCCAGGCATATGAGGACTGCACCGGTATCCGGCTGGAGGAACTGGCAGCCGTCGCAGGCTATCTGTGGATGCGCACCGTGCAAGGCACGTTCCTGCTTGAGTACGCCGAGCTGGCAACGCTGGACATTCCCGCGGAACGGCTCGAGAGGGTGCTCTCGCTACTCAGCAACGACCTGCCCGGGATGCGCGAAGCCGTGCGACGCGAACAGCCACAACAGCTCACCGAATGGTCCTTCGACCCCTTCCAGCGCTGGCCCGTCATCCGCCTGACCGGAGAGCGCCTGCTGACCCTCGACCCACGCCACCTCGTGAACCGGGCGTTTGGATGGCTGCCGATCTGGGACATCAAGTTTCCCCCGCCCGGGCACACCAAGCCTTCCGGCCACAAGAAACTCGCAGCCCGCGCGGAGCAGACCCTGCGCCACTTCAGTGAGGTCTACGTCAGCGAAGTCCTCCACCACATCACGCAAGATGCGTCCACCGCCCGGCGCGTCTACGACGACGCACAGCTCAAAGCTGCCTACAGCGCCGAAGGCCAGCGCATCGCCGACGCGGCGATCGACTACCCCGGCACCTGGGTCGTCATCGAGGTCACCACCACCCAACTGCGCCGCGAAGCTGCAACCGGCGTCCCGGATGAGTCGCAGATCGAGGACATCGACAAGCTCATCGACGAGCTTGACCAGATCGATGCAACCATCAACGCCCTCCGCAAGGACGAAGCAGCCCTCACGAAGGCACCCGCCATCCACCCCCGGCGTTTCCAGCCCCTGCTCGTGCTGCCCGAAGGCTTTCCCGTCAACCCGGTCACACTGACAGTCATCCGCGAACGCGCTCGTTCCCGCGGACTCCTCCAACGGCCGGACACAGATCCGCTCGAGATCGCAGACATCGAGGAACTAGAGATGATCGAGGGGATCCAGGAAACCTCCGGGCCCAGCCTTCTCGAGATCCTGCGGAGCAAGAGCGCCGGCACCTTGCGCAACGCGGGCCTTCGCGAGCACATACTTCACGGCATGGGACTCGCCCCTCCCAAACCAGCGCGGCATGCTGCGCTCTTCGAGACCGCCATGAAACCGCTTTTCGACGTCCTCCCTCCACCCACCGAACACGCGCCATCTCCCTGATCGAAGCGAGCTAACGTCCGAAACCTGTCCCGGTCGGCTGAATAAGCCACCACGGCATGCCAGTTGACCGGCTCTACGGACAGTCGGGCAGGGACATCGTGTCCGCACCCGCTGTTGCCCAGCCGCAACCGGTGAACTGCCGTTCCCCAGCGGCGGACGAGCCACGGCCGGGTGGACGTCGAAGTCGTGGGGATCGCACGTGGCGATCGCCCGCCCGACCGGCGTCTCATGCCCGCCGACTGCCGTGCTGCCGCCGACGGCTGCGCCGCGCAGACCCAGCAGCGGCCCAGGAACAAGACCCAGGGCACGTGCCAACGCTCCCACCGTGTGGGACGACGGCACCTCGGCTGAAGGCCTCACTGACGGTCGTGCGCCCCAATCCGGCTCGACGGGCCAGCAGAGTCTTCGTCAGACCGAACGTAACCAGCCCGGCCTCCAGACGAGCACGCAACTCGCTCAGCGTCCGCCGCAGGATTCTCGAAATTGGGATGGTCACCCGCTGC
>NZ_JAVACL010000101.1:0-6065 GCF_032658145.1 Streptomyces sp. MK7
CTCGATCTTGCGTGAGGGTCCGCGGAGCGGCCTGGTTCGCCGCCGATGGCAGCTGTGCTGCCCTCGCGCGGAAGGGGCGGGCTGACCGGTTTGTCCCGTCGCTCGTCTTTGCCTCGGCGGTTGAGGTATAACCGGGCCGCCATCGAACCCCCGGATCCGTCGAAGGGCTGCGTCGTGCTGTCTGGAACACGTCTTCGCTCGCGTGGGCGCCGCGCCGTCGTCGTCATTGCGGTCGCGGTCGCGGTGGCTGCGTCCGCGTCCGGATGTTCCTCGGGCGGCGGCACGCGGAAGCCGGCGGGGAAGCACGCGCCCTCGGGGGCGGCGAAGGCGCGGCCGGCGCCGAAGAGCACCTCGCATGCGGCGGCATCGCCCGTGCCGAAGCCGAAGACCGCCGTGCAGTTCGTCGCCCGGGCCCGGCAGACCATGGGGGCCGAGAAGGGATGGACGTTCGCAGTGAGCGGCAGTGAGTCCGCCGCTGTGCAAGGGCAGGCGCCGTCCGGTGCCGGGTACGCCGCGACCGTGCACCGCACCAACGACCCCGAGGCGGTCGAGCAGAAGGGCACGATCACCACCAGCAAGGGGGAGAACAAGCCTGAGTTGGTGTACGTCGTCGGCGGCATCGGGCATGTGAAGGAAGGCGCCGAGGAGTGGAAGAAGGGGGCGCTGTCCGACCCCGGCATCGCCGACGTCGTCGAGGATCCGGTGGCCGCGCTGGAGGCGTTCGCCGCGTACGCCAAGAGTGCCGAGGTGAGCCGTGTGGGGGCGGGCGGCGCCGATGTGCGGCTCCGGGTCACCGGTTCCGGCTGGACGTTGCCGGACGCCCGGAAGCGCCCCGCGCTGAAGAAGGCGGCGCGGGAGGTGGAGCCCACGCTGGCTCAGCTGCGCAAGGCCGGGGTGACGGCGACCGACAGCCAGGTCACGCTCAAGAGCTTCGTCGAGACATGGGATCTGGACGCGGCGCAGGGGTACCGGGTCACCTCCCACCGGTTCGCCTTCACGTTCCTCGTCCCGTACCGGGGCGGAGACATCAGGGTGAGCCAGGACGTCCGGGCCGAGAACCGTGGCGTGTACAGCGGGAGCGTGGCCCTGCCGAGTGGCGCCGAGTGACGGTCGGACGCGGTCACGGCTTGCCTGCCGGCGCGCGACCCGCGTAAAGGGGCAGGGTAGGCGAGCGCGTGCCGGACGCGAGCGGGATGCGGGCGTACGCGGCAGCCTTCGTCGCACGGGTCACGCAAGGGCGGGACCGACCGGGAGCGGGCGCACGAGACGCTGTCCCGGCTCGGCGCGTACGTCGGCGAAGTGCTCGTGCGCCGCACCGGGGCGGTGCGGGCCGACCTTGACGCCGGGCAAGGTCCGCAACCGCTTCGAAGTGGGCCCCTCCAAGGAGTCGTTGCTGACGTTCTGGCCGACGCCGCACGGGCGGGCCCGGCGGGTGGTCGCCCGAGTGACCCCGGCTCCCCGCCGCTGCCCGCTCGGGGGAGTCGATGTGTCCCGGTGCCGGGCCACGTGACCGGCGTCTCACCCCGTGAGACGTGAAACGCGTTACTAACTCCGCCGCACCGCCCTTGTCTGGCGCTAGTGTCCGCCAAGGGGCATACCTGAACAGTGGGTCAGGCCCCGAACGCGGGCACGTCCTCGCGGAGTCGGTTGGTGCAGTCCTTTCAAAGGGGAGTCGTCAGTGGCACGGAAGCTCGCCGTCATCGGGGCCGGTCTCATGGGATCCGGTATCGCCCAGGTCTCCGCGCAGGCGGGCTGGGAGGTCGTGATGCGTGACGTCACGGCCGAGGCGCTCCGGCGTGGCACCGACGGCATCAAGGCCTCCTACGACAAGTTCGTCTCCAAGGGCAAGCTGGAGGCCGCCGACGCCGAGGCCGCCCTCGCCCGCATCACCACGACCACCGACCTGGACGCGGCGGCCGACGCCGACGTCGTCGTCGAGGCGGTCTTCGAGAAGCTCGACATCAAGCACGAGATCTTCCGCACCCTCGACAAGCTGGTCCGCGAGGACGCGGTGCTCGCCTCCAACACCTCCGCCATCCCGATCACCAAGATCGCGGCCGTGACGGAGCGCCCGGAGCGGGTCGTCGGCGTGCACTTCTTCTCGCCGGTGCCGATGATGCAGCTCGTCGAGCTCGTCCGCGGCTACAAGACCAGCGACGAAACCCTCACCAAGGCGCGGGAGTTCGCCGAGTCCGTCGGCAAGACCTGCATCGTCGTCAACCGCGACGTGGCCGGCTTCGTCACCACCCGGCTCATCTCGGCCCTCGTCGTCGAGGCGACCAAGCTGTACGAGTCGGGCGTGGCCACCGCCGAGGACATCGACCTCGCCTGCAAGCTGGGCTTCGGCCACGCCATGGGCCCGCTGGCCACCGCGGACCTCACCGGCGTCGACATCCTGCTGCACGCCACCAGCAACATCTACACCGAGACCCAGGACGAGAAGTTCGCCCCGCCGGAGCTGATGCGCCGGATGGTGGACGCCGGTGACATCGGCCGCAAGAGCGGGCAGGGCTTCTACAAGCACTAGAACGAGCACCAGACCCGGTCCGGGCCGTACAACGGCTGTCTGCCTCACCCGTGAGGGTGAATTCGGTATCGATTCGCCAACAACCAGCAACCGGACCGTCACAGAAGCAGTCAGACGTTGCACAGCCAACCGTCACACGGAGCACGCCACCGCATTCACGGGGAGCGCATATGTACATCAGGGGCGACCACGCCGAGGTGGTCGTCGGGGGCCGCCTCGACGTCCGCAGCGCGGCGGACGCCCGTACGGTCCTGCACTCGGCCGTGGACGACGGGGCGGGCGACCTGGTCCTCGACCTGTCGGAGCTCGACTCCTGGGACGCCACGGGACTCGGCGTGATCATGGGTGTCCACCGGCGCGCCGGCCGCTGCGGCCGGCGGCTGGTGCTGCGCGGCGTCCCGCCGCAGATGCAGCGCCTGCTGGTGGCCACCCGGCTGCACCGCATCCTCGCCATCGAGGGCGGCATCGGAGTGGAGTCCCTGCCCCGCGTCTGAGACCCGCCGGTGCGCGGGGCGGCGCGTACCGGTGTGAACCGGGCGACGGCAGAGACCGGACGGACCGTATCGAACCGTACGTCGCACGCAATCCTCACGAGACTGTGACGTCCCGGTCGGCGTAGCACCCCGGGCTGTCGGAGATACTGTGCGAAGGTTTAGGGTTCGGTCGCCCGCTGCCTCGCAACCCTCGAGCGGGCCCGGACCAGAAGCGACAGCGTGGTGTGCGGCAAGGCCGGGGGTGGGCTGGGTCGCCGGACTCCGCCCAGCACACGAGACGCTTTTGGGGGGCTTGGAACCTATGGAACCCATGGACCCGAACAACCGGGATCCCGAGGGCATGGGCCATGACGGCGACGGCCACGCGCCGGGCCGGCGGCCCCCCAGGGACTCCCTCGCATCCGACTTCACACCGCACACGCCCGCACCGGCCCGCACGGTGCAGCTCGTCACCGGCGACTTCCTGCTCACCGTCAACCCCGTCGACGGCAGCGAGATAGAGGCGTGCCCACCCGGAGAACGCCCGGACCGGCCGCCCCGGTACACGGCGGCCGAGCGCGCCGACGCCGACCGCGCGGCCAGGCCGCCCGTCCCGCCCGGACCCGCCCCGTCCGCGGAGCCGCTGCTGGAGCGCCAGGACGAACGCGAGCGGCTGGTACGGCTGCTCGCCCGCGGCCGCTCGGTGCGCCTGACCGGACCCGGCGGCTCCGGCCGCACCAGCCTCCTCGACCTGGTCGCCGAGGACTGCGCGGACCTCGCCCCCGACGGCGTCGTCCGCCTCACCGGCCACCGCCGCACGGTCACCGACCTGCTGCACGACCTCTTCCACGCCGTGCACGACGCGCCCCGGCACCGCCCGGGCCGGGACGAACTGCTCGAGTACGTCCGTGAGATCGGCGCGGTCGTCGTCCTGGACGACATCGAGTTCGGCGGCAGTGCCCTGGACGAACTCCTCGACGCCACCCCCGAGTGCGCCTTCCTGATCGCCGCCACCCCCGACGTGCCGGCACCGTCCGCCGACTCCGCCGTCGAGGAGGTCTTCCTCGGCGGCCTGGACCGGGCCGCCGGCGTCGAACTCATCGAGCGCGGCGTCGGCCGGGTGCTCACCGAGGACGAGGCCAACTGGGCGGGCGACCTCTGGTTCGAGTCGGAGGGCCTGCCCCTGCGCTTCGTCCAGGCCGGCGCCCTGCTGCGCCAGCGCGACCGGCTGCGGGCGGGCACCGACGCCGTCGAGGAGTTCGGCGTCTTCGCCGACGCCCCGCCCACCGACGCCCCGTTCGACGGGGGCGGCGACGAGGTGCCCCTGCCCTCGCTCGGCGAGGCCGCCGCGCCCGCCCCGCTGCTCGCCTCCCGGCTCAGCGCCTCCGCCCGCGCCACCCTGCGCTTCGCCGTCGCACTCGGCGGCGAGGTGCCCCACCAGGCCCATCTGCCCGCGCTGGTCGGCGACACCCACGCCGACGCCGCGCTGGGCGAGCTGACGAGCTGCGGCCTGGTCTCCCCGGCCGGCTCCGGCCACCGGCTCGCCGCCGGGGTCCTCACCCAGCTGGAGGCCGCCGGATACGGCGACGACGCCGAGGAACAGGCCCGCACCGCCGCCCAGCACTACGCCTGGTGGGCCGGCCACCCCTCGGTCGCGCCCGAGCGGGTCGCCACCGAGGCCGACGCCCTGCTCGCCGCGCTGGCCGTGCTCGTCCCCACCACCACGCCACCCGGCGAGGACGAGGAGAGCATCGCCGTCCGGCTCGCCCGCACCGCCGCCCCCGCGTTCGCCGCGGGCCTCAACTGGGGCGCCTGGGAACGTGCGTTGCGCTTCGGCACGGAGGCCTCCCGGCTCTCCGGCGAGGTCGCCGACCAGGCCTACTTCCACCACGAGCTGGGCATACTCGCGCTCTGCGGCGGTCTGCTGGACCGGGCCCGCGCCGAACTGGAGGCGTCCATCGGGCTGCGCGGCGCCCTCGCCGACAAGCGCGGCACCGTCGCCGGCCGCCGCGCTCTCGCCCTGGTCGCCGACCGCGCCGGCACGACCCCCGGTCCGGCCGCCCTGCCGGGCCTCGGCGCGATGGCCGGGGAGGAGGTGCCCGACGCCCGTACCGAGGAGTCCGCCTCGCCGCCCGGCGGTGTCCCCGCCCCCTTCCCGGCGCTCCAGCGGCCCGGTGACGAGACCACCGCCCTGGTCACCTACCAGCCCTCGGCCGCGGGCCCGGCCTCCGCCGCGTACGCGTCGTCGTACGCCTCCTCGCCGGACGCGCCGGCGAAGCACCGGGTCGGGCTCAAGGGCCTGGCCCGGCGCAACCTGGTGGCGGCGGGGGCGGGCGCCTTGCTCGTGGCCGTCCTCGGCACGGTGGTGACGCTCGGCGCCACCTCCCACAACGACGCCAACGACCCCTCCGACAAGGTCGGCGTCAACCCGTCCGCCAGCCAGGGCACGGACGACGGCAGCCTGGACGCCGACACCCCGCAGAACGGCGGCGGCGACACCGGCACCGGCCACGGCAGCACCCCCGGCCCCACCGGCAGTCCTACCAACCCGGGCCCCGACGGCACCTACGGCACGTCGGACGACCCGACCCCGCCGGCGGGCACGGACGAGCCCTCGACGGGTTCGAGCCCCACGAAGGGAACCGGCGGCGGCAAGGGCGGCGGCGGAGGAACGCCTAAGCCGTCCGGGTCCTCGACCAAGCCCGGATCCCCGACGCCGACATCCTCCGGGAGCGCCTCGTCGCCCAGCGGCACGCCGACCGGCAATTCGTCTCCGTCGGGTGGCACGCCGACCGGCACCACGTCGTCGCCCGTCGGGCCGACCGACGGCTCCTCGACGGCGCCCGACACCACGGACTCGGCCAGCGGCTCCGCCGCCACCCGCACCGCCACCTCCAGCGCCCCCGTCACGTCCGGCAGCTCGACGGGCGGCGACGCGGAGTCGGGCTCCCCGAGCAGCAGCTCCGGCTCGGTGATCTGAGGCACAAGGCGGAGGGGGGGGGCCCCCGGCCCCCGGGGGGCCCCCCCCCCCCCCCCCCCCCCCCCCCCCCCCCCCCCCCCCCCCC
>NZ_JAVACL010000102.1:0-5995 GCF_032658145.1 Streptomyces sp. MK7
ACCTGACCGGGTGGTGGACGGACGAGGCGGGTCGGTTCGCGCTGTCGTTGAGCGTCATGCGCTGAACGGAACGGTGCCGCACAACGCACCGCCGGGGCCTGACGCGCACTGCGTCAGGCCTCGGCAGCACACGGTTGATCGGCGGGTGGCCGTCGAGCGCGGTGTGGCAACGATGGTGGTTGTGGTGTGCGGGAAGTCTGCCAGGATTGCGGTGTGCTCATCGTTGCCGGCGTAGGGCCGCAGGTGGACCCCCTCGTCGAACAGGGTGCGCTGTGCAGCGTTCGACCTTGCCGCTGGTCTGCGGCCGGTGGGCTCGTGTGAGCTTGCCGGCCGCGCCGAGGGGTTGTGCGGAGTTGTGCCGACCACGCCTGACCCGCCCAAGCGTCAGTGGTGCGTCCGAATGCCAGGGCGGTTGGGGTCGACGAGAGCGGCGTACTCGGGATGCTCGTCGATGAAGGAACGGACGACCGGGCAGATGATCGTCACTGTGTGTCCGGACTGGGCGACGTCGTCGAGGGCACCGGCGATCAGTTCTCCGGCCACACCGTGATGCTGGTACTCCGGATCCACTGCGATCGAGATCATCGAGACCCGCCCGCCCGTCACCTGGTAGACAAGGGTTCCGATACGGTCGGGCCCGAGCCATGCGTCGTAAGTCTCCGCCTCCGTATCCTTTGCCACACGGATGTCGAGGTCTGTGTACTTATCCCTGTCCATGCCATAACAGCGCCCCGAAGCAGAAGATTCTTACTCGTACGAATCGCCGAAGAGCAGGTGGCGACGGCCCTAGGCCATGTCGGCCAGAGCGGCGAGGCTGCTTCCGCCGACCATCTCGTCCGGGCCCGCGAAGTGTAGGTATTACGGAGCACACACTGGTCTGCAGTGGCGTCTCCTCAGCTCCCTTGGCGCAGTGCCGATTCGGCGGCGGCACGATCGGAGTAGCCCGGGAAGCGGGTGTCGATCAGATCGTCATACGCGTCAGTTCGCGACAGGTAGTCGACCACAAAGGGGCAGATCGCGGTGACAGTGCCGGAGCGGGCGCGGATCTCGTCGAGAACTCGCCGCACCAGAGCCCCTCCCACCCCTTGGTGCTGATGACTCGACGCGACTTCAGTGTGCCGAAGAGCGTACCGGTTGGGCCTCAGACGGGTGTAGTAGAGCCAACCGACGAGGTCACCGTTACGGTGGAGCTCGAAGCGGCCCTGATCGGGGCTGTCGGTCAACTGCTCGGCCATCGGCCGCTGTTCTCCACTGCTCATGGGCTCACCGCTCCAACGCATAGCTACGTGCACTCAGACGGCCGTCAGTTGGGACCTTAAAGTCTCAGAATGGCACTTGGCTAGTCATAGCAGCAGCGACTCAGTGGCGTATGTTGGACCTGGTGGTCCACTTGTGTGGATCCAAACAGTCCGTGGTTACCACCCCGCAGCAGACGGCGTCCACTCCGCGTCGCCGACCTGCACAACCTCGCCCTCACAGCACTGCGCCTGAGTGAACAGCAGGGTCGGCGGGGGCTCGACGCCATTCAAGGGACAACGCTCAAGGAGAGCGCATACACATGTTCAAGCGCATATTGCTCGCGGTCGACCCGAGTCCTGCCCGTCTCGCCTCCGTACGCATGGCTGGTGACATGGCACGGCTGACCGGTGCCTCCGTTCACGTCGTGCACGTGGCTGCGGCCACTGCAACGCTCGACACCGTCGTACGCCTGGAGGACGACGCCGAAGCCGAGGCGATCCTTGACGAGGCCGTCGCGACTCTCCGCGACGAAGGCATCAAGGCGGACGGCACCCTGGCCACCGGCTTGCTCAGTGAAGTGCCGTCCCTGATCACGTCGGCGGCCGAGCAGTTCCGTGCAGATCTCATCATCCTCAGCCCCCACCACCGCGGAGCCGTCGCGGCCCTCTTCAATCCCCGCGTGAGCGACGCCGTCACGCACGCCAGCCGCACGGCTGTCCTCCTCGTCCCGGATGAGCCCGAGGCCGCGAGCAGCTGAACCTGACCGCGGCGCGCAAAAGGAGCAACTCTCAGGATGGAACGCGGCCCGGCCCCGCACTCCGCGAGGCCGCGCCGCTTCGGGGGCGAACGACGAGTTGCGGCAAGATCGCGGCCTTGTCGGGTAAGACAGCGCTGCGGATCGACACTAACCAGCCGGAAGCTGGCATCACTCTTTGTCCCTTCTCGCCTTGCGGTGTCGCGTGGCGCCATTCGACCAGGGTGCGCCGGCCTAGTACTCCAGCCGTAGATCGTGATCTTGCTGGCGGCGGTCCGGGAACGGTGCGTGTCACCGGTGACCACCGGTGCATGGAGGCAGAAGATCAGTCAGCCGCGCCGTGGACGCCGAGGTCGCAGTCATCCGGGCGTGCCGTCGCAGCCGCGGGTGTGCTCGCATGGAGGAGCCCCGTACTGAGACACTTCCGCCAACGAGCACGCCGGTCGGCGCGCAGACTGCGGCAGGGGGGATGGGCACATTGGTCCGCACGAACGGGCGGGACAAGGGACTCCTGTTGATCTTTGGGGGGATGGGCCTGCTGCTCGCGATCGGGGGTATCGGGATCTTCTCCGCGGTTCAGGAGAACCAGGCGAACCTCGGGGCTCTGGAGAACTCCGGCAAGGCATTCCTGAAAGCCCTTGGCTCAGGGGACGGTGATGACGCCTGCGCCCTCATGACCCGGACAGCACGGTCCGAACTCGCCGCCGCCCAGCACAAGGACACATGCCCGCAAGCCGTCGAAGCGCTCGTAGCCCCCTTGAGCGACGCGGAACGAGACGAACTGGCCGGCTCCTACGCATCCCGGTTCTTCGCGAGAGGCGGCAGCCTCGGACACATAAACGTCGATGACAACCCTCTCCAGATCAGCGAGCTGCTGCTTTCGAAGGTCGACGGCAAGTGGCTGGTGGCCGAATGGCGGTAGCGGTCGGCTATGAATCGTGATCTTCACGACCGATTCGTGCCCTGTCGGCGGTAGTGGCTGGCCTGGGCTCGGGCTTGGTGGCGACGCCGCCAGGCGGACCAGTGGAGTCGATGGGCTGCATCGTGCACGTGCCGGACGACGAGCGTCGTGAACAAGCGCTGGATCTCGTTGCAGGTGAACCGGATCAGCCCGCTGGGGGCGGGATGGCGAGCGTGTTCGTCAGCGCGGACGACGGCGAGGAAGGCGTGAGCGAGCATGGCAAGGGTGACCCAGCGAGACCATGAAGTGAAGCGTCGGACCTGGTGCTCGTCCAGTCCGGCCAGGCCCTTTGCGGCCTGAAATGTCTCCTCCACCCGCCACCTCGACCCGGCGACGCGGACCAGCGTGGGCAGGGGTACCGGGGTCGGCGAGAAGCAGCGGTAGTAGGCGAGTTCGCCGGTGGCGCGGTCGCGGCGGATCAGCAGCCGGTGGCTGCCGGACCGGACTTCGGCCAGGTCGATGACGGCCCAGTCGTAGAAGCGGTGCCCCTTCGCGCCGGCCCCGGCCGACAGCTTCTGCCAGGCCCGCTTCGGCACCTTCGCGGCCAGAGCGTCGACTCGGAACTTCCCAGCGGGGGTAGCGACTTCGTGGGTGCGGGCGACGGCGAGTACGTAGCCGCATCCGCGTTCCTCCAGTGCGGCGCGCAGTTTCGGGTTGCCGCCGTAGACCTCGTCGCCGGCGACCCACGGGGCTTGGTGGCCCGCGTCCAGGAACCGGCCGATCATGCGGGCGGCCAGTTCCGGTTTGGTGGCGAATGCGGTCTGATCGCCGAGGCCGGCGGCCTGGCAGCGCTCCGGCTCGGAGGTCCATGAGCGCGGGACGTACAGTTCCCGGTCCACCGCGGCGGCCCGCGTAGATGAGGTAGACGGCGACCTGCGAGTTCTCGATCCTGCCCGGGACGCGTATCTCAATAACTGCTTGCCCAGGCGGTGTTGATGGGAGGGTGGACTATGAGTGTGCGTCCGCCCGTCACAGAGTTACGGGCCAAGTTCGACCGGACCCTGCCGCATCTGGATGAGCGGCGCCATCGGCTCTACCTGGCCAGCGAGGCCGCGGCCATCGGCCACGGTGGGATCACCCTGGTGGCCGCCGCGTCCGGGACCAGCACCGCCACCGTCGCGCGCGGCGTCACCGAGCTGGCCAGGGACGCGGTGCCGACGCGGCGGGTCAGGGCTGCGGGAGCTGGCCGCAAGCCGTTGACGGTCACCGACCCCGGCCTGTCGGCGGCTCTCGAGGCACTGATCGAGCCGCACACCAGAGGCGACCCGGTCTCTCCGCTGCGATGGACCACACTGTCGCTGCGGACGCTGGCCTCGACTCTGACGTCGCAGGGCCATCCGGTCAGTGCCGCGACCGTCGGGCGCCTGCTGCACGGTCTCAGAAGCTGTTGTCTTTTCGATCTTGAGGGATGCGCGTCGAACGGGAGTCCCGATCGGGTGGTCGCGGGGCGCTGGGCGCATACGAACAGGGCCTCCTGAACAGCTCGTTGGTGTCGAATCACCGAGCAGCAGGAGGCCCTGGTGCAGCAGTCTTGCGCGCCGATGCCCGGGCAGTCCAGCGCGGTCACCTGGGAGTGTGACTGCCTGGCTCACCGGTTCGGAAACGCCGCCGATAACGGGACGCGGCAGCCGCGCTACCCGACGGACATGACGGACGAGGAGTGGGCCCGGGTCCTGCCGCTGCTGCCGGTGCCGGGCTGGATGCGCGGCCGGGGCGGCCGGCCGGAGGCGTACTGCCACCGGGCCATGCTTGATGCGATCCGGTATCTCGTGGACAACGGGATCAAGTGGCGGGCGATGCCCGACGACTTCCCGCCGTGGGACCGCGTCTATGCGTTCTTCCGCCGCTGGCGCGACAACGCCCTGGTCAAGGAGTTCCACGACCGGTTGCGCGCGAGGGTCCGCGAGGAGCTGGGGCGGGACGCGCAGCCGACCGCCGGGGTGATCGACTCGCAGTCCGTCAAGGCGGACGCCGTCGTCGGCGCCGGCAGCCGGGGCTTCGACGGCGGCAAGCTCATCAACGGCCGCAAGCGGCACGTCGTGGTCGACACCCTCGGCCTGCTGCTGGGCGTGATGGTCACCGCCGCAGATGTCGGCGACCGCACCGCTGCCGAGGTCATGCTCAGGCAGGTCGCCAACAACCACCACCGGCTAGAACTGGTCTGGGCCGACGGCGGCTACACCGGCAGCCTCGTCGAGTACTGCCTGGCCACATTCGCCCTGGTCCTGGCGATCGTCAAACGCAGCGACGACATGCGCGGCTTCGTGGTGCTGCCCAAGCGGTGGATCGTCGAGCGCCTCTTCGCCCACCTGATGCGAAGCCGCCGCCTGGTGCGCGACTTCGAGCGCCGCACCACCAGCGCCGAGGCGATGGTCTACTGGTCGATGACCTTGCTCATGACCCGTCGCCTGGCCCGGTCACGCCTGCCGCGAGGGTGAAGCGGCCCGGCTGCTGCTCGGCCAGCCAGCCGCGCGCGACCAGGCGTTTCGCCTTCGACCGCAGGGCCTCCACCCGCGCCGGCACCACGTCCATGCCGAACACGGCGGCCATCTCCTGGCAGGTCAGCGGCCCCTGATGGAGCCGGGCCCGGTCCGCGAGCGCCGTGAGGATGCGCTGGTAGTCCACCGACAGCACCGACCAGGCCAGCCCCTGGTGCCACACCGGCACCTGCGACTTCGGCTTCGCCGCGTCCCGCAGCGTCGACTGCACCTCCGCATCCCGCGGATCCGCCGTGACCTCCGCCTCGGCGGCTGCACCGTCGTCCGGAGCCAGCACCGTATCGACCCGCCTGCGGGCGATCGCCCACTCCTGCCATTCCAGCTCGGCCGCGGCGAGCTCGGCCTGGATGCGGTCGGCCGCCTCCCGCAGCCCGTCGACTCGGCGCCGAGCGGCGAGCTCGTGCTGTTCCAGCAGCCCAACAACTGACGGCATCCGCGACCTCCCGGGGAACGACGACCCGACAGGCCACCACTCCCACGGAACCACCACTCCTATCCCCGACCAGCAGAAACGCGTCGATCACGTCCGGAAAGACAACACCT
>NZ_JAVACL010000103.1:0-5272 GCF_032658145.1 Streptomyces sp. MK7
CCCGGATCCCGTTCCGCGGCCTCCGCGGCGCGCTTGATGTTCGCCAGGCGCCGGTCCCAGTCGGCCGCGAGCGAGGCCATCCACCGTGCCGTCGCGTCCAGCGCCGCGGGCCGCACGGCGTAGCGCACCTCGCGTCCGACCCGGCTGCCGGAGACCAGTCCGGCGGCGTCCAGGACGGCGAGGTGCTTGACCACCGCCTGCCTCGAGACGGGGAGCCGTTCGGCGAGCGTCGTGGCGGTGGCCTGCCCCTGTGCGGCGAGGAGATCGAGCAGCTGCCGTCGTGTCGGGTCGGCCAGCGCGGCGAGCACACTGTCGACCGCGGAGCCGTCGCCGCGGTGTTCGTCCGTCACACGGACGGCTGTTCTTCGGCGCGCTTCTTCAGCGCGTCGAGCTCCAGCGGCCAGCCTCCGGTGTTGTCCTTCAGCGCCTTGTTCCGCAGTTCCTCGGACCCGGCCAGCCCGGCGAAGCCGCTTTCGACGACGCGGAGCCGCGTCCCGTCGCCCTCCGGCGTCAGGGTGAACTCCACCAGAGTGCTGTTGTCCTCGCTCAGCTCTTCCCCGGGGAACGCGCTGGCCCAGCGGTAGGCCAGGTACGTCGGCGGGTCGACCTTCTCCACGCGCACCGGGAAGTCGCCGTACTCGGGGTTCCTCGCCACCATCGACTCGCCCTCCCTGGCCACCGTGCCGGGCAGGGTCGCCTTGTCGGCCACCCAGAACCCGGGCTGGGCCACCAGTGACCAGACCCGTTCCAGGGATGCCTGGATCAGGGTCTCGCGTTCGATCCGGTCCTCACTCATGAGGGCACTCCTTCACTCACGTCGTCGAATGTGCAACTCCAGAGTTGCACAGCGATGCTCGCACGCGCAACCCGACGGTTGCATGCCGATCGGGTGACGCGGACGCTGGACGCCGGCCATGGCTCACTCGCCGGCGCCGCCGGCCGGCCCGTGCGCACGCCACGCCATGCCCGCGGCGACGAGCACGCCCGAGACGTTGTGCCACACGGAGAAGACGGCGGCGGGCAGCGCGGCGAGCGGGCTGAAGCGGGCCGCGAGGCCGAGGAGGACGCCCAGGGCCGGCGGGCCACGCCCTTGAAGTCGTCGAGGGACATGGTGAGTCCCCTGCAGAACATGACCACGCCGAGGAGGTAGGGCTGCCCTGCATGCGATGCATGCAAGTGCCACGGATCAGAGTGCGGCAACCGCGTCTCGCGATCCGGGCCGCCTCAATCGGGCCGGGCCGCCGCCGTCGGCCGTTGATCCCGCCGCCGGTCGATGCGCCCAGCCGCCTCAGCCGGTGAGCCCGCCGCCGTCAGCCCGTGGTCTCGCGGATGCGGGCGAGCAGGGCACGCAGTTGCTCGCGGTCCTCGGTGGTGAGGGCGGCCGTCGCCTCGGCGAGCGCCACGCGGTCGATCTCCTCCGCCTCGCGATGGCAGCGCAGGCCCTCGTCGGTCAGACGGAGCAGGAACGCCCGCCGGTCCTGGGGGTGGCGCACCCGCTCCACCAATCCGTCGCGTTCCAGGCTGTCGACGATGGTGGTCGTGGTCCGGGCCGCGATCCCCGCCATCTCGCTCAGGTCCCGCATCCGCAGGGGCTGTTCCGCCCGAGCCAGCATCCTCAGCGCGCGCAGCCGGGCGATCGACGCTCCCCCCTCCCGCAACCGGGCCTCCACGAACTGCCGCAGCCGGTGCGTCGTTTCGTAGAGCTCGTCGACCAGGATGTCACTGCTGCCGTGCACTGCCATGGAACGTCTCGATTCCCTTCTGCCCCCGACTCTGCCCGCGAGCGAGAATCCATTCTATGAGCAGACACATAGTGTGTATGCTCAGCATGTGTCTCCACGTCGCTTCGCGCTGCCTGCTCCCCCCCTCTTCTCCTCCTGCTCCTCACGCCTCAGCCAGCGCCTCGTCGTCCCCGTGATGTGTGTCAGCGTGACCTTCATCGCCATCGCCGACGGCGCGATCACCACCGTGGCCCTGCCGGCCATCGCCCGGCAGTTCCATCTGACGACGGCGGCCCTGGACGGGGTCGTCGTGGTCTACCCGGTCGCCCTGGCCATGGCCATCCCGGCGTCGGCCTGGCTGGTCGAGCGGTTCGGCGGAAAGCGCGTCCTGCTGACCGCACTGGTCGGCTTCCTCGCCGCCTCGCTGCTGTGCGGCACGGCCGCTTCCCTCGGTCAACTCGTCGCCTACCGTGCGGTGCAGGGACTCTCGGCCGGCGTGCTGTTCCCGGCCTCTGCCGCGCTGCTGTTCGCCACCTTCACCTCCTCGGAGCAGGTGCGCATATCCCGTTACATGATCATCCCTCAGCAGATCGCGCCGGCCGCCGCGCCCGTCCTCGGCGGACTGCTGGTGGATCACCTGACCTGGCGGTGGGTCTTCTACGTCAATCTGCCGGTGGGCCTGCCGGCCGCGCTGTTCGGGGCGGTGTTCCTGGCCGGGCACCGAGGCGGCCGCCCGGGCCGCTTCGACCTGCCGGGCCTGCTGCTGAGCGCGGCGGCACTGGGCGGCGTGATGTTCGGCATCTGCGAGGGCCCCAACCGTGGGTGGTCGTCGGCCGCGGTCATCGTCTCGCTGGCGCTCGGGACGGGGCTGCTGGCCGCGGCGGTCATGGTCGAACTGCGCGTCCGGGAACCCTTGCTGAAGCTCCGTCTGTTCGGGCACCGGCTCTTCCGGGACACCAACCTGATGAACCTGGTCGGGCTGATTCCCATCCTCGGCGCCATGTACATCGGCCCGCTCTTCCTTCAGCAGGCACAGGGACGTACGGCTCTCGAGTCCGGCCTCACCACCTTCCCCGAGGCCTTCGGCGTCCTGCTGACCGTGCAGGTCGTCGGCGTCCTGTACGCCAGGGTCGGTCCGCGCCTCATCATCGGCTGCGGCCTGGCCGGCGTGTGCGGGGTGCTGCTGCTCTTCGCCACCTGCGACGCGCACACCGGCCTGTGGACCTTCCGCGGCTGCATGTTCCTGCTCGGCCTCGCCATGGGCTGCTTCTTCGTGCCGACGACGGTGGCCTCGCTGGCCACGATCGGCCGGCAGGACCTGGCCCAGGCCTCCACCCTGAACACCGTCGTACGCCAGACCGGTGGCGCACTCGCGCCTGCGGCGGTCACCACCGCCCTCGTCCTTGGCACCCCGCCGGCGACCGCCGCGGACCCGCCCGTCACCGCCTACCAGCACGCCTATCTCGCGCTCGCGGCGATCGCCGCGGTGGTCGCGGTCTTCGCCTTCACACTCCCGGACGGACCCGCGCGCGCCGCCGCCCGCGGCGGCACGGCCACCGCCGGCCGGCCGGTGTTCCTCCGGCGCCGACGCGAACGGATCGACGGATAGCCCCTGACCCCTGCGAACTGACGGGTGATCAGGGGAATCGGCGGGCACGGGACGGCATGTCAAGCACCGACCCGCCGTCCGGGGCGATGTTCCGCGCTGCTCCAAAGGTGACCCGGTGTCAGAAAATCACCTCCAGGGACTAATTGTCCGTCAATCAGCCAATCTGACATGGCACTTTGCTTCTCCGTCCCTGTCCGCGCAGAAGGTGCGCGAGCGCCTCGGATGCCCCGATCGGCCCCTGCCGCCGCCACCCCCGCCGTTCCCGAAATGACAGCTATGGGGGGCATCAGTACGTTCGATCACACATCGGCTGCCGAGCCGATCGCTCCCTGAGACAGGAGAAGCAGAGCCATGATCATCACCCGTTCGCACGCGATGACCACCGCCGTCGCGGCTGCCGCGGCCCTGGCCGCGAGCGGCATCACGTACGCCTCGGCCGCCGTCCAACCGTCCCAGGCGATTCCCGCCCTCCGTCAGGCACCCGCTCCCGCCCAGGCCCCGATGGGCGGCGACACCGGGAGCAACAACAACGACAGGGGCAACGAAGGCCACGAAAACAACCATGGCGGCCATCATCGCCACTTCGAGGAGGGATGGATCCACATCAACGAGCGCTCCTACTCCGCCCACCCGGGCGGCTGCATCGTCGTCGTCAGCGGCCTGGGCTCCACCAGCCTGAACATCCGCAACGACAGCCGCAGGACCGTCGAGGTGTTCCGCGGGGTCACCTGCGACAACGGCGCCCCCATCGCCACGGTCGGACCCCGCAGCGAGAGCAACGGCGTGACGCCCGGTCAGGCCGGCGACGTGTTCGTCAAGAACGGGGTCGTGGGCAGCATCCGGGTCATCGACCGCTACGACGACTGGGGCGACCGCGGTGACCGCGGCGACGACCGGGGAGATCGCGGGGACTACGGGGACGACTACGGGGACGACTACTAGCGGCAGCCGCGCCACGCAGGCGAAGCGGAACGCCGGCCCGCCGTAATCGCGCCGGACCTCTGACGCCGACACCACAAAGACACAGAACCCCGGCCCGCCGTAATCGGGCCGGGGTTCTGCTTTCGGGGGCGCGGTGGCGCCGGGGAAGGGTGTCAGCCGGCGGCGCTCCAGGCAGCGTACTCCTGGCGGACGTAGGGCCGGCGGCCGAGGTCGAACTCGACCGAATCGGGGCGGTGCGGTCCGGCGACCAGGTGAGGGTGGCGGCGGTCGTACAGCGCGAGCTCCTCGGCGGTGCGTATCGCGGCGCTCGATGTACTGGCGGAGGATGGCCAACGGCGCGCAGCCGCGCGATGCGGACAAGTATGAGGGCGACCACAGGTGTTCGTGCAGGATGGCGGGGTTGATCCGGCCGGTGAACTCCTGCCGTATCCGGCGGGCGGAGATGCCCTTGAGGCTGTTGACCAGCTTGGATCCGGCGACCTTCGGTGGGTGGTGCACCAGGAGGTGGACGTGATCGCGTTCGCCGTTGGACTTCTTCAGCTCGGCTTCGAAGTCCTCGCTGACCTTGCGCGTGATCTCTTTGCAGCGCTTCAGCATCTCGTCGTCGAACACACCGTACCAGTGCGATATCGAACGGATTTGCTCATTTCGTATGCAGTTCCAGTGAAATATGATCTTTGGCCGTGAGCGGCCACGGAGCATCGATACGGTGATCGCCATGCAGCTCCGCTACAACTACCGGGCCTACCCGGACGCCGCACAGCGCCGTGCGCTGGCCAGTGCGTTCGGGTGTGCCCGCGTGGTGTGGAACGACTGCCTGCGCCACCGCAAGGAAGCGCACGCGGCAGGACTGCCGTATGTGAAGTCGGCCGAGCTGTCCCGGCTTCGCGTCACCCAGGCCAAGCGCACCGCCGAGCGTGCCTGGCTCGCCGACGTCTCAGCGGTCGTCCTGCAGCAGTCCCTGCGGGACCTGGATGCCGCCTACAAGAACTTCTTCGAC
>NZ_JAVACL010000104.1:0-4642 GCF_032658145.1 Streptomyces sp. MK7
GGGCGCGCGGCCGTGACCGGCGAGGCACGCCGGCTCTTCGGCGATGTCCGGTGCGGACCCGTACATCGAGGGTGGTCTCGGCGGGGCAGTCGGCGATGTAGTAGGAGATCTCCTCGGGTCGGCTCACGCTGCGGCGGGCGAGTGCCCGGTGGCGGTGGTCGGGGCGGCGCCAGGCCTGCCCTCGACTCGCGCCCGGTCGTAGATGCGTCGGCCGTGGGCGCCGTCCCCGCAGGAACGGCGCTTCCACTTCTGCTTCGCCAGGCCGGGAAAGAGGTCGTGCACGGGTGATCGATGGCCCAGCGGGTGACGACGGTGTCGTGCCGGGTGGTGGCCATGACAGGGAAGACGTCGGCTTGCTCCAGCTCGGAGCGTCCAGCCCTTGCTGAACCCGTCGGCGAAGGACGAACCCGATGGGTGGAGCAGGAAGTCCGGCAAGAACCCCTCCCCGAGGACCAGGCCCATGAGCAGCCCGGCACGGGCTGCCAGGCTTCCGCTCATCTCCCGATGCCGGCGCGCCAGGCCGGGTCGTGACGCGTTCCCCGCGGCCGGGCTGCCGCGCAGGCGGCGCACGCTGAGCGCCGTCTCGAAGACGGCGTTGGGCACCGATGCGAGAGTGATCTTGCACAGGTCGGCGGCAGAGAAGTGGATATGTATCACGTCGACCGATCATCGACACGGCCCAGCCTTTCGGCCATGCTTGAAAGGCAGCGCGGACAGCTGCCCGGCCGAGGCAGGCTCGGCTTCGTCATGACGGCCCTTCAAAAGCCCTGCGGAGGTTGTGCCATGCCTGCCGCCACACGCCTGCTCTGCCTGGGAGCATCCATCTTGCTCGCTGTGGCCGGGCAGACCGCTCACGCCGATGCCCATGGACTACCCACAACGTACGTCGTCTCCCGGGACCCCGGCATCCTGCCGGAGGGGATCACCGTGCAGCGCAACGGCACCATGTACGTCTCTTCCGATGGCACCGGTCGACTCTTCCGCGGGCGTGTCGGCAACTCGGACCTTCAACCCTTCGCGGCTCAGGACGTCGAGGCCCGCCAGAGCACAAGGGGCGTGCACACCGACAGCCGGGGAAACGTCTTCTCCGTGGGCGGCACGAGCCTCACCGTGCACAACTCTCGCGGCCGACTCCTGGCAACCCGGACGGCACCGAACGGCCCGCTCGGTGCCCCGGATCTGAACGACCTCGTCATCACCAAGAAGGCCGTGTACGTCACCGACTGGGTCAACCCCGTGGTTCTCCGCACGGACCTGCGGGGCGACCGAGTGGGACCGCTCGTGCCCTGGCTCGAGGCTCAACTACCGGTAGTTCGTTAAATCCGGCGGTGGTCTGGGTTGACGGCAGGTCGGGTTGGTCATAGGCCGGTGGTAGGAGTCAACTGCCTTGCGAGGGCTGGAGATGACCGCTTGCCGTCCGTGTCCGAGAGTGCGGAACGTGAGCTCTTGTCCGTTTCGTGGTTGAGGTTGGACAGGGACCGCTGGTCGCGGGCGGGGGATGGGCCTCGGGTGCCGGGCGGGTGACCAGGCCGGGTTCGGGTTCGGGTTCGGGTTCGACGAGGATGCCTCGGCTGACCGGGCGTTTCAGTTTGAAGCGGGATACCTTCGGTGTTCATCGGAAGGACCGGCAGGTCGAGGGCCTGGCGCAGTGCGCGGGCAGGCGGCAGAGGACTGCCCTGAGTACAAGACGGCGGCCCCGTGACGCCCCAGCCGTACGGAGCCCTCGGCCGCTGCTGGCTCGCGGACTGATCTACGTCGTCGCGTCCAGGGACAGGTTGCCTTGATCGTCTTTGATCTTCACCTTGACCCAGGCGTGGCCGCTGCTGTTGCCGTCGCCGACGCCGACGACATTGCACTCGAACTCCCGGCCCGCCTCGACGGGAATGGAAGCGGGGCAGACCACATCGTCGATGGTCGGAGTCTTCGCGAAGGCGTCGTCGGTATCGACGGCGTTGAGCACGGCCCGCGCCAACGCATCCTGATCCAGGGCGCGTTGCGGCTGCACGATGGGACTTCCAGCCAACAGCATGATGGTGACAGTGAGCACACAACAGGCGATCACGGCCAGGGAGAACGCGATGACGCTACGGGCGAAGCTGCGTTGATCGATCACGCGGACAGTCCTATCGAAGCTGTCCGTGCTCAGACAACCCCCGACTGCTCCTGCAGGGTGCGGGCCTGCTGGCGCCACTCGGTCCGGGCGGCATGCGTCCGGGTCCGGTCCAGTAGGGGTGCCGCCGCAGGACAGCCGCCGCAGCCGGCGGCGCAGGGCGGTGGTCCGGGCCGGGTCGGGTGCGGCCAGGGCCTCGTAGGTGCGGTGCCAGTCCGCTTGGAGCTGTATCAGGTCCGGGGAATGAGGGTCGCGTGCTCCATGCGCACTATTGGATCGTGTGTTTGCTTTTCTGGCCAAGCCTGGGCGGGCGACTTCACCCCTCCTGGTGACCGGTGTCCTGTGCCATCGCACCGTGAGCAGATGTCAGTGAAGTCTGACCACAGTGCAGCTCGCGTCATCGAAGTCTGTTTTGCCCTGGTCACAGCAGATGCTGAGCGGCTCTGGGCCCGCTTGAGAGGATCGGGGCATGGCGGACTCACCCATGAAGACCAATGCCCTCATCGTCGACGCCACAGACCCTGAGCGGCTCGCTGCGTTCTGTTCCGAACTGCTTGGTAGGCCAGTCGTGGGCCGTACGGGCCCATACGTCTGGCTGGGGCGGGAAGACGGCCTGGGGCTGGGCTTTCAACAGACGGCGGAACCCAAGCCGGGCAGGAACCGGATGCACTTCGACATCACCTCTCCCGATCCCGCCGCCGAGCAGCAATGGGTCGAGATACTCGGCGGGAGCAGGCTGGAGCAGTACGACGGCCGGCGGCGGCGGGTTCCTGGTGACGGCAGATCCCGAGGGCAATGGTTCTGCATCATCCCTGAGGGTCCCTTCGAGCTCGACGACGAAGGGCGCGCGAACTACCTCAACTGATGGTCACACTTCGATGGCACGCGCTCAGCCTTCCGTGGCACCAGACAACCGGCCAGGTTCCCAGCCAGCTCGGGGGGCCACGGTGCTGCACAGCCCATCACGGCCGGGGCCGGTCGCCCGCATCCGTCGGCCGGAGAGATCGTGAAGCAGGCTGCCACGTGCAGCCGTATGCGGCCCTTGCGGGTGCACGAACACGGTGAGGGCCCGGGCAACCCTGACCGGCTCGGGCCCTCACCCATACTGCAAAGTGGGGCCGCCCGGGCACTGCTGGAGACGGGCGGGACAGCGGTCGCACCCACCACGTGGTCACAGGCACTGGTCATGGTCCGGCCTGGGCGCACCCTGCTGTGCGCGGCCGCCTTCGGTCGGGCAGACACCGTTCGCGTGACCTCCTTGGAACCTACGGGAGGCCACACGTCAAGCAGCGACTCGCCGACACTTCCTGGCGACCCACCGCCACAGCGGGTGAGTGCACGTCAGAAGATCACCTGCAAGGGCTAATGGCATTCAATCTGCCTAATTCCAGGCGACTTTGACGGATACGCAGCTCTTCGACGGAGCGATGTGAAGGGCCTCTGCATACCCGATCAGCCCTCCAAGCCGGAGATCCCGAATTGCTCGATATGACAGCAATGGGGGGTCTTAGTACGTTCAATCACGCACCGGCTGTCACAGCGGGCCTGTCTCTGAATCCGAGAAGGAGCACAAACGACATGATCATGACCCGTTCCCACGCGATCGCCACGGCCGTCGCGGCCGCCGCGGCACTGACCGCCACCGGCATCACCTACGCCGCGGCCGTCCCCGCTCCCCAGGCCCAGGTGGCCCCGGTCGCCGTCCCCGCCCAGGCCCTCACGGGCGGGGAGGGCGGCAACAGCGGCAACAGCGGCAAGGGCAACGAAGGCAACGAGCGCCGGGGCAACGAGCACGAGGGCAGGCGCCATCACAAGGAGGGCAGGATCCAGATCAACGAGCGCAGCTTCTCCGGCCGCCCCGACGGCTGCATCGTCGTCGTCAGCGGCCTGGGCTCCACCAGCTTCAACATCCGTAACGAAAGCCGCAACACCGTCGAATTCTTCCGCGGCGTCACCTGCGACAACGGCGCGCCCATCGCCACCGTCGGCCCCCACAGCGAGGCCAACGCCGTCTGCCCGGGCAAGCTCCACGACGAGGACGAGGATGAGAACTGCGAGAGGGGCGAGCACGAGAGGGGCGAACACGAGAAGGGCGAGCACGAGAAGGGCGAGCACGAGAAGGGCGAGCACGAGAAGGGTGAGCACGGGAAGGGCGAGCACCACAAGAAGCACCACGAGGAGATGGAGGACGCCGTAAAGGTCAAGAACGGAGTCTTCGGCAGCTTCCGCGTCATCAAGCGCCACCACGACGAGAAGGGCGAGGGCGGCGGATACGGAGGATACGACGAAGACTAAAACCAGCAACCGCGTGACGCGCACGCTGGATAACCCCGGCCCGCCGTAATCGTGCCGGCGCCCTCCAGCCAGGCGCACAACACAGAATCCCGGCCCGCCGTAATCGGGCCGGGATTCTCGTCTGGACGCCGGTCCAAGGACATCCCTTCCCGGAACATCCACACCAGACAATGGGCCGACAGATGTACGCAGGGGAAGGAGCGTCGTCTACACCCTCCACGCACGCTTGGTCTTCAC
>NZ_JAVACL010000105.1:0-4460 GCF_032658145.1 Streptomyces sp. MK7
ACGAGATCCCTCGCCCGAAGTCCTGGCGAACCCTGGGCAGTCGACTCCACCGACACCAAGATCCCCGACAGAGTCAAGCTAGGACCGTGGATCCTCCTTCCCTCCCCAGACGCCCCGCCCGGAGAGCAAACTCTTCGGTTGCTCCGGGCGGGGCTTTCAGACGACACAGGAGAACAGACCGGGGGCCTGGTTCGAGGCAACAGGAGGCTTGTACGGCCGACACACTCAAGAGTGCCGCCCTCTGGCGGGCGCCGGTCCCCTTCCCGATCGGGTGGCGCCGGCTGACTGCGGTACGCCGGCCGTAGCGCTCGTCCCAGACAAGTGTGGACGCGCCGATCCGCTCAGCAGGACGGCCGCGGCAAGCACCTCGCCTTCCAGGTGCTGCACCCGGATATGCCGCCGGCGGCGGGACCGTCGTCGACCAGGACATCGGGCCCCGGTCATGCCACAGTGCCGCCGGCCACGGTCGTGGACACCGGTGCCCGACCCGCCGCACCCAAACCGTTGGCGCTGCAGGTCGCGGGAACTCGGGGAAACGATCTCCAAGCGCGCCCATATGTTGCCGCTCAGCGCGCCGGCCGGCCGAGTGACGGCGGTCGTCACCACGGCGGCGACCACCAGGACTGTCACGTCTGTCAGAAGGTGTGCAGGAGACCCGGTCAAGCGGCCACGCAGGGCGTCGACCTCGTATGACAGTGGTCTCATGCAGCTGGCAGCCCTCAGCCAGCCGGCATCACGCTGAGCGGGCACAGGGCGGTGGACTCAAAGAACAGGGGCATCGTGAGGGCCTGGCCGATGCCCATCAAACGGTCCCGGGCCGTACGATCCCCGCGATGGTGATCGACAGACAGCAGGAGAATGCGGAGTCCAGCACCAGCACCATCCCGAGCAGCCTGGTCGTGAATGCGCGGCCCGCCGCCACCGCCGTCCTCGGCGTGCGGATGAGGAGTTTGGCCAGGACGCCCGCGTCGCGCTCCCAGAGGATCTGAATGTCGTAGAAGATCGCGATGAACTCGGCGATCCGCGCCGTGGCGGGACGCGAGTCGAGCGATTGCCGCTCGCTGCCCCCACGACTGCTTCCCGGTCTCATGTCGCGGCCCACCGTTGAGCCATGACCGAGCTCTTCGGGCTGTTGTCAGAGTGGTGGGTTGACAGTGGAGCGGTGGCGGTTTCGCGAGCAGATCCGGTACGAGGCAGGCGAGTGGTCTGTGGGCGGTGCCCATGTGGTGTCGTCGGTGCTGGGGGGCGACGGCGAGGATCGTGACGTCATCTTTCTACGGACAGCCTCAGGAAGCTGATGATGTCGGCATCTGGGTACGCGAGGAATGCTTCCTCCGTCCCGGCGAGCAGGGCGACGCTGGTGAGGCATCGACTTGCCGGATGAGCGCTGTTTTCGGGGTCGTGCCTCGTTTGAAGGTCGGCAACTATGCCTTCAGACCTTGGCTGTTGTGGGTTTTGGTGCGGAGATGCATACGACCAGTGGCAGTCCTGAAGCCAGGGGCATGAACAGTCGGCGCACCACCATGGATCTCAAGCCGATCCGAACACGGTAACCCGAGTGACGGCGTCGCCGGCCGCTGCTGCGATCGGCACCTGAAGGCGGCGGGCCGCTTCCAAATGGTTACTGGTCCAGATGATGCGCACGCCGGTCCCCGTCGCCTGTCCGTCCGCATCGTGCAGGTCACGGCGAACCGCCTCGACCAGCCGGGAGTTGTTTTTCGGGTCGGAGTTCAGCGGCTCGGGCACCGGCCCTTCGTCGTTCTCCAGGCCGGCCGCCAGACTCTGGTACCACCGCAGGATCCGCTCCGCCATGATGATCAGTTCCTTCTGCGCGGCGGCACGGTCGTCGAGCGATGCTCTGTCTGCGGACCGCCGCCACAGTTCCAGGACCGCGTCTCCGGCCAACCGGAGCCCGACAACACCAGCGACCAGGGTCGTCATCTCGCACAGAGGAACAGACTTGGCCCCGCGTTCGGCCAAGTACGTCCGGAAGGCATCGTCCAGCCGGCGTGCCGCGGCCGCCGCCTGCCGGCCCTCCTGCGGAACCTGGATGGCCGCGGGCCCGAGGGCACAGCACGAGACCGCATAGTCCACCGCGGCGAGCAGATATCGCGCACTGTCGGCGTACGCCCCCGCCAGCGCCTTGCTGACCGCCGCGGAGGCGCCCCGTGGCCAGAAGAACAAGCCAACGACCAAGCTCACGGCACAGCCGAGCGCGATGTCCTCGATGCGGAACAGGATCACCGAAAGGCCGGCAGGCTGTGCGATGTTGTACAAGATCACTATTGTGAGAGTGAAGGCCGCCTGCCCGGCAGCGAACGAGATCACCGCCGGAACGACACCTGAGAACATCACCGCGAGCGGCAGCAAGATCCACAACAGAGTCGTGTTGTGTCCGATGAGCTGAAGAACAGCGACGCCCACGACCGAACCGACCAAGGTCCCGCCAAGGGCACGAAAAGCGTTCTGCCCGGTGTTGAGCGCGTTGGAACGCAGAACTGACAGGGTGCCGAGCATGACCCAGAAGGCGTGCTCGACACCGGTCACGTCGGCCAGCACGACCGCGATACCCAGGCCGATGGCACCGCGAATGCTGTTGTGCAGCCACACCGAGTGCGGTGCCACATGCGCGGCCGCACGCTCCGCTGCGCTGGTCAGCGGCCCGTCGGGCGCCCCTGTTACACGGCCGAGCAGGCGATCCCGCCAACTGCGCTGGTGAGCAGCGCGGGCGGTGCTGACGTTCTGCGCGATCTGCAGGACGACGAAGGCCACCCCCTGAGCCCGGAACGACACGTCAAGGCTGTCGATGAAGGTGTCGAGGTCAGGCTCGCCGGCGTCCCCGGCGCGTGGCGTCGGCATGCGGCTGACGGCCTCATCCTCCAGCGCAGTCAAGGCCTTCCGAAGCTCCGCCGCTTTGGCCAGCAGCCGCTCCGGTGAGTCGTCTGGGTCATCGAGCAACTGCGCCGACAGATCCAGAACTTCCGCAGCAGCCTTGCGTACCTCCGACGACCCCGAGGTGCCCAATGGGCCGTCCTCCACTACGGGAGCGGCCTCCGCCAGGAGCGTACTCAGCCAGGTCAGCTCATCGACCAGGCGGACCAGAGCCCGAGACTCGGTCGACAGACCTGTGGGCCGGTAAGGGGTGGCGGTGAAGGCCTGCCGCAGCTCTTGTGCACTCGACTCGGTCTCCGCAGCGCAAGCACGGCACTTACGGAACGCCGTTGCGCGGGACCGACCCGCGAAGTAGTCCGCTTCGGCACGCAGTTGGGCCGCCGCCGCCCGGCAGACCCGCGCCGCCGGCCCACTGAGCGGGTCGCCCTGCGGCCTCGGCCATAGCAGCCAGACTGCGAGCATGGACGCCCCCGCCGCAAGCACCACGCCCATCAGTTGTTCGGGCAACTGCCCCAGCGGCGCGGGGGTCGCCACCGGCAGGATGAACGCAAGCAGCAGCGACGTCGCGGCGCCGGCCAGAACCGAGCTGACCACGCCCGAGAAGAGCACGACGAAGCCCACCAACACCGTCGCCACCGCCGCGCTCCAGACTGACCGGGCCGCGAGGGTACCCAGCGAAACCAGCACCACCCACGCAACAGCGAGTGCCACATGCGCCCGCATCCGCTGGGCCAGGGGACCGGTGAACTCGACCAGCAGAAGCATCGAGAACGCACCGAACGCAGCGAAGGTAGCGGCGACCGGCGCATGGAAGACCTGGGTGCACAACGCGAACAGGAGAGGCAGCGCCACCGTGGCCCTGACCGCGCGCCGCGTGGCCGCCAGGACCGGATCCCGGCGGCGCAACCATGCGGTGAGCCGGCGCATCCGATTCATCACAATCCGCCTCAGGCCGGAGACACGGTGACCGGGCAAGGAGGTCATGAGGCACTCTTCATGCCGGGCGTCACCGCCGCACGGTCAGCCCGCGCGGCGAGGGACACCAAGAGCGCGGGACGACGGCCCCCGCGTAGCCCGACAGCTCGCCCGGCATCAGCAGGGCCGGCTGCGTCGACACCGCATGGCTCCCGAATACCGCGGTGGTCGGGATGGGTGAGAACCGGCACTGGGCTCGGTACAACGCGTACAGCCGCGTCGGCACGCTGGACGAGGCAAGCCTCAAGACGAGGATCGACGCGAGCAGGACCAGCGCAGGCGGTATCGGACAGACGCGAGTGTTCAGGCGCCACGAGCACCGCAGCCAGGGCTGCACGGCCGACCCCGGCGGCAGGACCTGCGACCGCCTCCTCAGGCATGATCCGCTTCGCAAAGAGCGCCATGAGACTCATCCATCCTCTGGTTCGGAAAGGCCTCGGCGTCGGTGACGGGTGGGTCGAGCCGCTCTCTGCCAGAAAACACCGGTGCCGAATCGCCCTACTGGCGTCGGCCGTGCTACCCGTTCTTACCTGCGGCTCGACCGTCACCTGTCGGCTTGTCTTACCTTCACATGCATGGTGTGGCAGGACGTT
>NZ_JAVACL010000106.1:0-4101 GCF_032658145.1 Streptomyces sp. MK7
CCCGACAACGCGGCGAGGTGCCGTGCCAGGCGTCGCGGGCCTGGGGGCACCTCCCGGCCGAAGGCCGGGGGAGGGACTTTCGAAACACGCCCTAGTCCGGCCGGCTGTGAAGCCGCCGTCGATGTTCGGGGTGGCTCCTGTAGTCCAGCTGGATGCTGGGGTCAGGAGGAACACGATCGCTGCCGCTACGGCCCGGGGCCCGGCCCACCCTGCCGAGCGGGTGCAGGCCGCTCAACTGCTCCATTACGGCGTCCAACTGGTCCGCAGGAATGGCCTTCTCGAACAGGAGCTGGGTGAGCAGGTTGTGGGTGAGAACGTGCAGGCCCGCCTTGGCCATCCAGTAGACCGACGTCGGTGTCGTGGCGGGGCCTGGTCCGCCCCGCGGGGGTCCTGTCCGTCTCGTAGAGGCCGGGCTGTCCTCGTGCCTGCTGCCGGATCGGTCAGCGGGTCGCGCTTCATCCGTCTCCCGGTTCCAGCGGGGACCTGGATCCGCGGTGGCCTGAGCCGTCTCGTTCCAGTGCCTGGAACTCCGGGTGGTGCAGGTCGAAGGCCGGGGACTCCGAACGGATCCTGGGCAGGGAGGCGAAGTTGTGGCGGGGTGGCGGGCACGTCGTGGCCCACTCCAGGGAACGGCCGTACCCCCAGGGATCGTCCTCGCTCACGCGCGGGGCGTAGTGCGAGGTCTTCCACACGTTGTACAGGAACGGGAGCATAGATCCGCCGAGCAGGAACGAGCCGATCGTCGAGACCGTGTTGAGAGCGGTGAAGCCGTCGGACGCCAGATAGTCGGCGTAACGCCGCGGCATTCCTTCCACGCCCAGCCAATGCTGGACAAGGAATGTGAGGTGAAAGCCGATGAAAAGTGTCCAGAAATGGATCTTCCCGATCCTCTCATCGAGCATCTTGCCGGTGAATTTCGGCCACCAGAAGTAGAAGCCGGCGAACATAGCGAACACGACTGTCCCGAAAAGCGTGTAGTGAAAGTGCGCCACGACGAAGTAGGAGTCGGAGATGTGGAAATCCAGGGGTGGGGACGCTTCCAGGACTCCCGTGAGGCCACCGAAGAGGAATGTGACGAGGAAACCCGTGGTCCACAGCATGGGGGTTTCGAAGGAGAGAGACCCCCTCCACATTGTGCCGACCCAGTTGAAGAACTTCACGCCTGTGGGAACGGCTATCAGGAACGACATGAAGGAGAAGAAAGGCAGCAGGACACCGCCCGTGACGAACATGTGGTGGGCCCAGACGGTCACGGAGAGGCCGGCGATCGCGATAGTGGCCGCGACGAGCCCCACGTAGCCGAACACCGGCTTTCGGCTGAAGACCGGCAGAATCTCGGTCGCGATGCCGAAGAAGGGCAGGGCGATGATGTAGACCTCGGGATGGCCGAAGAACCAGAACAGGTGCTGCCAGAGCAGGGCCCCTCCGTTGGCGGGGTCGAACACGTGCGCGCCGAACTTCCGGTCCGCCTCCAGAGCCAGGAGAGCCGCCGCCAGCGGAGGGAAGGCCAGCAGCACCAGGACTGCCGTGAGCAGGACGTTCCATGTGAAGATCGGCATGCGGAACATGGTCATGCCGGGCGCCCGCATACAGATGATCGTGGTGATGAAGTTGACCGATCCGAGGATGGTTCCGAACCCCGACAGGACAAGCCCCATGATCCACAGGTCGCCTCCGGCACCGGGCGACCGCAGGGGCTCGGACAAGGGGGCGTAGCCGGTCCAGCCCCAATGTGCCGAGCCGTCGGGCGTGAGGAACCCGGACAGTACGATGAGGGATCCGAAGAGGTAGAACCAGTAAGCCAGCATGTTCAGACGCGGGAAGGCAACATCCGGGGCGCCGATCTGCAGCGGCATGATCCAGTTCGCGAATCCGGCGAACAGCGGTGTCGCGAACACCAACAGCATGATGGTGCCGTGCGCGGTAAAGGCCTGATTGAACTGCTCGGTGGAGAGTATCTGGAGGCCTGGTCGAGCAAGCTCCGCTCGCATCACCAGGGCAAAAACGCCGCCGACGAGGAAGAAGACGAAGGACGTGACCAAATAGAGGGTTCCGATCCTCTTGTGATCGGTGGTAGTCAGCCATCCAGTGATGGATCTTCCCTTGGTTCCCCCCTGGTGCCGTGCGATCAGTTCCGTCTCTGGGATTGTTGTCATCCCAATCCTCCGTCGGGGTGGCCCGTGGCGCGTCGCGCGCTCGGATACCGTTGACGACGCCTTTCGGCGCAAGTGAAGCACCGGCGGATCTACGGACCGTCTACAACGCATAGGCACGGTGGAGCTGCGCGCAGGCGCCATCGGTCGGGTCGGTGGACAGGTCACTCAAGTCGCGTCAGGGCAAGCCTGTGGACCGGGACCGGCAATCGTGGCGGCCCGGTCGGGGGCATATGGGGCCGCCGGTCCCTACCGGGTATGCCTTCAGCTGCCGGGCGCTGAGGCTGTTACGTCGTCCCGGGCCCGGCGGAGCCGGTCAGCCGCCTGTCTCCTCGCTCCTCCAAGACGTCGCGCTCGGCTACAAGAGCCTTCTGGAATAAGGGCGTTCCGGCGCTTGTAGAGCTACTTTTCGAACGGCGGCGGGCGGCCGCCGGAACGGCCGCGCCGGAGTCGGTTGGAAATCTGATCCGCGTGCTCAGGGATGGTGTGGGCGATGTTGCGCCACCGAGCAGGGTGCTGAACTGGGTGCAGCCGTTGGTGTCCCGCCGGTGAGGACCAGGGCGAGCGGGCGGCCGAGTCCGTCGACCGCCAAGTGGAGCTTGCTGGTCAGCCCGCCGCGCGAGCGGCCGAGTGCCTGGTTTCGGAGCCCCCTGTTCGAGCTCCGGCGGCATGCTGGTGGGCGCGGACGATGGTGGAGTCGACCGAGGCGAGCCAGTCGATGTCGCCGGCCGCATCCGCCTTGGCCTGCGCGGCCTGCAACATTTGCTTGAATGTGCCGTCCTTGGCCCAGCGGCGGAAGCGGGTGTGCAGGGTGGTCCACGACCCGTATCGCTCCGGCACGTCCCACCAGGCCACTCCGGTCCGGAACTTCCACACGATGCCGTTCAGGACCGTGCGGTCGCCCAACCGCGGACGGCCCGTCGAGGACGTCGGCAGAGTTCGGCTGGCTACGCTGGGTCCGCACGTTTGAGGAGGTTGCGATCTGTATGGGTGACGGGCACGGGCTCGGACGGTCCGGGCAGGAGGACCCCCTCGGAGCCGGATGGGAGAGGCACCGGCCCGCGGTTTTCGGTGTGGCCTACCGGCTGCTGGGGAGTGTGGCCGATGCCGAGGACGTGACCCAGGACGTGTGGCTGCGGGCAGCCGGAGCGGATCTGCAGGACATCGGTGATCTGCGGGCCTGGCTGGTGACGGTGGCCGCACGACGGTCGTACGACATCCTCAAGAGTGCCCGTGTCCGCCGGGAGACCTATGTCGGGCCGTGGCTGCCCGAACCGCTGCTGACAGGGCCGGACGCGTCGCAGCCGGTACTCGTCGACGAGTCCGTCAGCTCGGCGATGCTCCTGATCATGGAAGAGCTGTCTCCGCCGGAGCGGGTGGCCTTCGTCCTGCACGATGTCTTCGGCATTGAGTTCGGCCGGATCTCCGAAGTCCTGGACGTCTCCGTACCAGGCGCCCGGCAGCTCGCCTCGCGGGCACGACGGCAGATGGCCAAAGCCAAGCGGTCCATGCCGCAGGCGTCGAAGGCGGAGCGCGAACGCGTCCTCACCGTCTTCCGCGCCGCCTACATGGCCGGGGACCTGGCCGGCCTGGTCAGGCTCCTGCACCCGGATGCCGTCTACATCACCGACGGCGGCGGCAAGGTCTCGGCGGCACGCAAGCTCATCCACGGCGGCGAGCGCGTTGCCGAGGTCATGGTGCGTACGGGGCGCCAGTGGCACCCGGACCGCATCGACTTCGCCGAGGTCGGCGGCGAGCTCGCCCTCGTGTTCCATCGGGAAGGCCGGGTCTACTCCGTTGACACGGTTCAGATCACCGACGGTCTGATCGCCGCGTACCGCAGGGTTCTCAATCCCGACAAACTCTTGGGCGTCTGAGCTGTCACACATGCAGGGGCTACCTCGTCTGCCTGATGAGAACGCACAACGGGCGACGAAGGAATGCGTGA
>NZ_JAVACL010000107.1:0-3778 GCF_032658145.1 Streptomyces sp. MK7
CGGCGGGGGGACCAGGCTGGTCTGGCACGCGCCGCTGAGCGACGCCGGCACCCCGTCCGGCAGCTGACCCCGCGGCGGGAGTCCCGCCCACGCCACGGCGGGACTCCCGCAGACCGGCGCCCGACACCGGACCTGCCGAGGGGCCGGCCGCCGGCGTCAGGTCACAGGTCCGCTCACGAGCCGGCTCACAAGTCCGCCGCGTGATCGGGAACGTAGGTCCGCAGATCGCGCGGCGGACGCTCGTACCCGGTCGGCTCCGGCCGCTCCGGCAGCTCCGGCACGGGCGGCGAGACGTCGTGGTACGGCAGGGTGCTCAGCAGATGAGCGATCATGTTCAGCCGCGCGCGGCGCTTGTCGTCGCTCTCCACGACGTACCAGGGCGACTCGGGGATGTCGGTGTGCGCCATCATCTCGTCCTTGGCCTGTGAGTACGCCTCCCAGCGGGTGATCGACTCCAGGTCCATCGGCGACAGCTTCCACCGCCGCAGCGGGTCCTCCAGACGGCGCCGGAAGCGCTCCTCCTGCACGGCGTCGCTCACCGAGAACCAGTACTTGCGCAGCAGGATCCCGTCCTCCACGAGCATCCGCTCGAAGGCCGGGCACTGGTGCAGGAACCGGTGGTACTCCTCCTCGGTGCAGAAGTCCATCACACGCTCGACTCCGGCCCGGTTGTACCAGGACCGGTCGAAGAGCACGATCTCCCCGGCGGCCGGCAACTGCTCGACGTACCGCTGGAAGTACCACTGGGTGCGCTGGCGCTCGGTCGGCTTGGGCAGCGCCGCGATCCGGGCGACGCGCGGATTGAGGTGCTCGGTCAGCCGCTTGATCGTGCCGCCCTTGCCGGCCGCGTCCCGCCCCTCGAACACCACCACCAGCCGGGCACCGGTCGCCCGTACCCACTCCTGGACCTGGACCAACTCCGTCTGCAGGCGCAGCAGTTCCTTCTCGTACGTCTTGCGCGGCAGCTTCGCCGCCTTCGTGTGGGTCATGCCCTAGGTTCGCATCGCCATGTCACTCGGGCACGGCGAGCGCCGTGTCGCTCCTCAGCCGGCACTCGACGTCGACGACGCCTTCCACGGCGCGCACCAGCCGGGCGGCAACCGGCACGAGCGAGGTGTCCCTGATGTGGCCGGTGAGGGTGACGAGGCCGTCGGAGACCGTCACCTGGATCCGTTCGGCGAGGGAGGGGAAGAGCGGGACGACGACTTCCCGCCGGATTTCCTCGGCGATGTCGTCGTCCGTCCGCAGGAAGACCTTCAGCAGGTCCCCCCGGCTGACCACGCCCTCCAGCATGCCCTGCTCGTTGACCACGGGCAGCCGCTTGACCCTGCGCTGGGCCATGATCCGGGCCGCCTCGGCGAGGGTGGCGTCCGGGTGGACGGTGACGGCGGGGCTGCTCATCAGTTCCCCGGCGGTCAGCGCGCCCGCCTTGGCCAGGTCGGACAGGCGGCGCAGCTGCGTGAACCGGTCGGGATCGCTGTCGCGGAACTCCTCCTTGGGCAGCAGATCGGCCTCCGAGACGACGCCGATCACCCGGCCCTCGCCCTCCAGCACGGGCAGCGCGCTGACCTTCCACTGCCCCATGAGGCCGACGATGTCCTTGAACGGGGCGTCGCGCCCCACCGCCACGACGGTGTGCGTCATCACGTCGCTCACGATGTGCGGGCTGCCGTCCATGATCTCCTCCTCGGAGTGTCGGTGCGATGGCTCGCGCGGCCCTTCAGGCCGCGCTCGTCACCTGGTCCCGCTGCCGTACGGGGCGTAGAGGTCGAGGAGCCGGACACGGGCCGAGTGCAGCCGGTGCGCGACCACCTTCCCGACCCAGACGGCGACCGCCCGACCGAACTCGGGATCCGCGGCGCACAGCATCCGCACGGCGTCGGCGTCGAACTCGTAGGCCCGGACCGGGCTCATGGCCTCGGCGCCCAGCTGCCACACGTACGGCGGGAAGTGCCAGGACCAGCCGAGCAGTTCTCCATGTCCCACGGACTCGATGACGGCGGGGCGGCGCCCGGGGACGTGCAGGTCGAGGGCGACGGTACCGGTCTCGACGATCCAGAACCGGTCGGCGTGCCGACCCTCCTCGAACAGCCGGCTGCCGACGTCGAAGAACACCTCACGGCCCAGATCCATGAGCCGTTCGCGGTGCCGGGCCGGCAGTGCCGTGGCCAGAGTGGTGGTGGAGGTCATCGCACCGACTCCCTTCGTTCCCGTCGGACGAGGCCGTGGGCCTGCTGCTTTCAGGCTCCGCCCGGGCGGGCACCGGCGCCACGGGCCGAACGGACCCGCTTCGGGGACCTTCGGCCCGGGCGGCGGGGAGCGGCGACACGGAAGGACGACGAAGGACGACACGAGAGGGGCGACGCGAAAAGGGCGGCATGGAGGGACGACACGAAAGCATGGAGGGACGACACGAAAGGACGGGAAGGACCATCCGCTTCTCGCGGATCCTGATTGCGCGGTGCGCGGCCGGTGCCGCTTCTCCGCGTCTTTCCGGGCGGTCCTTCCCGCCGCTTTCAGGACACCACACGGACCGCCCCGGCGCCAGGGTCGTTCGGCCCGGCCGGCGCCGATGGGCCGCAGGTCCCCGAAACGGGGGCGGACCGCCCTCGCGCCCGGGCGTGCGGGGTGCGACGGTGGCAGCGGAACCTCCTGCCGAGCGATGTGAGCGACGAGGCAGGGCGGCGAAAGGCGGTGGAGACGGTGGAACTGCCCCTGGTCGTGGGCGTCGACGGGTCGGACGCGAGTCTGGCGGCGGTCGACTGGGCGGTGGACGAGGCCGCCCGGCGGGCTCTGCCGCTGCGGCTGGTGTACGCCTCGCTCTGGGAGCGCTACGAGGGCGTCGCCCCGGCGGACGGTGCCGACCGTCCCTGGGAGCAGCTCAGGGCGGAGCAGCTGATCGCCTCCGCGGCACAGCGGGCCCGGCTGCGCGGCCCGGACGTGAAGGTGACCACCGACGTCCTCCCCGAGGACGCGGTGACCGGCCTGCTGGGCGAGGGCAATCACGCCTCCGCGCTGATCACCGGATGCCGCGGGCGCGGCGAGCTGAAGGGGCTGCTCCTCGGCTCGGTGGGGCTGGCCGTGGCGGGCCGGGCCCAGTGCCCGGTGGTCGTGGTGCGCGGTGACGCCGCCGGCCTGGCCGGCACCCACGAGCGGATCCTGCTCGGCGCCGGCGAGCCCGGCACCAGCGGCGAGGCCGTGCGGTTCGCCTTCCGCGAGGCCGAGGCACGCGGCTGCGTCCTCGACGTGGTACGGGCCTGGCGGCGCCCCGTGCTCAGGACGGCCGGCGGCGGCACGGCGGCCGGGGAAGCGGCCCGCGAGCCCGAGGAGCGGGCCACCGCCGAACTGGAGGAACTGCTGAGCGAGGCGATCGCCGCCCATCCGGCGGTACGGGTGCGCCCTGCGACGGCCGAGGGGCCGGCGCACCGGGCGCTCGTGCACCGTTCGGCCGCCGCCGATCTGGTGGTCGTCGGGGCGCGGCACAGAACGGGCCACTTCGGCCTCCAGCTCGGCCGCACGGCCCACTCGCTGCTGCACCACGCCCAGTGCCCGGTGGCCGTCGTGGCACAGCGGGCGTGACACCGCGGCCGTACCGGCTCCGGGTCGTCCCGCCGCACCTGGTCACTTGCCGACTCGGCCACCTGCCACCGGGTCCCGTGTCCGTCGCTCCACGCCGCACCGTTACCGTGGCGCATGACACCGGGGGTCCGGTGTCATTGCGGCTCGACGAGCTGCTGGAGGAGTTGCAGACCAGAGTCGACGCCGCCCGCGGCACCCG
>NZ_JAVACL010000108.1:0-3756 GCF_032658145.1 Streptomyces sp. MK7
CCGGTCGCGTGGACCGGTTACGGGAGAGGTTTTAATTGCGGCCTGCCATGACCCCGCCGTCGACGTTGAGGATGGCGCCGGTCGTCCAGCTCGAGGCCGACGAGAGGAGGAAGACGATCGCGGAGGCCACGTCCTGGGGGGTGCCGACCCGGCCCAGGGGCTGCAGCCCGCTCAGCTGTTCCATCGCGCCGTCCAGCTGGTCCGCGGGGAAGACCTTCTCGAACAGGGGCGTCCTGGTGACGGCGGGAGCAACAGCGTTCACACGGATGCGCTCGCTGGCGAGCTCGATGGCCAGGTTGTGGGTGAGGGCGTGCAGGCCCGCCTTGGCCATCGAGTAGGCCGATGAGGGTGTCACGGCGAGTGCCTGGTGCGCCCACATGCTGCCCACGTTCACGATGGCGCCGCCCTGGCCTGCGGCGATCATGCCGCGGACGATGGTCTGTGTCAGGAAAAACGTCGACCTGTTCAGATCGTGATAGGAGTCGTAGTCCGCGACCTCGTAGTCGAGGAACGGCTTGGGCAGGAAGAACCCCGCCGAGTTGACGAGGAGAGTGGCGTCGGAGTGGTTCTGCGCCAGCTGATTCTGCGCCTCGACGACCTGGTCCCGGTTCGTCAGGTCAGCTGCGATCGACCATGCGCTGCCCGAACGTGACAGGCTTGCCACGGCGTCGTCGAGTTTCTGGCCGGGGCGGCCCACGATGACCGCGCTACCGCCCTTCTCGATGACGTTCTGCGCGGTTTGAAATCCCATGCCGCTGGCGCCACCGATCGCGACGAGTTTCTTGCCTTCGAAGTCCGAAGCCATACAGATCACACTCCGTTGAGAGACGGACATTTCTTTCCCGCCATTTCATCCCAGATGCACGGCAGCTCTACGAGGGCTCTACCGAAACGATGCACCGTATGGTCGCCTCCGCTCACCCGTGCAGAGCACACGACAGGCACCGGGAAATACGCCAACATGTCCTCGTCGCAAAGGTGAACAATCCGCTCACGGAAAGCGGATGGTCGCGCGACGACGCTGGTTCCTGACCAGCTTGGGCTGCTTGGGGTGTCGCGCCATCAGCTCTGCCCTCCACTGCGCGACCGACGCCCGGTAGTCGAGCTTGCCTCCGCGAGCAGCCGCGTTGCGACGCAACTCCACGGGGATGGTCGAGGGATGACGACCGACCTGGCAGGCGCTCCCTCACCCGCTGGCCTGCAGGGAAGCCGGCGCGAGCAGCTCCGTCTCGTGCACGTCATGGCGGAGGTGCCGGGGGAGCGGGTGGGCCGGAACCAACTCCTGTCCTGCTCCGTGAGTACGGTCGGGCCCTAGGCCGACCGGGTGCATTCGCCCGGTTACAGGGCCTTTCGGCGGCGGCAGCCGGCCGCTTCGCGTGCACCGGGCGCAAAGATGGTGCCGAGCCCTGCGGAGCTCGCGCATCCATGCCTTGAGAGAAAGCGTGTCACGGGCCGCATGACAGACGTTCAGCACAGCACACCGGAAGCCGCCGGCCCCCGTCGTGTCCTGCGGCCGGGCGCTGTGGTGTTGAAGTGGGTGACGACGACCGATCACAAGAGGATCGGTTCGCTGTATCTGACCACCTCGTTTACGTTCTTCCTGTTCGGTGGCATCCTGGCGCTGCTGATGCGTGCGGAACTGGCCCGCCCGGGCCTGCAGATCATGTCGACCGAGCAGTACAACCAGTTCTTCACGATGCACGGCACGATCATGCTGCTGGTGTTCGCTACGCCGCTGTTCGCCGGCTTCACCAACTGGATCATGCCGCTGCAGATCGGCGCCCCGGACGTGGCCTTCCCGCGGCTGAACATGCTCGCCTACTGGTTCTATCTGTTCGGCTCGCTGATTGTTCTCGGCGGTTTCCTCACCCTGGACGGTGCCGCCGGCTTCGGCTGGTTCGCCTACGCCCCGCTGAACAACGCGGAGCACTCGCCCACCATCGGCGCCGACTTCTGGATTATGGGCCTGGCCCTGTCCGGCTTCGGCACGATCATGGGCGCGGTCAACTTCATCACCACGATCATCTGCATGCGTGCGCCGGGCATGACCATGTTCCGCATGCCGATCTTCACCTGGAACGTGCTGCTCACCAGCGTCCTGGTGCTGCTCGCCTTCCCCGTCCTGGCGGGCGCGCTGCTCGCGCTGGAGGCGGACCGCAAGTTCGGCGCCCATGTCTTCGACGCCGCCAATGGAGGGGCATTGCTGTGGCAGCACCTCTTCTGGTTCTTCGGCCATCCCGAGGTGTACATCATCGCGGTGCCGTTCTTCGGCATCGTCACCGAGATCATCCCCGTCTTCGCCCGCAAGCCGATCTTCGGCTACATGGGCCTGGTCGGCGCGACCATCTCCATCACGGGTCTGTCCGTGACCGTGTGGGCGCACCACATGTTCGTCACCGGCGGGGTGCTGCTGCCGTTCTTCTCCTTCATGAGCTTCCTGATCGCCGTGCCGACGGGAGTGAAGTTCTTCAACTGGATCGGCACCCTGTGGAAGGGGTCGTTGTCCTTCGAGACGCCGATGCTGTGCGCCTGCGGCTTCCTGGTGACCTTCCTCTTCGGCGGTCTGACTGGCGTCCTACAGGCCTCACCGCCCCTGGACTTCGAGGTGTCGGACTCGTACTTCGTGGTGGCGCACATCCACTACGTGGTGTTCGGCACGGTCGTCTTCGCGATGTTCGCCGGCTTCTACTTCTGGTGGCCGAAGTGGACCGGCAAAATGCTCGACGAACGCCTGGGCAAGATGAACTTCTGGATGCTGTTCGTCGGCTTCCAGACCACGTTCCTGGTGCAGCACTGGCTGGGTGCGGAGGGCATGCCGCGCCGGTACGCCGACTATCTCGCGGCCGACGGTTTCACCACGCTGAACATGATCTCCACCATCGGTTCCTTCCTGCTGGGCCTGTCGGTGCTGCCGTTCCTCTACAACGTGTGGAAGACGGCCAAGTACGGCGAGAAGGTCGGGGTCGACGACCCGTGGGGCTTCGGACGCTCGCTGGAGTGGGCGACCTCCTGCCCGCCGCCCCGGCACAACTTCGTCACCCTGCCCGTCATCCGTAGCGAGTCCCCGACGTTCGACCTGAACCATCCCGAGGTCTCGCTCGCGGACAAGCGGGAGAACCTGGGCCTGCCGAGATGAGGGACGCGGCGGGACGCATGGGCGGCCGGGATCCGCTCCAGCCCGCCCATTTGGTCAACCAGGTGGAGGGCTACGCGACCTCGGGGAAGAAGACGGCGGTTAGGAAACCCCGCCGCAGCGCGTAGGCGATGCGCGGAGGGGCAGGGGTGGTTGCTTCCTGGTCCGATGGGCGCCCGACCGGTTGGGGGGAACATTCACCGGGTGCGGGTGGTTGTGGAGGGTGTGGTGGTGAAGGGAACTGTGGCCCCGGGTCTCACCTATTGCCCACAGGGATGATCGTTCGGCTGAAGCCCTGTGGAGCCTTTCGCCGGGAGGCGACCGCCCTCCACTGCCACACTGTTGTACCGGCCCCGTCCAGCATCCCCCGGCTGGACGGGGCTGATGCGTTCCAGGCGGTGACGGCCGGGCGGCACAGCCCGTTCCTGGGGCATGGACGACTATGACCTCTTCGCCCTCCAGGCGCTCGACTTCGCCCCGCTGCCGCATGCCGGAGAGCGGCTGGCCCTGCTGACCCTTCAGGAGGCGCACGACCGGCTGCGGCTGCTGGTGACGTTGGCGGAAGAGGGCGGGCCGCTATCGCAGGACGCCGGCCGACTGGCGAAGGAGATCGCAGCCCGGGT
>NZ_JAVACL010000109.1:0-3303 GCF_032658145.1 Streptomyces sp. MK7
GGCTAAAGGTTGTCCCGTAACGAGGCCCGGGGTCTCAGGCATACTGGCGCTCGTTGTCGCTGGGGACCGGACCTAGGACGGGAGCCTGAGTGCCTGAGCTGCGGTGTGAAGCGGTTCGTTGGGTGGATGACGAGCCGTTTCCTGGCATCGTCGAGGTTCAGTTCGTTGACGCTGCGGGCCAACGTTGGTCTTTGATCGACAAGAGCTCGATCTTCGCGCAGGTCGCTCAGCTGGCTCCCGACTCGGTCTACCCGGTGAAGGTCACGGTGGCGTGCGAGGTCCAGGGCGACATCGAGGCGACGGCCGGCGACGGAGTCGTGACTGTCTCCACTTCGCCGGACGGGGTCACGACGCCGGATGGACGGGACACCTTCGCCGTGAACCAGAGCCAGCTCATCCCGTGAGAGCGAGATTGTGAAGTCGGGCGATGCCGAGCATGGCCTGGTGAACGCCGGTGCCCTTGAGCCGGCAGTCGCGCAGGATCTTCCAATTCTTCAGCCGGGACAGGGCGTGTTCAACCCGGGCGCGTGCCCGGCGGTGGACGGCGTTCTCCGCCTCCTGCTACGGGCTGAGATGGGCCTGGCCACGTTGTTTGCGGTGCGGGATGAGCAGGCCGGTGCCCTGGTAGCCGCCGTCGGCGATGACCGGGGCGCCGCGGCAGGCCCGGTCGACACCGGACTCCGCAAAGGCCCGGCAGTCGTTGCGGCTGCCGGGCAGCGGGGTCCCGATCGCCACGACCAGGTGGCTGTTGGCGTCGATGACGACCTGCAGGTTGGTCGAGTACCGGTAGTTCTTGCTGGAAGCGGCGATGCTGCGGTCGCGGGTGGGCACCAGGGTGCCGTCGACGATATAGACGGTGTCCTTGCGTGGTCGACGGGCTGGCGAGATGGCCAGCAGGGGTGCGAGGTGATCGAGAATGCGGTCCGCCGCGGACTTCGAGACTCCGAACAGCGGCGCTACCTGCCGCAATGTGAGGTTCGTCCGCCAGTACGTGGCCACCAGCAGCACCCGGTCCTCCAGCGGCAGTCGCCACGGGCGGCCGCGCTGAACGTCGCCGCCACGGCGCCGTACCAACGCAACCAGCCTTGCGAACTGCACCTCGGACAGCCCGGAGAACGGCTCGATCCACTTTGGATCATCCGCTGAGATCACCCCACCCATGCCCAGGCAACGCAGCAACCGCCACACGGGTTACGGGACAACCTCTAACCTCGCCGTTTCACTTGAGTACGGCTGGCTTGGGGGCGGAAACGCGAAAGTGCCTTCCTGACCTGGGACGATGAACCTTGCTGAGGGGTTCTGTCGGTCCAGGCGGAGGGCACTTTCTACGTGCAGGGTATCGGGTTGCGTCCCAAGGTCCATGTCAGTGCCGATGGTTCGGGGGTGGTCGGGCATGCCGGGGCACGGTTGCTGGCGGATCTTGCCGATGCCACTGGTCTGACAGCCGCGTACTCTGCCGCTCTCAGGCCGCTTCGGCCGCGCGGGACCGGGCACGACCCGGGACGGGTCGCCACCGATCTCGCGGTGATGCTCGCCGACGGCGGTGAGGCGATCGCGGATCTGGCCGTGCTGCGGGACCAGGGCGAGGTGTTCGGTCCGGTCGCCTCCACACCCACGGCTTGGCGGTTGCTCGCCGACACCGACGAGGCTGCACTCGCTTCGCTGCGAGCGGCTCGCGCTTCAGCCCGGGAAGTCGCCTGGATGCAGGCCGCCGAGACCGGCGAGGGCATACCTGCCGCTCGGGCCGGCGGACAAGAGCTTCCCGGCCTGGTCCTGGATCTCGACGCCACGCTGGTCACCTGCCACTCCGAGAAAGAGCAGGCTGCCTCGACCTACAAGGGCGGCTTCGGCTTCCATCCGCTGCTGTGTTTCCTCGCAAACACCGGCGAGGCCGTGTCGGGACGGCTGCGGCCCGGCAACTCCGGAGCCAACACTGCCGCCGATCACGTTGCGGTGCTCGACCAGGCGCTCACGCAGATCCCCGACACTCACCGGCACGGCACCGACATCCTGGTCCGCACCGACAGTGCCGGATCTGCGAAAGCCTTCCTCACCCACGTCCGCGACCTGCGGAAACGAGGAATCCGTACCTTCTTCTCAGTCGGATACGCCATCACCGAGCCCGTCCGCCGCGCGATCCGCTCGGTGCCCGACCGCCTCTGGCATCCCGCCCTGGACCAGGACGGGACGCTGCGTGATGGCGCAGAAGTTGCCGAGCTGACCGGGCTGGTTGATCTGGACGGCTACCCGGCCGGCACCCGCATCATCGTGCGCCGCGAGCGGCCGCACCCCGGAGCCCAGCTGTCCCTGTTCGATCAGGACGAGGGCCTGCGACATCAGGTGTTCCTCACCGACACCCCGTACTCCGGTGGTGGCTCCGCCCAGTTCCTGGAGGTCCGCCACCGCGGGCATGCCACCGTCGAGGACCACATCCGGTGCGGCAAGACCACCGGCTTCGGCCGCTTCCCCTCCCGCCACTTCGACGTCAACGCTGTCTGGCTCGAACTCAGCCTCACAGCGATCGACCTGCTGGCCTGGACGCGCGTCCTGCTGCTGGACGGGAAGCTGGCCACTGCCGAGCCGAAGAAGCTCCGCTACCGGCTGCTGCACGTCGCTGCCCGCCTCACCCGCGGCGGCCGACGCCTACGCTTGCGGATATCGGCGACCTGGCCCTGGAGAAACGAACTGGTCGCGGCATTCCACCGTCTCGCCGCACTGCCCCGCCCAGGCAGCTGACCGGAAACCACCCTGCCCACCCACGACCTGAAGGACTCCGGAGAACCCGACCACCGCGCCGGGATTCCGCCATGTCCGAGCACCGAAATCGCCTCGGTCACCCGGCAGTTGACCCTCAGCGACGCCTCATCGCCCCAACCGAAACGGCGAGGTTAGGCATGACGACCTTCAACCCCGACCATCGCGTGTCGCCTCACGCGCATGAGGGACGCACAGCCGTCTGGTGCCTCTCCCCGGTCCGCCAGACGGCTGGCGCTCAGCTCTCGGCCTCAGCCTCTTCGGGCGCCTGAGACGTCCTACGGTCACAGGGGGAGGGGTAGACCTCAGCAAGCGCGAGGGCTTCGGCGGCTGTGTCGGCGACGGCTGCACAGAGAGCCGCGTTGGGGGTATGCGCGGACCTTGCCCCGACCCGGAGGGCTGCACGCCGGCGCACGGAGACTGTGCAGCGCATTGCTCGGTTTACGGCCCTCAGCGAGACATCCTCCAGGTCACCGCCCCCGGCTCCCGTCTCACTTTCCGTCTCGTTCATCGTCGTACACGGCCGCCCGGACCCGTTCAGGCTGCCTC
>NZ_JAVACL010000110.1:0-3140 GCF_032658145.1 Streptomyces sp. MK7
CCTCAGCCCACGATCATGACGATCTCCGAGGGGCTGGACGCGACGACCGCCTCTCAGGCGTTCTCGTCATGGATCCGCGCACCCAGATCCTCTGCCCACTCCAGCGCCCACGCCTTGAGTTCTTCGATCTGCCGGGAGGTGAGCCCGTACGCGGTGTAGTCCTCGTCCTCGTACCAGTCCGCGCCGATCAGCCGGTCCCGGAGGTCTTCGAGGCTGAACTCGTCGTGGGCGCGACGGCGGCCCAGGGATTCGAGGTCGGCGGTGGAGCGGTGGCGGGATGCGGCCTGGACGTCGATGAGGTCGCGGACGGTACCGCGGTCGGCGAGGGCACGGACCTTTGTGCCGATCACGTCGTCGAGGGAAAGAACGGGGCCGTAGGGGGTCTGGGCAGGCGGAGCCCAGAACGCCTCCTTGAGGACGTCGACCTCGCACTCCTCGCCGGTGTCCGGATCGGTGACGAGGAACCGGCCGCTGAGCGGATCGGTCTGGACGTGCGTGGTCCGCCATCCGCGCGCGCTGAGGCCGGCTGTGAGTGAGGCGACGATCTCCTGCATCGGAGCGGGATTCTCGGTGGCGACGTCGAGGTCACGGCTGAAGCGTTCGACCAGGCCGTGTGCCTGCACGGCGTATCCGCCGGTGAGGACCAGAGGGTAGGGGGAGCCGAGGTCGAGGATGTCGGCGAGGAGACGCTCGTGGAGCGGAGTGAGCTTCACGCGGCGGTCGTGTCGGCCGGAGCGGTGCGGAGCAGCTCGGGGAAGGCGTCCTCCCAGACCTCGCGGATGTAGGGACTGATCAAGCGCCGCAGCACGGGCCACTGCTCGGTGAGCAGCCGGTGGTGCAGGAGAGCCACCAGGTCCTCACCCAGTCCTTCGGCGAGGACGGTCCGGTAGAGCGTCATGCGGGACTTCGGACGGTCCAGGCTGTAGCTCGTCCGCCCGGACCAGACGATGTGGAGCGGCAGGTCCACGTTGCCCTCAACAGGGCCGGCCAGATCCTGCAAGCGCTCCGGCAGCCGGCTACGGTAGCGGCCCCGCAGCACCTCGGCGCGGGGGGCGGTGATCGTCGTGTCCATGCATCCAGTATCGCTGCTGGGAGGCGGCGGCATGGCGGATTCGGGGGTCCCCTGTCGTACGTACGGGTCGAGCGGCCGGCCCCCCTTCCATCGGAGATCTCACCCAGCGGGCGCTTACTGACTTCGGCGTATTAGGGTGCGTCTGGTCTGTCGAGAGTGAGGCCCGTCCCGGCGAGAAATCCGCCGAGGGTGCTGTGCCGGGTACTGCAGCGCCTTGAGCCGCCTGCGGAGCAGGGTCTCCAGTTCGCTGAGGGTGCGGGCGGCCAGGTTGGCCAGGCTGCGTTTGATGTGCGCCCACATGCCCTCGACCGGGTTGAGGTCGGGCGCATACCCGGGCAGCAGGACCACGGTCAGCCGTTCCCGCTCGGCCACGAGCGCCTGCATCGTCTTGGAGATGTGGGTGCTCAGCCGGTCCCACACCACGATCAGCGGGGCCTTGAGCAGGTGGTGAGCGCCGTCGAGCAGGCGGATGTAGTCGCTCTCGCCGAGCGAGCGGCGCTCGCCCCTGCGGCCGGTGTGCCGGCGCAGTCGGTAGCACAGGCGGGCGGGCAGGCCAGGCCTGAAGCACAGCAGCCCGGCCACCGACAGGCGGCCCCGGCTGCGCCCCGAAACGCGCACCGTCGGGGTGATCCCGCGCCGGCCCCAGGTGCGGCCCTTGGGCGGACGGCCGGTCACGCCCGCTTCGTCCTCGAAGCAGACGAACGCGCCGGTCGCCGCCCGGAGGGTTTTACCTCCTGCCAGGTCGCCTCCCGCCATGCGGTGATCGCATCCTCGTCGCGTTCGGCGGCGGGCCGGGCGGGCATCTGCACGCTGAAGCCCATCCGGTGCAGCAGCCGGGTCACCCCGGAGACGCTGTAGGAGACATGGAACTTCCGCGCGATCAGCGTGCGCACCCGAGCGGCGGTCCACACCTGGTCGTCCGTCCAGCCGTGCGCGGCCGGTCCTTCGTCCAGCCAGGCGGCGAGTCCGGCCTGCAGGTGGGGGTCGAGTCGGCAGTCGTAGCCCGGGGCCCCCTTGGAACGCAGGGCCTCCCGCCCGCCCGCCTTCCAGGCACGGCGCCACTGGTAGACGGACTTCTCGCTCACCCGTAACTCCCGGGCGATGCACGGGACTTTCGCATCCTCCTCGAAGAGGTAGACGGCCTGCATCCGTACCTCTTCGCGGCGCTTGCGCTGCTCGGCGGTCAGCCCGCCCCCATCTGCGTACCGCATGTCTCCGGCGTACCAGCCAAGGCGCACGCCGTCACCAGGTCCGACGAAGACCAGACCCTACGACGCCGAAGTCAGTAGCGCATCATCGCCTACCCGCGCATCCCCCAGGCGGCGCGGCAACGGCTGCCCTGCAGACCCGGGACCAGCCCCGCTCGCGGGCGCGCGTGATCATGAAGCAGCAGGTCACACGGAGGGCCGCCGCAGCGGAGTCGGCTGCGGCTTCCGTCTCGGTGTCGGAAATGACGACGGTGCCGAAGGTGAGGCCCGTGGCGCCGGCGCAGGGGACGAGAATGACACCGGAGCGGGCGAGGACGCGATCACGGCCGGAGTGGGCAGGCGGCATCCACAAGGCACGCCGCTTCGGTCCCGAACGCAGCCCACTCACTCCGGACCCGTGCCGCGGACGAGCTGTCGAGTAACGCAGCGAACGCCCCAAGCGGGAGCCAGGCACCTGTGTCCAGGTCCCCCATCATGGCGGCCACCTGGTCAGCAAGCTGGGAAGCTCCCGCGCCCAATGCTGACCGTTTGCTGACCCGAGCGGGGCCATCAAGCCTATGACCTGCGCAAACACCAAAACGCTAGATCTTGGACTTGAACAGAGTACGTAGCATTTTGGACTCCCAAAAGACGGCTCCGTGAACCGTTCCGGGTTCGGTAGAGATCTCAGATGTTGGTTGTGACCTGGGGTTTCGTGGTTGCGAGGTAGTGGTTGTTCTCGTATTCGACGGGTGGGAGGTGGCCTATCTCACCATGGAGTCGTCGGTGGTTGTACCAGTCGACGTACTCGGCGGTGGCGAGTTCGACGTCGGACAGTGTCTTCCAGGGCCGTCGGGGCTTGATCAGCTCGGTCTTGAACA
>NZ_JAVACL010000111.1:0-2824 GCF_032658145.1 Streptomyces sp. MK7
GAGGGTGTCTCCCGGCAGTCCTGATGCCGGACAGGACGACGGAAGGCGCGTACATGTTCACATTGCCGTGGCGGCGGACCAGGGGTGCAGGCAGCGGAATGATCACGCCTGGGGGTCTGTCGCTGCCCGAGGGGGCAGGCCGGGTCGAGTGCCGGGTCGTGGACCCGGTGGGGGTGCCGATGCAGGCGGCGGCCCCGCTGCCGCCGGTCCCGGGACCGGGGCGCTGGGAGATCGATCCGGACCACAGCGCGATCCGGTGTCTCCGCGTCCGCCGTCATGCGGCGAGTGTCGTGTTTCCACCTACCTGGACTCACGCTGTCACACCGCCGACACGCCCGAAATGACAGGGTTGTTGGCTCTCGTTACGTTCCTCGCAGGTCGGTCGTCCGGCCGACGTCCGCGAGACCGAGAGAAGTGACATGCCCACGCGTACCTTTGTAGTGACCGCTGCCGGAGTAGGCGCGGCGGTCCTCGCAGCAGCCGGTATCACCTACGCCGCTACCATCGACTCGGCGCCGGCGGCTCCGTCCGCCCACCGGGCCGCCGCCCCGTCCGTGCATCGGGCGGCCGCCCCCGCTCAGCGGCCGGCCCAGCCCGCCCAACGACCCGCGGCTCCCGAGGCCCCATCCGGCCGCGGCGGGGGCGGAGAGAAGGACGAGGGCCGCGACCGGGACGACGGCGGACGCGGCCATGAGGAACGGGGAAGGATCTACTTCAACGAACGCACCTACTCCGCGACCGGTGAGGGCTGCATCACCGCGGCCAGCGGACTGGGTTCCAGCAGCTTCAGCATCTTCAACGACAGCAAGTGGACGGTGGAGGTCTTCCGCGGTTTCACCTGTGACAACGGCGCTCCGGTCGCCACCGTGGGGCCCCACGGCGCCACCAACGGCGTGGTGACCACCACCGTCCAGGGAGGCCTGTTCGGTGACGACGGCGTAGTGGGCAGCTTCCGGGTGATCCGCGACTACGACGAGTGGTGACCGAGCCGCCCCGGGCGCACCCTGGACCGTTGGTCGTGGGTCCCGCGGCTGCTTAGGGGTCCTTGCACTATGCCCGCCCGGGTCGCGCGGCCTGGCACCGCACCTCGCCGCGTTGCCGAAACGCCCAGGTAGCTCCGCTACCAGGGCGCTCCGGCGCCTTGCGATGCACGGCACCGGACCACGCGACCTGATCGGACGCTCATAGTGCAAGGACCCCTTAGCCTGGAGTGTGGTCTTGGCACCTATGGGGCAGGAGGTCTGACCCATGGCCGTAGAGCTGAACCACACGATCGTAGCCGCGCACGACAAGCACACCTCGGCCCAGTTCCTCGCCGACATCCTGGGGCTCGAGGTGCGCCCGGAGTACGGGCCGTTCGTACCCGTCGAGATTCAGAACGGGGTGACCCTGGACTATCTGGACACGACCGAGGCGGTCACGCCCCAGCACTACGCCTTCCTGGTCTCCGAGGACGACTTCGACTCGATATTCGGCCGCATCCGGAACGCGGGCCTGACCTACTGGGCGGACCCGTTCCACGACCGTCCCGGCGAGATCAACCACAGGGACGGGGGCCGAGGAGCGTACTTCGAGGATCCGAACGGGCACAACATGGAGATCCTCACGAGGCCGTACGGGAGCGGCGAAGACTGAGACATCGGGACGGCTGGGCGTGCCCGGTCAGCTCCTCGTCGCGCGTGCGTTGCGTATCGCCCGCGTGACGACCGGTGGCAGCAGGTCGACCGCGAGCCGGCGGATGCGGGTGCCGCGCCGAGCTGTGGGCCGGACTGTCACCGACGCGGGTACGGGTGCCGACGTGGACACGGGTGCCGATGCCGGCTCCGAAGTCATGGACGCCGCCCGGGCGGCCTGCTGCGCATGCCTGGACGGCGGGAACGTCGGCGCCGGCATCCCCTTGGACTTCAGCCGGATGATCCGGTGCCCGGCGGCCTCCTGGACGCTGACATGGCAGTCGGACCGCTGCCGCGCCATGGCCAGCAGCTCTTCCTGGACCGGTTCGGGATCTCCCCAGGTGCCGTAGAGCTTCTGCGTGCTCAGGCAGACGGGGTGCAGGCCACGGTTGAGCACGGCCTCCCAGGCGGCTATGGACACGCCGGGTGTGTGCTCGGACCGGAAGTCGTCCAGGACGACGATGCCGTCGGGCAGCAGCAGGTCGCGGGCGGCGCCGATGTCGCCGTGCACATGCTCGTACAGGTGTGAGGCGTCGATGTGCACGAACCGGCAGGAGCGGGGCTCGAGCTCCGCGCGCACCAGGGAGCTGGGGCCCTGGAGCACACGGGGAAGTTCGTCGTGGAAGGAGCGGTAGTTCTCCTCGAAGGCGTGCCGGGTCAGCGCGCTGTAGGACTTCGCCGACTCGACCCGGTTGGCGTCGTCCGGGGCGTCGCCCTCGAAGAGATCACACACGGTGTACCTCTCACCGGGCTGCTGGTGCCGGCCGATGAAGATCGCGCTCTTGCCCATGTAGACACCGACCTCCAGCAGGTCGCCGCGAACCCCGGCCGTCTCCTGCCGCTCGAGGAACCAGTCGAAGAGCACCTGGTCGAGCACCGGGAACCAGCCCGGCACGTCGTCGAGACGGTGAGGCGGTCGCATCGGTTCCTGGATGGTGGTCATGGGGCGGAGGCACTCCCTCGTTGCGGCAGTCTGTGGGATCCCTGCGGAAAGCCTATGGGGGATGGCGGCAAGCGCACCACGGTCTCTACCCCGCGCCTTGGTTCAAAACCCAAGAAGAGATGAACGGCCGCCCAACGACCGAGGCGGACGCGCGGAACCCCGGCCCGATTACGGCGGGCCGGGGTTCTGTGCGCCGGACGTGGCGGGG
>NZ_JAVACL010000112.1:0-2585 GCF_032658145.1 Streptomyces sp. MK7
CGGTGGGCGGCCGGGAGGCCATGCGCCCCGAGATCGACAACTTGTATGACGCCTTCGAGCATCCGCGTGCCGAACGTCCCTCGCTGCCGCTGCTGGCACCCGAGGAGGCCCGTTCGTACGCCGCTGAGGTGCGCGGCCGGGTGATGGACGTCCTGGAGTCGACCGCGTTCCGCGGGACGCGGTTGACCGAGGCGGGCTTCGCCTTCGGGATGATCGCGCAGCACGAACAGCAGCACGACGAGACGATGCTGATCACTCATCAGCTGCGCCGGGGTCCGCGGGCCCTGACCGCGCCGGACCCGGATCCGGCGCCCGTGTTCACCGGTCCGGCGGAAGTGCTGGTTTCCGGCGGCCCGTTCACCATGGGCACCTCCACCGAGCCGTGGGCGCTGGACAACGAACGGCCCGCGCACGTGCGTGAGGTGGCGCCGTTCTGGATCGACACCATCCCGGTCACGAACGGCGCCTACACGGCGTTCATCGAGGACGGCGGCTACGACGACCCGCGCTGGTGGGCGCCGGAGGGCTGGAGCCACATACGGCGGCACGAGATCACCGCGCCGCTGTTCTGGCACCGTGACGCCGGGCAGTGGCTGCGGCGCCGCTTCGGCGTCACCGAGGTCGTGCCGCCAGAGGAGCCGGTGCTGCACGTGTGCTGGTACGAGGCCGACGCGTACGCCCGCTGGGCCGGGCGCCGGCTGCCCACCGAGGCCGAGTGGGAGAAGGCGGCCCGCCACGACCCGGCGGGCGGCCGCTCGAGGCGCTATCCGTGGGGCGACGCCGACCCTTCCCCCGAGCACGCCAACCTCGGCCAGCGTCATCTGCGTCCGGCCCCGGCCGGAAGCTATCCGGCCGGCCAGTCGCCGCTGGGCGTGCGGCAGTTGATCGGTGACGTGTGGGAGTGGACGGCGAGCGACTTCCTGCCCTACCCGGGGTTCGTCGCGTTCCCGTACAAGGAGTACTCGCAGGTGTTCTTCGGGCCCGAGTACAAGGTGCTGCGCGGCGGTTCGTTCGCCGTGGACGCGGTGGCCTGCCGGGGCACGTTCCGCAACTGGGACTATCCGATCCGGCGGCAGATCTTCTCCGGGTTCCGCACGGCCCGCTCGGCCGACCGGGGAGATTGCTGATGTGCCGTCATCTGGCGTACGTGGGGGACGAGGAGCCGATCGGCCGGCTCCTGGTGGAAGTGCCGCACGGCCTGTACCGGCAGTCGTGGGCGCCCAGGCAGCAGCGGTACGGGACGGTCAACGCCGACGGCTTCGGCGTCGGCTGGTACGCCGCGGGCGACCCGGTGCCGGCCCGCTACCGCCGCGCCGGGCCCGTGTGGGCGGATGTGTCCTTCACCGACCTGGCCCGGGTCGTGCGCACCAGCGCGCTGCTGGCCGCCGTACGCGACGCCACCCTGGCGGGCGCGGACGCCGAGGCCGCCGCCGCGCCGTTCGCCGCGGGCCGGTGGCTGTTCAGCCACAACGGCGCCGTCCCCGGCTGGCCGGGCTCGCTCGCGGATCTCGCCCGCACGCTGCCGGCGCAGGACCTGCTGTCGCTGGAGGCCCGCAACGACTCCGCGCTCGTCTGGGCACTGGCACTGGCCCGGCTGCGCGGCGGCGACGAACCGGGTCAGGCGCTCGCCGACACCGTGGTGGAGGTGGCCTCCGCCGCCCCCGGCGCCCGCCTCAACCTGCTGCTCACCGACGGCGAGACGATCACCGCGACCGCCTGGGGCGACACCCTGTGGTACCTCGCCGAACCCGGCCGCAGCGCGGTCGTGGCCTCCGAACCCTACGACGACGACCCGCGCTGGCTCCAGGTACCCGACCGCACACTGCTCACCGCGAGCCGCCAGGACGTCCTGCTCACCCCGCTCAAGGACCTCACCGAGGACCTGGCATCCGCACCATCCGAGGAGCCGAGCCGTTGAGTCCCTTCCACGTCACCCGCACCCTGCCCGAGGACGCCATGGCCGCCGCCCTGCGCGCCGACGTCCTGCACGGCCTGACCGCCGAACCCAAGACCCTGCCGCCGAAGTGGTTCTACGACGCGCACGGCAGCGACCTGTTCGAGCAGATCACGAAACTGCCCGAGTACTACCCGACCCGCGCCGAGCGCGAGATCCTCGCCGACCGGGCGCCCGAGATCGCCGCCGCGCTGCCCGCCCGCACCCTCGTCGAACTGGGCTCCGGCTCCTCGGAGAAGACGCGCCACCTGCTGGACGCCCTGACCGGCCTGCACAGCTACGTGCCCGTCGACGTCAGCGAGAGCGCGCTGGAGCACGCCGGGCGGGCCCTGGCCGCCGAGCGGCCGGGGCTGAACGTGCACGCCCTGATCGCCGACTTCACCGCCGGGCTCGCGCTGCCCGACACGCCCGGTCCCCGGCTGCTGGCCTTCCTCGGCGGCACGATCGGCAACCTGCTGCCCGACGAGCGCGCCCGCTTCCTGACCGGGGTGCGGGCCCTGCTCTCCCCCGGCGACGCGCTGCTGCTCGGCACGGACCTCGTCAAGGACCAGGCCGTGCTCGTACGGGCGTACGACGACACGGCCGGGGTGACGGCGGCGTTCAACAAGAACGTCCTGACCGTCGTCAACCG
>NZ_JAVACL010000113.1:0-2442 GCF_032658145.1 Streptomyces sp. MK7
CGGAGGTTGGGCGATGGCGGGACCTCGAGTGGTGATCATCGGAGCGGGGGTCGTGGGAGCGGCTGTCGCGGACGAGGTCTCCGCGCGTGGCTGGACCGAGGTGACGGTGGTCGACCAGGGCCCGCTGCCGGCCACCGGGGGGTCGTCCTCGCACGCCCCGGGTCTGGTCTTCCAGACGAACTCCTCCAAGACGATGACGGAACTGGCCCGCTACACGGTGGAGAAGTTCTGTTCGCTCGAGGTGGACGGCGAGCCGTGCTTTCTTCAGGTCGGTGGTCTGGAGGTGGCGACCACCCCGGAGCGGCTGGCGGAACTCCAGCGCCGTCACGGCTGGATCACCGCGTGGGGCATCGAGGCGCACCTGCTGACTGCCGAGGAGTGCGTGGAGCGGCATCCGCTGGTGAACCCCGACCGGGTTCTGGGCGGTCTGCTGGTTCCCACGGACGGGCTGGCCGAGGCGGTTCTGGCCGTCGAGGCGCAGATCCGGCGGGCGACCGGGCGTGGCGTGCGTTTCCTGGCCCGGCACGAGGTCCTCGATGTGCGGCAGAGCGGGGGCCGGGTGACCGGTGTGGTGACCGACCGGGGCGAGCTCGACGCCGACATCGTGGTGTGCTGTGCCGGCATCTGGGGGCCGAAGATCGCCCGCATGGTGGGCATGAACCTGCCGCTGACCCCGCTCGCGCACCAGCTGGCCTGGACCGGCCCGGTTCCGGCGCTGGCCGGGCAGAGGGAGGAGGCGGTCCGTCCGATCCTGCGCCACCAGGACGCCGATCTGTATTACCGCGACCGCTTCGACGGTATCGGTATCGGTTACTACGGTCACCGCCCGATGCCGGTCTCGGCCGACGACATCCTTTCCGTGGACGAGGCCGACCGGATGCCCTCCGTCCTGAAGTTCACCGAGGACGACTTCGAGCCCGCCTGGACCGAGACCCAGTCCCTGCTCCCGGCGACGCGCGAGGCGAAGGTGGAGGAGGGCATCAACGGTCTGTTCTCCTTCACCACCGACAACTTCCCGCTGCTCGGCGAGTCCCCGGACGTCAGGGGTTTCTGGGTGGCCGAGGCCGTGTGGGTCACCCATTCCGCGGGGGTGGGCCGGGCCATGGCGGAATGGCTGGTGGACGGCTACTGCTCGTCGTTCGACCTGCACGAGTGCGACGTCAACCGTTTCGAGCCGCACCAGCTCGCCCCTCAGTATGTTCTGGCCCGCGACTGCCGGAACTTCGTCGAGGTCTACGACATCCTCCACCCCCTCCAGCCGACCGGTGACCCGCGCCCGATCCGCACCAGCCCCTTCCACGCCCGCCAGCAGGAACACGGCGCGTTCTTCCTGGAGGCGAACGGCTGGGAGCGCCCGCAGTGGTACGAGGCCAACGCGGGCCTGGTCGAGGGCCGTTCCATTCCCGTCCCCAATGGCTGGGCGGCGCGGTACTGGTCGCCGATCGTCGGCGCCGAGGCCCAGGTCACCCGCGAGAAGGTCGCGATGTATGACATGAGCGCCCTGAAGCGGCTGGAGGTCAGCGGTCCGGGTGCCGCCGCTTTTTTGGAGGGCCTGGTCACCGGCAAGGTCGACAAGTCGGTGGGCTCGGTGACGTACACGCTGCTTCTGGACCATGACGGCGGCATCCGCAGTGACGTCACCGTCGCCCGCCTCGCCCGGGGCCGTTTCCAGGTCGGTGCCAACGGCAACCTGGACCTGGACTGGTTCACCCGCCACCTGCCCGCCGACGGCAGCGTGCAGGTCCGCGACATCACTCCCGGCACCTGCTGCATCGGTCTGTGGGGCCCGCTCGCCCGCCAGGTCCTCCAGTCGCTGACCGAGGCGGACTTCTCCAACGAGGGCTTGAAGTACTTCCGCGCCAAGCACGCCTACATCGGCTCCGTCCCTGTGACGGCGATGCGGCTGAGTTACGTCGGTGAGCTGGGCTGGGAGCTTTACACCACCGCCGATCAGGGGCTGAAGCTGTGGGACACCCTGTGGGCGGTGGCGGAGCCGCTGGGCGGGATCATCGCCGGCCGCGGTGCCTTCAACAGCCTGCGCCTGGAGAAGGGTTACCGCTCCTTCGGTACCGACATGACCTACGAGCACGACCCGTACGAGGCCGGTGTCGGTTTCGCCGTCAAGCTCGACAAGGGCGACTTCGTCGGCAAGGCCGCCCTCGAACGCCGCAAGGACAACGTCCGGCGGAAGCTGACCTGCCTGACCATCGACGACCCGCGGTCGGTCGTCATGGGCAAGGAACCGGTCTACGACGGCGACCGTCCCGTCGGCTACGTCACCAGCGCCGCCTACGGCTACACCATCGGCAAGGGCATCGCCTACGCCTGGCTCCCGACGGAACTGGCCGAGCCCGGCACGACCGTGCACATCGGCTACTTCGACCAGCGGATCGAGGCGGTCGTCGCCGAGGAGCCCCTGTTCGACCCGGCCATGTCCCGCCT
>NZ_JAVACL010000114.1:0-2276 GCF_032658145.1 Streptomyces sp. MK7
GTGACCAGGTGGAACAGCGCCTCGGTGTTGCCGTGGTCGGCGGCCTGCCGGGCCAGGGTTTCGGCGCCTTCTAGGTCTCCGGCCTTTTCCCGCATCTCGGCCAGGCGGACCAGGGCGCCGGGGGCGCCGTGGTCGGCGGCGAGGTGTCGGAGGTGATGGGCCCATTGGAGGCGGTGCCGGCTTTCGGCTGCCTGGGCGAGATTGTCGAGGTCGTCAGGTTGGGTGATGTGGCTGTGGGCGGAGTACCAGAAGGAGGCGGGTGGGCATAGGTGCCGACGGGTGGTGCTGCCGTGTTGTTCGAGGTAGTCGGCGAGCCGGAACACGGGGCCCGTTGGCTGGGGTCTGCCGGTTGGCGGCGGGGTTCCGGGCGGTCGACGTTGGGGGCGAGGGTTGGTGCGGTGCACGGCGGCCTGTTTGCCGTGGACCCGTTCGGCGAGGTAAGCGAAGGTCTTCTCGGCCCAGTCCTCGGTGAGCGCGTCGTAGTCGCTCTGGCTGAGGTAGTCGCTCGCCGCGTCGGTGAGGAACGCCTGTGGCAGGTTCAGGCCGGCGCCGAGGCGACGCGCGTCCATCGCCGCTTCCAGCACTGCCCTGACAGCCGGGCTGCCCCGCTCATAGCGGTCCAACAACGCTGGCGCTCCGGCGAGGTCTTGTGTGAGGCGTCCGTCGGCGCGGGCGCGGAGGAGGGCGTCGGCCAGCAGATGGTCACCGCCCTCAGCGAGCTCAGTCGCCGCGGCCAGGGCCGTGGCGTCGAAGGAATCCGGAACATTCAGAGTGCAACTGGAGAGGAGTTCCCGTACCCGGCTGTGCGGGTCTGCCTCGCCCGGGGAGGGCAGGGCCGTGTACTGGTGGGCGTACTCCGGCCACAGCGTGCCCAGCACGAGGACCGGCCCGCGCTGCGGACTGACCAGCAGGTGATGCACAGCCGCCGCGATCCGCTCACCGGCCGCCCGGTCGCCGAGGTAGTGCTGGGCCTCGTTCAACCACACCACCGTGCGCGGACCCACACGGGACACGTCCTCCAAAGCAGCCTCGGCCCGGGTGGGGTCGAAGGGATGCCACAGCCGCCAGCCCTTGCCCGCGAGGGGCTGCACAGCCTCCCAGCAGGCCCGTGTCTTTCCCGTCGATGACGTACCCACCAGCACCACGATCCGGCTGCGTCCGGCCACCACATCCCTTACCGCCCCGGCCAGCACCTGGTCATGGTCGCGCCGCACATATCCAGGCAGCACGCGCACCCCGGGCGTAACCGATCCGTCAACGACCATTTTGCCGGGCCCGGCCGGATGGACCTCCAGATCGTGCGCATCCCACTCCCCAATAGGCTTGCCTGGCCCTGACCGTTCACTGCCCCCGCCCCCGGCCCCGGCCGCGTCCCGCTGCAGTTCCAGCGACTTCTCGACCGGCAGCTTCAGCGCCCGGGCCAGCGCCACCACCGTCCGCTCCGACGGCACAGGCCCGCTGGCCTGCAACGCCTCCGACACGGTCGTACGTCCCAACCCTGCACGGCCGGCCAGCTCTGTCTGATTCAGCTTGAGCTTGGCCAGCCCGCCACTCAGCATCCTGCGCAGCTCGGTGAGCGCCGGATTGTCGCCGTTCTGTTCATCGTGCATGTGCTCGCCCCCGGGCCGTGATGTGTTCGCCGCTGTTCATCTTCGTCCCGGTGAACCCCGGCGCACACCACTTCCACGACCTTCGACCACGTCAACACCCCACCGTGAGCAGGGAGTCTGCCGTGTCCGTCGCCATCGTTCTAGTCACCACCGCCTTCGTCGTCGTAATCGCGCTGCTGGCCGCCGTCGGCGCGGCCAAGCTCGCCCGCCTGGACGGCGCCACCTACCCCACCGCTCTCACCCGCGCCGCTGTCACCTTCGCCGCGGTCATCACCCTCGCCGCCGCCGTGACCAGCGCCTTCGCCACCCTCCTGCCCTGACCGTCACGCGATTGCAAGCCACCGCTCGTTTGACAGACCCGCGGCTCGGCCAGCACCTCGGCCACCGTCACACGGGCATCCGCCAGACGCTGAAGTGCCCGTTCCGCCTCTCCGAGGGCAGCCTCCACCCGCTCGGCCTCCTCCCGCAGCCGTGCCACCTCTTCCCGGACTTCTTCTCCCGGGCCTCCAGCAAACCGAGCACCGACGGCACCAGCCACCCCCACAAGCGAGACGAACAGACGAACCACGCCCATCTCTCCCGCCGCCAACCGGAGTTCATGCCACCCAGCCCGAACCAAACGATCACGTTCGGAAAGCGGATGGCGTCTCAGCTCATCAACGAGCC
>NZ_JAVACL010000115.1:0-2093 GCF_032658145.1 Streptomyces sp. MK7
GAAACTCGCTAGAGGCTTTTCTCGACAGCATAGGATCATCCACTTCACCACAATCGGCTCGGCATCAGGTCTCACCCACATGAGTGGCGGATTTACCTACCACTCGGGCTACACCCTTACCCCGGGACAACCACCGCCCGGGATGGACTACCTTCCTGCGTCACCCCATCACTCACCTACTAACCGCTTGGTCCGGCGGCTCCACCACTCCGAGATTGTCCGAAGACGCACTCGGCGGTTTCACGGCCTTAGCATCACGATGCTCGATGTTTGACGCTTCACAGCGGGTACCGGAATATCAACCGGTTATCCATCGACTACGCCTGTCGGCCTCGCCTTAGGTCCCGACTTACCCTGGGCAGATCAGCTTGACCCAGGAACCCTTAGTCAATCGGCGCACACGTTTCTCACGTGTGAATCGCTACTCATGCCTGCATTCTCACTCGTCAACCGTCCACAACTACCTTCCGGTGCTGCTTCACCCGGCAGACGACGCTCCCCTACCCATCAACACACCCGTTAGGGCTGTATATGTCAATGACACGACTTCGGCGGTACGCTTGAGCCCCGCTACATTGTCGGCGCGGAATCACTTGACCAGTGAGCTATTACGCACTCTTTCAAGGGTGGCTGCTTCTAAGCCAACCTCCTGGTTGTCTGTGCGACTCCACATCCTTTCCCACTTAGCGTACGCTTAGGGGCCTTAGTCGATGCTCTGGGCTGTTTCCCTCTCGACCATGGAGCTTATCCCCCACAGTCTCACTGCCGCGCTCTCACTTACCGGCATTCGGAGTTTGGCTAAGGTCAGTAACCCGGTAGGGCCCATCGCCTATCCAGTGCTCTACCTCCGGCAAGAAACACACGACGCTGCACCTAAATGCATTTCGGGGAGAACCAGCTATCACGGAGTTTGATTGGCCTTTCACCCCTAACCACAGGTCATCCCCCAGGTTTTCAACCCTGGTGGGTTCGGTCCTCCACGAAGTCTTACCTCCGCTTCAACCTGCCCATGGCTAGATCACTCCGCTTCGGGTCTTGAGCATGCTACTGAAACGCCCTCTTCGGACTCGCTTTCGCTACGGCTACCCCACCCGGGTTAACCTCGCAACACACCGCAAACTCGCAGGCTCATTCTTCAAAAGGCACGCAGTCACGAGGCAGGAACAAGTTCCTACCCGACGCTCCCACGGCTTGTAGGCACACGGTTTCAGGTACTATTTCACTCCCCTCCCGGGGTACTTTTCACCATTCCCTCACGGTACTATCCGCTATCGGTCACCAGGGAATATTTAGGCTTAGCGGGTGGTCCCGCCAGATTCACACGGGATTTCTCGGGCCCCGTGCTACTTGGGTGTCTCTCAAGCAAGCCGCTGACATTTCGACTACGGGGGTCTTACCCTCTACGCCGGACCTTTCGCATGTCCTTCGCCTACATCAACGGTTTCTGACTCACCGACCAGCCGGCAGACTGATCAAGAGAGATCCCACAACCCCCACGACGCAACCCCTGCCGGGTCTCACACGCCGAAGGTTTAGCCTCATCCGGTTTCGCTCGCCACTACTCCCGGAATCACGGTTGTTTTCTCTTCCTGCGGGTACTGAGATGTTTCACTTCCCCGCGTTCCCTCCACACTGCCTATGTGTTCAGCAGTGGGTGACAGCCCATGACGACTGCCGGGTTTCCCCATTCGGAAACCCCCGGATCAAAGCCTGGTTGACGACTCCCCGGGGACTATCGCGGCCTCCCACGTCCTTCATCGGTTCCTGGTGCCAAGGCATCCACCGTGCGCCCTTAAAAACTTGGCCACAGATGCTCGCGTCCACTGTGCAGTTCTCAAACAACGACCAACCACCCATCACCCCGAGCCGAAGACTCGAGTGCACTGGGGCCGGCATCGAAGGCTTCCCGGCCTCACGGCCGCACCCTCAGACACCCAACAGCGTGCCCGACACGATCAGCCGACCAGATCAGCGTTCCACGCCCCGAAGAGCAGTACTAGCGCCTGGTCCGTCCTGGACCGTGCCGAGTAGTCAACGTTCCACCCATGAGCAACCAGCATCAGACATTCGCTGATGTACTGGCCTCTGACCAG
>NZ_JAVACL010000117.1:0-1682 GCF_032658145.1 Streptomyces sp. MK7
CCTCCCCGTTTCGGTTGGGGTGGCTGAGCTGGGCTGATTTCGGCGGCCCGCGATTTTGGTTGCTGGTCGAGGGGCGGGCATGGCTGGGGCCCGACGCTGGGGTCGGGTGCTCCGGGGTTCCTCGGGTCGCGGATGGGCAGGGACAGTGCTGCGGGTCAGGTGGCTGGCCGGGGCAGGGCTGCGAGGAGGGTGAATGCGCTGGTCAGCTCGTGTCGCCAGGGCCAGGTGGCGGAGATCCGTAGGCGGAGTCGGCGGCCTCCGCGGGTGATACGGGCGGCGGCGTGCAGCAGCCGGTAGCGGAGCTTCTCCGGCTCGGCGGTGGCCAACTCGCCGTCCAGCAGCAGGAACTGCGTCCAGACGAGCAGGTCGATGCCGGTCAGAGCGAGTTCGAACCAGGCGGCGTTGATCTGGAAGTGACGGGAGGGGAAGCGGCCGAAGCCGGTGGACTTGCCGCAGCGGATGCGGTCCTCGACGCGGGCATGCGCGCGGTGGCGGACCTCCAGGCGTTGCGCGGTTCCCCCACCCGTGACCGGGGTGTCGGTGAGAAAGACCTGGTGGCGCATGCCTTCGTCGAAGTCGAACAGGGAGAGCTGGGCACCGGGATGCGGACGCTCACGCCGCACGATGATGCGGGTGCCGTCGGGGTAGCCAGTGAGGTCGATCATGCCGGTCAGCTCGGCGACTTCTGCTGCGTCGCGCAGGGATCCGTCCTGTTCCAGGGCCGGGTGCCAGACCCGGTCGGGCAGGGCCCGGATTGCTTGGCGGACTGGTTCGGTGACGGGGTGTCCGACGGAGAAGGAGGTGTGGATGCCCCGGTCGCGCAGGGTGCGTATGTGGTGCAGGAAGGCCTTCGTGCCTCCGGCGCTGTCGGTGCGGACGAGGATGTCGGTGCCGTGGCGGTGGGCGTCGGGGATCTGGGCCAGCGCCTGGTCGAGGACGGTGATGTGGTCGGCGGCGGTGTTGGCGCCGGCGTTGCCCGGCCGCAGCACTCCGGCCAGGGCTTCGCCGGTGTTGTCCAAGAAGCACAGCAGAGGGTGGTAGCCGAAGCCGCGCTTGTAGGTGGCGGCTGCCTGCTCCTTCTCGGAGTGGCAGGTGACCAGGGTGGCGTCGAGGTCCAGGACCAGGCCCGGCAAGTCACGCCCGCCCGCGCAGGACGCTGGTATGCCGTCGCGGGTGTCGGCGGCTTGCAGCCAGGCGACTTCGCGTGCGGTGGCCCGGGCCGCTCTCAGGGCGGCCAGTGCGGGAGGGCCGATGTCGGCGAGAAGACGCCAGGCGGTGGGTGTGGAGGCGACCGGGCCGAACACCTCGCGCTGGTCACGCAGGACAGCGAGGTGAGTGATGGTCTCGCCGCCGTCGGCGAGCATCACGGCCAGGTCGACCGCCACCCGGCCGGGGTCGTGCCCCGTGCCGCGCGGCCGCAGCCGACGCAACGCACTGGTGAAGGCGCTGGTCAGCCCGGTGACTTCGGCCAGATCGGCCAGCAGACGGGATCCGGCATGGCTGACGACCCCGCGACCGTCGGCCGAGACGACAAGTCGGGGACGTGACCCGGTAGTGTGCACGCAGAAAGTGCCTTCCCCCGCGAGACGACAGAAGCCTTAGACAAGCCCTATCGTCCCAGGTCAGAAGGCACTTTCGCTTTGCCGCTCATGATCCGGACACGACCCCAAGTGAAACGCGCA
>NZ_JAVACL010000118.1:0-1611 GCF_032658145.1 Streptomyces sp. MK7
CTAGCTTGATCTTTAACCTGTGCGGCGGGGCTTCGGGGTGGTTGACCTCTTCTTTTGTCCCTGTGCTGGCTGTGTCTTCTTGGGTGTGTGCACGTCGTGGCGGGGTGCAGGGCGGGTGTTTTTTCGGCCCGCTGGTCGTCCGGGGCCGGGGCGGGTGGGTTTCGGTGCTCTGGCCGGGCAGGCGGTCTGCGGGCGGATGTGCCGGAAGTCGCGGCGGACACGGGCGGGAGTGAGCCTGTCCGGGGAACTGGGTTGCTCCCAGGGCCGGCGCCGGTCGGCTGCGAGGGGGCGGGCGAGACGCAGTTGGGTGTAGGCGGCGAGGATCAGCCAGGTCCAGCGGTCGGCGGCCTCGGGCGTGCGGATTTTTGGGGAGGTCCAGCCGAGGGTCTGTTTGAACAGGCGGAAGGTGTGCTCGATGTCGAAGCGCCGCAGGTAGGCCTGCCAGAGACGGTCGGTGTCCGCCGGGGTGGCATCGGTGCCTGACCACCACAGCCAGACCGGCTTCGGTGTTGCTCCGCTGGGCAAGTGATCGATGTCCAGGCGGATCACCGTCCCTTCGATGACCGGGAGGGTGCCGTCGGCGGTGGCCCAGGAGGAGCGGTGGGTGAGCCTGGGGTGCAGCCGGTCCCAGGAACGGGCTCTGGCGAGGCCATAAAGACGTGTGTCGGTGACGGTTTCGGTGTCCGGGATGCCCCAGGTGTCGGGCTGCCCGAAGACGAATTCGCCGCCGTGCCGGGGTGGGCGCCCCATCGTGTGCGGTTGGCGGGGTGCAACAGCCCGGCGCAGGACTCTGTCTGAGCGCATCCGGGCGAGGACCTGGACCGGCAGGTCTTCGAGGAGGAAGGCGAGGCGGGGTGCGTCGTATCCGGCGTCCGCGATGACGAGGACGTCGGGGTCGCCCTCCTGCCACTGCCCGGCGGTGATCAGTCGGTGGAGCAGGTCACGCAGCTGTCGGGCTGTGACGGTGGCCGTGTCGTCCCCGGGGGCCAGGCGAAGCGCGTCCAAAGGAGCCGTCCAGGAACTGCGACCCGGCTCGAGCGCGCAGATGATCGAGTACGGCCAGCCGGGGACAGGGATGTGCTGGTCCTTTCCCCGGCCGTAGGTGTGACACAGGATCCGCTGCGGTGAGGTGTGGGCATCGGGGCGTAGCCAGCAGGTGATGTCGATGGCCAGGACCAGCCGGCCGTCGACAGCTCGTGGCAGTGGCGCTGCGGCCAGGGCCCGCTGCAGTCGGCTGGTGTCGACCCTGCCACGGGCGAGGGCGCCGTAGAGCCCGCCATGACCACGGCGGTGTTCGCCGACCAGCGAGAGCTCGGCTAGCGATCTCACCGGCCCGTCGCCGCACAGAACGGCGTCAGTCAGCTCGAACAACGCATCCGAACGAGCGGTGAGGCAGGAGTAGAACTCGCCCCGGAAGCATGACAGCTCGGCCAACGCCTCTTGTCGGGCATCGCGATGCGGCAGACTCATCTTCATGGCCTTCGTGCTGGACATGTGTGTTCCTTGGTCGGAGCACATGTTCAGACGAAGGCCGCTTTGGTGTACGGCGGTTACCGAACCGAGTGATCAAGTTCGAGGCACCATTCGACGTCGACCGTTAAAGATCAAGCT
>NZ_JAVACL010000119.1:0-1503 GCF_032658145.1 Streptomyces sp. MK7
CAGCGCAGACTCCGCCTCATCCCGTCTCGCGTGGGGGTGTACTTCGTCCTGGCGTTGTGTCTCTTCCCCGAAGTTGGATACCTGCGCGTGTGGAGCCATCTGATCGCCGGGGTTCGGGTCCTGGTCTCGCGGGTCCCCTCGGAGAAGGCGCTGCGGGAGGTACGCCGCCGCCTGGGGACAGCCCCGTTCCAGGAGCTGTTCGAGACGGTGTCCGGCCCGCTCGCCCGTCCTTCGACGCCCGGAGTGAGTTATCGGCGATGGCGCACGGTCGCCTTCGACGGTTGCAGCTCGCTGCAGGCTCCCGACACCTTCCGGGTTCGTGAGGTTCTGGGAAAGACCCGCCGGCACCGCGGTGTTGAGGGATACCCGCACGTCCGGCTCATGGCTCTGTGTGAAACCGGCACTCGCGGTCTGCTCGGGGCGGTGTTCGGGCCGACCAGCACCGGTGAGCCCGGGTATGCCAGGCGGCTTCTGCCGTTGCTGAACGGAAGCATGCTGCTTCTCGCCGACCGGAATTTCTCCGGCGACGAGTTCTTGAACGAGGCCGCCGACACCGGGGCCCAGGTCTTGGCACGGCTCACCTACCGCCGTCGCCCGGCAGTGATCTCCGTACTGCCGGACGGTTCCTACCTGACTCGGCTGCGTGGCCGCACCTTCCGGATCATTGAAGCCGACGTGACAGCAAACTGCGCCGACGGGAGTCGCGTCGCGGACCGGTACCGGCTGGCAACGACGCTCCTGGACCACCAAGCCGATCCAGCCGACCGACTGGTCGCGCTCTATCACGAGCGGTGGGAGATAGAACTGTCCTTCCTCGCGCTCAAGGACACGCTGTTTGCCGGCCGGGTTCTGCGTTCCGGCGACCCGGTGGGGCTGCAGCAGGAACTGTGGGCGCTGCTGGTCGTCTACCAGAGCCTTCGCCGCGCCATGGTGGATGCGGTCGAGTCCCGGCCGGGCACCGACCCAGATCGTGCCAGCTTCACCGTCGCCCTCCGCACAGCGGCGGATCAGGTGATCAGCGCGCGGGAAGTTCTCGGACCCGCCGACGGCTACGGCGGCATCGCGCACGCTGTGCTCGGTGCGCTGTTGCCTCCGCGTCGGGCACGCACCAGCGCCCGGCTTGTGAAGTGCCCGATCTCGCAATACACGGTGGTCTCCCAGAATCGTCCCGGGAAGAGCCAGCGAATCACTTCCGTACACGTCGTCGTTCACCGGCGTGACGAGACCGAGCCCGACGATCTGGGCTTCAGGGAGCGCACCCTCCGTCTGTTGCGCACCGATCCAGGACGGGCCTGGCGAACCGTCGAGATCAGCAAGGCCCTCGGCATCACCGTGAGGGCGAAGTACCGCAGTCTGTGCACACAGATCAACCAGTGGGCCGAGCAGACCATGCTGATCAGGGAAGGGCGAGGTAGATACCGGATTGCCCCCGAATGGCTGGCGCCTGCCGGGTGAAGACCAGCAACTTGACGTGGACCGCGGCGGGTTAACTCCGCGGCATTG
>NZ_JAVACL010000120.1:0-1459 GCF_032658145.1 Streptomyces sp. MK7
GGCACTGACATTGATGCTGATACTCGGGTTCCGGTGGTCGTGACCCGGGCACTGACTGACGTCCTGCTGGGCTGTCTTCGCGTTGTTCTGTCCGGCCGCCGGGGCCTGTTCTCATGGCTCCGGCCGGGCGGAACATGACCTGATAGGAGCTTGGTCAGAAGCCCCTTCAATGTCCTGTCTGCGCCACCCGGCCGGTGCCCACCTCCGGTTGGGAAGGCAGTATCAGCATGACATCAGAGGCTGCGGAGGACACCGCGGACCGGGATGTGTTCGGCGGGGTCGACTCACACGCCGACACCGTCCACGTCGCTGTCATCAGCGACAACGGCGGCCATCTCGCGGACGCCGAGTTCGCCACCACCGCCGCCGGTTACGCGGCGGCCCTGGCTTTCCTGACCGCACACGGACGCGTCAGCGCGATCGGGGTGGAAGGCACCTCGTCCTACGGGGCCGGTTTCACCCGGACCGCTCGCGCCCACGGACACCAGGTCGTCGAGGTCAACCGCCCCGACAGGGCCGAACGCCGCCGCACCGGCAAGTCCGACCCGATCGACGCCTACGCCGCCGCCCGCGCCGCCCTGTCCGGACGAGCCGACAGCGCTCCCAAGGACGACACGGTCGCCGGGATACGCGCCCTGCACAACGCTGCCCGCTCGGCGGTCAAGGCCCGCACCGCCGCACTCAATCAGATCGGCCACGTCCTCATCACCGCCCCGGAGGCCATCCGCGCGAAATACGGGCAGCTCAAGGGCGCCGACCGGACAGAGACCCTGGCCCGGTTGCGGCCGGCCGGGGACGCCGTCCACGTCGCGGTCCTGACCGCGCTGAGGAGTCTGGCCCGCCGCGTCAAAGAGCTCACCGCCGAGCACGAGGCGCTGACACGGGCCCTGGATGCCGAGGTCACCGCATACAACCCGGGTCTGCGGGCGGCCTACGGTGTCGGACCCGACACCGCCGCGCAGCTGCTGATCACCGCGGGCGGCAATCCCGAGCGGATGCGGACCGAAGCGTCCTTCGCGGCCCTTTGCGGAGCCGCCCCGGTCCCCGCCTCCAGCGGCAGAACCAACCGTCATCGTCTCTCCCGGGGCGGTGACCGCGCCGCCAACGCCGCCCTCTACCGCATCGCCCTGGTCCGCATGTCCAGCGACGCCCGGACCCGGGCATACGTCGCACAGCAAACCGCTGCCGGCCGGACGAAGAAGGAGATCATCCGGCTGCTGAAACGGGCCATCGCCCGGGAGATGTTCCGCTGCCTGACCACCACCGTCACCAGCCCGGACATAGCCGACCTGCGGCCCCTGCGACGGGCCAAGAACATCACCCTGACCGCCGTCGCTCAGCACTTCGGCGTCTGGCCCACGACCATCTCCAGACTGGAACGAGGACTCAGCAGAACCGACGACCTCGCCCACGCCTACCGCGACTGGCTCCAAGCCGCTTGACAGCAATAGGAGCATCA
>NZ_JAVACL010000121.1:0-1455 GCF_032658145.1 Streptomyces sp. MK7
CATGCGGCCCTACCTTCTTGAGTGCGTCCCGCGAGTTCGCGACTCTGGGACTGCGCGGGTGGGGCAGGGATGGGTTTCATGCTGGCTGCCCTTGATGGCTCAGGCCGCTGTTCCCCCTGTCCCGCCACTTCTTCCGGACTGCTGATTAGGCTCTGCGGACCATCGCTGGGTAGGGCGAGGACAGGCGGAAGGAGTCGCGCCACAGGTTGCTCGAGGAGGGGAGCGTCACCTTGTCCGCTCATGCAGGGTTCGACATCGCCAAGGATTTCCACTGGCTGGCCATCACCGACGACCGTGGCAGGCAACTGTGCAGCCGTCGGGTCGACAACGATCCCGAAGCCATCGCCCAGGCCATCAGCGACCTGAAGGCCGTGGCGGTCGAACATGGCGACGTCGTCGTTGGTGTGGACGTGATGGGTGGAGTGGCCGCGCTGGTCACCGCGATGCTCCTGACCGCCGGTCTGCGGGTGGTGCACGTGCCCGGTCTTGCCGTCAACCGCGCCCGTCGCGGCACCCGGGGCGGGGAGAACAAGTCCGATCCCCGGGATGCGAAGGTGATCGCCGAGCAGGTCATGCTCCGCGACGACCTGCGGGCTGTCCAGGTACCGGACGAGATCTCCGTCGAGCTGCGCCTGCTGGTCGGCCACCGAACCGTGCTGGTGAAGGAGGCCACTGCGCGGATCAACCGGCTTCGGGACCTGCTCGCTTCGATCCATCCCGGCCTGGAGAAGGCCACCGACCCGACGAACAAGTCCAGCCTCATCCTGCTGGCCCACTACGTCACCCCCAGCGAGATCCGCCGCGCGGGCGCCTCCCGCATCGCCGACTACCTGCGCAAACGCGGCGTCAAACGACCCACCGCCGAAGCTCTGGCCCAGGCCGCTGTGACCTCGGCGCGCGGGCAGAACACGGCCGTGGCCGGTGAGCGCCGCGCCGCCGAGCTGATCCGAGAACTCGCCGGTGATCTCCTGGCCGGCAAGAACCGGCTCCTGGCCCTCCAGGCCGAGATCGAGGAGCTGGTCGACGTGCACCCTGACGGGGCCCTCATCCGCAGCCTGCCGGGGATGGGGGCCACCCTCACCGCCGAACTCATCGCCGCGGTCGGCGACATCCGCCGCTTCTCCAGCGGCGATGCCCTCGCCGCCGCCTCCGGCCTGGCGCCCGTGCTCACCCAGTCCGGAAAGATCCGCTACTCGCGCAGCGCGACCGGCGGTGACAAGGCTCTCAAGCGGATCTTCTACCAGTCGGCCTTCTGCGCGATGCCGAACCACCCGCCGTCCCGGGCCTTCTACGACCGCAAGCGAGCCGAGGGAAAACGACATCACCAGGCGCTCATCGCCCTCGCCCGACGCCGCGTCAACGTGCTCTACGCCATCCTGCGTGACCGCCAGCCCTACCAGGACCGACCTCAACTCCGTCTCGTGGCTTGACTTCAGCATTAGGCAGCGGCCTCCT
>NZ_JAVACL010000122.1:0-1340 GCF_032658145.1 Streptomyces sp. MK7
GACTTCCGCGATCGTCTCGCTGAAGACGACCGTGCCGACCGTCTCCTCGACCTTGCACTGGCCCGCCTCAAGGAGGCCGGACTCGTGCGCGAGCGCACCACGCAGCGCACCGATTCCACCCACGTCCTGGCCGCGGTACGTGACCTGACCCGCCTGGAGCTGATCACCGAGGCCGTCCGCGCCGCACTCGAAGAAGTCGCAGGCATCTCCCCTCACCTGCTCGACGAGCTGGTCGACGATGCCTGGGGGCTCCGCTACGGCCTGACCAGTCCGCCTGGGGAAGAACCCCACCAAGCCCATGACCAGGATCCTTGCCACCGGAAACGACGCCGTCCGGCTTCTTGAACACCTCTACCGGTACGGAGCGGACCGCACGTCCGGTCCTCGCCTCCAGGCTCTGCGGCAGATCATGATGCAGAACTACCACCGTGATGCCGCAGGGCACCTTCGCTGGCGCACCGCCGAGAAGGAAGGCGGGGCGGGTCTGCCGCCGTCGTCGAGGGCGATCGTCTCGCCCTACGACACCTCGGCCCGCTATGCACGGCACGGGCACATCATCAGCTGGAAGGGGTTCGCCACTCATCTGACCGAGACCTGTGCTCCCGACGGCCCCAACGTGATCACGGATGTCGCCACCACCGCGGCCACCACCCACGACAGCCACGTCCTGCCCGGCATCCACACCCGTCTGGCTCGTCGCGGGCTGCTGCCCGCCGAGCACCTGGTCGACGCCGGCTACACCTCCCTGCCCCACCTGGAACAAGCCGCCCGTGAACACCAGGTCACCGTCTCCGGACCGCTGAAGAGCAACCCCACGCACCAGCATCGCCGCAACGAGGGCTTCGCCCGGGACGACTTCCACATCGACTACGACCGTCAGCAGGTCACCTGTCCCCAGGGGCAGGTCAGCGCGGGCTGGCACGGCCCCTACCCGACCTCCTCGCCCACCGCGGCCCCGCTGATCGTGGCACGGTTCACCAAGAGCCAGTGCCGCCCCTGCCCGGCACGCACGCAGTGCACCAGCACCGCCGACAGCGCCCGCACCGTGGGCTTTCCCCCGCGCGAGCTCCGTGACCTCCAACTCCGCGTCCGCGCCGAACAACAGACACCCGAGTGGAAGGCCCGATACGCGGTCCGTTCCGGAGTGGAGGGCACGGTCAACGAGTTCGCCCACGGACACGGCATGCGGCGCTGCCGCTACCGAGGACAGGGTAAGGCACACGTCCAGCACGTTCTGACGGCCATCGCCGTCAACATCGAGCGCCTCAGCGGACTGTCACCGGCCGAGGAAGCCCCCACACCCCGCCGACCGACTGCCTTCCAGAACTACCTCGACCAGC
>NZ_JAVACL010000123.1:0-1325 GCF_032658145.1 Streptomyces sp. MK7
GAGGCTTAGCTTCCGGGTTCGAAATGTAACCGGGCGTTTCCCTCACGCTATGACCACCGAAACACTATGAAACTGTCAACCGGAGCCACAACCAAAGGCGGCTGCAACGGTTGTTCGTGGTTTCAGAACCAACACAGTGGACGCGAGCAACTGAGGACAAGCCCTCGGCCTATTAGTACCGGTCACCTCCACACGTTACCGTGCTTCCAGATCCGGCCTATCAACCCAGTCGTCTACTGGGAGCCTTACCCCATCAAGTGGGTGGGAGTCCTCATCTCGAAGCAGGCTTCCCGCTTAGATGCTTTCAGCGGTTATCCCTCCCGAACGTAGCCAACCAGCCATGCCCTTGGCAGAACAACTGGCACACCAGAGGTTCGTCCGTCCCGGTCCTCTCGTACTAGGGACAGCCCTTCTCAAGACTCCTACGCGCACAGCGGATAGGGACCGAACTGTCTCACGACGTTCTAAACCCAGCTCGCGTACCGCTTTAATGGGCGAACAGCCCAACCCTTGGGACCGACTCCAGCCCCAGGATGCGACGAGCCGACATCGAGGTGCCAAACCATCCCGTCGATATGGACTCTTGGGGAAGATCAGCCTGTTATCCCCGGGGTACCTTTTATCCGTTGAGCGACGGCGCTTCCACAAGCCACCGCCGGATCACTAGTCCCGACTTTCGTCCCTGCTCGACCCGTCGGTCTCACAGTCAAGCTCCCTTGTGCACTTACACTCAACACCTGATTGCCAACCAGGCTGAGGGAACCTTTGGGCGCCTCCGTTACCCTTTAGGAGGCAACCGCCCCAGTTAAACTACCCATCAGACACTGTCCCTGATCCGGATCACGGACCCAGGTTAGACATCCAGCACGACCAGACTGGTATTTCAACGACGACTCCACAACCACTGGCGTGGCCGCTTCAAAGTCTCCCAGCTATCCTACACAAGCCGAACCGAACACCAATATCAAACTGTAGTAAAGGTCCCGGGGTCTTTCCGTCCTGCTGCGCGAAACGAGCATCTTTACTCGTAGTGCAATTTCACCGGGCCTATGGTTGAGACAGTCGAGAAGTCGTTACGCCATTCGTGCAGGTCGGAACTTACCCGACAAGGAATTTCGCTACCTTAGGATGGTTATAGTTACCACCGCCGTTTACTGGCGCTTAAGTTCTCAGCTTCGCCCCACCGAAGTGAAGCTAACCGGTCCCCTTAACGTTCCAGCACCGGGCAGGCGTCAGTCCGTATACATCGCCTTACGGCTTCGCACGGACCTGTGTTTTTAGTAAACAGTCGCTTCTCGCTGGTCTCTGCGGCCACCCCCAGCTCA
>NZ_JAVACL010000124.1:0-1297 GCF_032658145.1 Streptomyces sp. MK7
GGGCCTTGACCCGGAATGTTGGACACGGGCTATGCGGCTTGGGCCAGGGTAGTTGATGTTGTGTCGAGTGCTGTCTCGTAGGCGATGGGACTGCGTTGTCCGAGGCGGGAGTGTCGGCGTCGGGTGTTGTAGCGGTTGAGCCAGCGGAACGCGTCGAGATGGGCCTCGCGTTCGCTGGACCAGTGCTTTCGGCCTTGAAGCGTCTCGCGTTTGAACGTCGCGTTGAAGGACTCGGCGAGCGCGTTGTCCGCCGAGCTGCCGATCGCGCTCATGGACTGGCGGACGCCGGCCTGGCGGCAGGCGTCCGCGAAGGCCCGGCTGGTGTACTGGGCCCCGTGGTCGGTGTGCATGACCGCCCCGGCGAGGCTGCCGCGGGTGCGTTCGGCGGCGGACAGGGCGTCGGTGACGAGGTCGGTGCGCATGTGGTCCGCGATCGCCCAGCCGGCCAGGCGGCGTGAGGCGAGGTCGATGACGGTGGCCAGATACAGGAACTTCCCGCTCTCCAGCGGGAGATAGGTGATGTCGCCGACGTACTTGGTGTTCGGCTCGCTTGCCGTGAAGTCGCGGCCGATGAGGTCCGGGGCCTTCGCCGCGGCCGGGTCCGCAACAGTGGTGCGGTGTCTGCGGCGCAAGCGCACGCCGGCCAGACCTGCACTCCGCATCACCCGCGCGATCCGCTTGTGGTTGACGCGCTCGCCCGCCTCGCGGAGCTCGGCCGTGATCCTGGGGACGCCGTAGGTGCCGTCCGACTCGCGGTGCACGGCCCGTATCCGGGCGGCGAGGCGGGCGTCGGCCGCCTGCCGGGCGGCCCGGTCCGAGGCTGTGCGACGCCAGTAGTAGAAGCTGGAGCGGGCGATGCCCAGGATGGTGCACAGCCGCTTCACGCCGTAACGGCGCTGATGGTCGGCGACGAACTGGAAGCGGTTCACCAGCGCGTCTCCCCGGCGAAATACTTCGCCGCCTTCCGCAGGATCTCGCGCTCTTCCTCCAGCTCACGGACCTTCTTGCGCAGAGCGGCGTTCTCCGCCTCCAGCGGCGTGGGCGGCTCGGCGGGCGCCTCCGCCCGGCGTCCCCGGGGCCGGTTCGCTCCAGCCGCCCGGACCCAGTTCCGCAGGGTCTCGGGGTTGATCCCCAGATCGGCGGCGACCTGCCTGATTGTCGCCTCGGGCCGCGACTGGTACAGCGCGACCGCGTCCGCCTTGAACTCCGGCGGATAGTTCTTCATGACCACGAGATGTCCGTTCTCAGATCCTCAGGATCCAGTGTCTCGTGTGTCCAAGATCAAGGGTCAAGGCCC
>NZ_JAVACL010000125.1:0-1203 GCF_032658145.1 Streptomyces sp. MK7
AAGAAGAAGCCGCGTCCTCGCCGCTCGTTCACGCCGGAGTTCAAGGCCGAGATCGTCGAGCTGTGCCGACGCGGTGACCGCTCGGTCGGTCAGATCGCCAAGGACTTCGACCTGACCGAGACCGCGGTGCGGGACTGGGTCAAGCAGGCCGAGGTCGACGCCGGCGAGCGGGATGGCCTGACCAGCGACGAACGCGATGAGCTGGCTCGCCTGCGGCGGGAGAACCGCCGTCTGCGCGAGGACGTGGAGATCCTCAAGCGTGCCACGGCTTTCTTCGCGAAGGAGACCCGGTGACGGTGCACCCGTTCATCGAGGCGGAGAAGCAGGGCGGCCACAGCGTCAAGCGCGCCTGTGAGCTGCTGGAGGTCTCCCGTGCCGCCTTCTACGCCCGCCGCACCGACGCTCCGGGACCGCGCGCGGTCCGCGACGCGGAGCTGACCGAGAAGATCACCAAGGTGCATGCGGCCTCACGCGGCAGCTACGGAGCCCCGCGCATCCACGCCGTCCTACGGCGTGACGGCGAGCAGTGCGGTCGACGCCGCATCGCCCGTCTGATGCGCCAGCGCGGCCTGCAGGGACGCCATCGGCGGCGGCGCCAGCGCACCACCATCCCCGACCCGCGCGCGGCCCTGCGGCCTGACCTGGTCCTGCGCGACTTCCAGCCCGACCCCGCCGGCCTCGATGCGCGCTGGTGCGGCGATATCACCTATATCTCGACCGAGGAGGGCTGGCTCTACCTGGCCACCGTGATCGACATCGCCTCCCGGCGCGTGGTGGGCTGGGCCACCGCCGACCACCTGCGCACCGAGCTGGTCGCCGACGCCCTGAGGGCCGCCTGCCGCACCCGCCGCCCGCACGGACCGGTGATCTTTCACTCGGACCGCGGCTGCCAATACACCAGCCGCGACTTCGCCTCCCTCGCAGGCGAGTTGGACATCAGCCTGTCGGTCGGCCGCACCGGCCAGTGCTGGGACAACGCCCTCGCCGAGTCGTTCTTCGCCACCTTGAAGCGTGAGTTGATCGATGACCGGTCCTGGCCCACCCGGGCAGCAGCCCACTCGGCGATTTTCGAGTGGATCGAGGGCTGGTACAACATACGCAGGCTCCACAGCAGCCTCGGCTACCTCTCTCCGGCCGAGTTCGAGGCCACCCTCGCAGCTTGACCAACACACCGAACGTGTCCGTCAAAGCGCAGCAAGCTCA
>NZ_JAVACL010000126.1:0-1191 GCF_032658145.1 Streptomyces sp. MK7
GCGTTGGCACTCGCGTCGGGTGGGGACTGCCTGGCCGATGTCGGCATGCTGCGGGCCGAGCCGGCCGTGTTCGGGCCGGTCGCTTCCGACCCGACGGTCTCCCGCCTCGTCGACGCCCTCGCCGCCTCCGGCGAGAAGGCCCTGCAGGCCATCCGCTCCGCACGGGCCCAAGCCCGCCAGCAGGTCTGGCAGTTGGCGGGCCGGGCGGCGCCCGACGCGGACGGGACGGTGACCGTCGACCTCGACGGGGTGCTGGTGATCGCCCACTCCGACAAGGAAGACGCCGCACCTACCTGGAAGCGGACCTACGGACATCACCCGCTCATGGCCTTCGTCGACCACGGGCCGGGCGGCACCGGGGAACCGGTCGCGGCCCTGCTCAGGCCGGGCAACGCGGGCTCGAACACCGCCGTCGACCACATCACCACCGCCCAACTGGCCCTGGCCCAGCTGCCGAAGCGGTACCGGCGAGGCAGGCAGACCCTGGTCCGCACCGATTCCGCGGGCGGCACCCACGACTTCGTGGCCTGGCTGGCCCGGCGGGGGCGGTGGCTGTCCTACTCGGTCGGCATGGTGATCACCGATGCGATCCACCAGCATGTCCTGAAGGTTCCCGCTTCGGCCTGGACGCCGGCTGTCGAGGCGGACGGCGAGATCCGGGACGGGGCCTGGGTCGCCGAGCTCACCGGTGACGTCCTGGACGGCTGGCCGAAGGGGATGCGGCTGATCGTCAGGAAAGAACGTCCGCATCCCGGGGCCCAGTTGCGGCTCACGGACGCGGACGGCATGAGGCTGACCTGCTTCGCGACCAACACTGCCGACCGGCCGATCGCCGAACTCGAACTCCGTCACCGGCTGCGGGCGAGGGCCGAGGACCGCATCCGGGCCGCCCGGGCCACCGGCCTGCGTAACCTGCCCCTGCACCGCACGGCCCAGAACAAGGTCTGGCTGGAGATCATGCAGATCGCCCTCGACCTGCTGGCCTGGATGCCCATGCTCGCCCTGACCGGCCATGCCCGCCTCTGGGAACCCCGCCGCCTGCGGCTCCGTTTGTTCACCGCGGCCGGACAACTCGTCACCACCGGCCGCCGGCGAATCCTCCGCCTGGCCCAGCACTGGCCCTGGACCGCCCAGATCACCGCCGCACTCGAACGGCTCGCGCTCCTGCCGAACCCCGGCTGACCAGCGGAT
>NZ_JAVACL010000127.1:0-1178 GCF_032658145.1 Streptomyces sp. MK7
CGGCGGCGGATGTCGTTGAGGCGGGTGATGAGCGGGGCGATGCTGCGGCCCTCGCGTTCGGCGGCCGCCCAGTCACGGGGTTTGAGCTGGTACTTCTCCGAGTCCAGGTACTCCTCGCCGCCCTCCCTGAGGGGGGTGTTCTCGCACAGCTCGTAGCCGGAGTAGATGCCCCAGGAGGGGGCCAGGGTGGCGGCCAGGACGGCGCGGACCTCGAAGGCGGGCCGGCCGCCGTGCTGGAGGTAGGCGTGCAGGATGTCGGGGGTGTTGGCGAAGAAGTTCGGCCGCATGTAGGCCGCCGCCTCACCCGACAGCTCACCCAGGTACTCGGTCAGCTCCTGTTTGGAGTTGCGCCAGGTGAAGTAGGTGTAGGACTGCTGGAAGCCGATCTGGGCCAGGGTGTGCATCATCGCCGGCCGGGTGAACGCCTCCGCCAGGAAGATCACGTCGGGGTCGGCGTGGTTGATCTCGCCGATCACCCGCTCCCAGAAGACGACCGGCTTGGTGTGCGGGTTGTCCACCCGGAAGATCCGCACCCCGTGGTCCATCCAGTGCCGCAGGATGCGGACGGTCTCGGCGACCAGGCCGTCCATGTCGGCGTCGAAGGCGACGGGGTAGATGTCCTGGTACTTCTTCGGCGGGTTCTCCGCGTAGGCGATGGTGCCGTCGGGGCGGTGGTGGAACCACTCGGGGTGCTTGTGCACCCAGGGGTGGTCCGGGGAGCACTGCAGGGCGAAGTCCAGGGCGATCTCCAGGCCCAGCTCGCGGGCCCGGGCGACGAAGGCGTCGAAGTCCTCCAGGGTGCCCAGAGCGGGGTGGATCGCGTCGTGGCCGCCCTCGGGGGAGCCGATCGCCCAGGGCACGCCGACGTCCTCGGGGCCGGGGGTGAGGGTGTTGTTCTTCCCCTTGCGGAAGGTGGTGCCGATGGGGTGGATGGGGGGGAGGTAGACCACGTCGAAGCCCATGGCGGCGATCGCCGGGAGGCGGCGGGCGGCGGTGGTGAAGGTGCCGTGGGGCTGCTCGGGGGTGCCCTCGGAGCGGGGGAAGAACTCGTACCAGGCGCCGTACAGGGCCCGCTCCCGCTCCACCAGCAGCGGCATCGGCTCGGAGGCGGTGACCAGCTCCCGCAGCGGATACCGGGCCAGCACCGCGTCCACCTCCGGCGTCAACGCCGCCGCCAG
>NZ_JAVACL010000128.1:0-1097 GCF_032658145.1 Streptomyces sp. MK7
ACCGGGGAGGCCGAGGAGACCGAGGGAAGGGGCGCGGGGGGCGCGGACGCCGCCGGGGGTGTGGTCCGCTGCGTGCCGGAATCCGTGGCGCGCGGCGCGACGAGGGCCAGGGGTACCAGCAGCAGTCCGAACCCCGCGCCGAGTACGGTCGCCCGTCGCCTGCGCCGGAACCGTCGCCCTCGGCGCTCTACGGCCGCCAGCGGCAGACGGGACGGCGTGATGTCGTGCGCCACCTCGGCCAGCGCCTCACGCAGCCACCCGGTTGCGGCGTGCTCCGGGCCTGGTTCTGCTTCGGTCCTGGGGTCATTCATCGGCGGGCTCCGGAGACGGGGTGAGAGCGGTCGAAGGCGGCGAAGCCAGGATGAGAGCGCAGAGCCGCGAGACCGCGCCGCGCATGCGTCTTGACCGTTCCGAGCGAGCAGTGGAGCAGCTCGGCGATGTCGGTTTCGGCGAGGTCCTCCCAGTAGCGCAGCACCAGCACCGTCCGCTGCCGGGCGGAGAGCGTGGCAAGCCCCTCTGTGATGGCGGCGCGGCGCTCGACCGACTCGGCGTGGTCGTTGTCCGGCTGGTGCACCCGCTCGGGCAGGAACGGCATCAGCAGATGGGTGACACGTCTTCTGCGGATTCGGCTGAGGTTGTTGTTGACGAGTGAGCGCCGTACGTAGAAGTCGATGTCGTCGGCCGGGATACGTCCCCAGCGCGCGTACACCTTGGCCAGGGTGGTCTGCACGAGGTCCTCGGCCTCATGGAAGTCCCCGGTGAGCAGGAGAGCCGTCCGCAGCAGACGGGACCAGGCCGCACCGGCGTAGGTGGCGAAGTCGGGAGTCTCCGGGGAGCCTGCGAATGTCTCGTACTGCGGCACGGACGCCGTTCCTCTGAGTCGGGTGTGGGGGAGGAGAGCCGGGGGCGGGGACCGTACGGGCCCCCGCCCGCGGGGTCACTGTGTCTTCAGCTGGGCGTAGATGCCGCCTTCGGTGTCGTGGACGGTGACCTGGGACACGAAGTCCAAGGGGCCGCCGGAACCCACCTGAGTGGTGGCGTACCAGACACCCCATCCGGGGTGGCCGGCCAGTTCGAGGAGCTTGCCGTGCACCGTC
>NZ_JAVACL010000129.1:0-1075 GCF_032658145.1 Streptomyces sp. MK7
CGTGCTGGCCGTTCGTGCCCGGGGTGCCCCAGACCACGGGGCCGGTCTGCCACCGCACCGGTTCGCCGTCGCGCTGCACCGACTTGCCGTTGGACTCCATGTCCAGCTGCTGGAGGTAGGCGGTGAACTTCGACAGGTAGTGCGAGTACGGCAGCACCGCGTGCGTCTGGGCGTCGTGGAAGTTGCCGTACCAGACGCCCAGCAGGCCCAGGATGAGCGGGGCGTTGGACTCGGCGGGGGCGTTGCGGAAGTGGTCGTCGACGATGCGGAAGCCGTCGAGCATCTCCCGGAACCGGTCCGGGCCGATGGCGATCATCAGGGACAGGCCGATGGCCGAGTCGTAGGAGTAGCGGCCGCCGACCCAGTCCCAGAACTCGAACATGTTGTCGACGTCGATGCCGAACGCGGCGACCTTCTCCGTGTTCGTCGACAGGGCCACGAAGTGCTTGGCGACCGCCTTCTCGTCGCCTCCCAGTCCCTTCAGGAGCCAGGAGCGGGCCGAGGTGGCGTTGGTGATCGTCTCGATGGTGGTGAAGGTCTTGGACGCGACGATGAACAGCGTCTGGGCGGGGTCCAGGTCGCGGGTGGCCTCGTGCAGGTCGGCGCCGTCGACGTTGGAGACGAACCGGACGTTCAGGCCGCGGTCGGTGTAGGGGCGCAGCACCTCGTACGCCATGGCCGGGCCGAGGTCGGAGCCGCCGATGCCGATGTTGACGACGGTGCGGATCCGCTTGCCGGTGTGCCCGGTCCACTCCCCGGAGCGCACCCGGTCGGCGAAGTCGCTCATCCTGTCCAGGACCGCGTGGACCTTCGGCACGACGTTCTCTCCGTCGACCTCGATCACCGCGTCCCGCGGGGCGCGCAGCGCGGTGTGCAGCACGGCCCGCTGCTCGGTGACGTTGATCTTCTCCCCGCGGAACATGGCGTCCCGCAGCCCGGACACGCCGGTGGCGGCGGCCAGCTCCCGCAGCAGCCGCAGGGTCTCGTCGGTGACCAGGTTCTTGGAGTAGTCGATGCGCAGATCGCCGACGCGCAGCGTGTACCGCTCCGCGCGGGAGGGGTCCGCCGCGAACAG
>NZ_JAVACL010000130.1:0-981 GCF_032658145.1 Streptomyces sp. MK7
CCTAGACGAGTCTGTCCAAATACGTTCAGTGATCGAAGGCGGTCAGTGAGCGGCTGACCGCCTGGCCGGTCTGGAAGTTGTGCCAGATTGCGGCCGCGAGCGCCAGCACGCGCTGAGCGACTCGCACGGCGACGCCCTCGTGGGTGCGTGCTCCGTGTTGTTCCAGGTCGAGTTGGCCTTTGAGGGTGTCATTGACCGACTCGATGAGCTGGCGGACCTTCTTCAGCATCGGCTCGCCCGGCCGCAGGACCTCCTTCTTGCGGGAGGGCCGCAGCAGCGTGATGCCCTGTGCGGACAGTGACCGCTCGAAGGGTTTGGACGCGAAGCCCTTGTCGGTGATCAGCAGCAGGCCGGGCCGCTCACGGACCAGACGGGCGTCGATCTCCAGCATGGCGGCCAGCACCTCCCGCTCGCCGAGCTTCGGGTCGGCCAGGGCCCACAGGATGGGCATCCCGGCCGGGGTGCATACCAGGTACAGCCGCAGTCCCCAGAAGAACCGCGAATGCGACGCGCAGTAGCCGTAGTTCGCCCATCCCGCCAGCTCCGACCGCTTGACGGTGGGGCGGGACATCCCGCACGGCACCGGGGTCGAGTCGGCGATCCATACGGTGTCGTGCCAAAAGTCCGTGTCCTTCGCCAGCATCCGGATCACCCGCTTGATCTGCGGCAGCGCGGCCCGCAGCCGTTTGTTGTAGCCGGAGTCCTGCGGGATGAACGGGAACAGGTGCCGGTAGTGCGCACGCAGGTGCCGCAACCAGCGGGCCTCGCAGTGGAAGCCCAGCAGTGCCTGCATGACGGCCAGGCACAGCAACTCCGAGTGACTGAGCTTAGGCGGCCGCCCGGGCAGACGGCCGATCCCCGCCCACTCGTCGTCGATCTTCACGTACAGTGCGGTCACGAGGGTGTTCAGTTCTGTCGTCACAAACGGATCTTGAACACCCTCTCTTCATGCCCGCAGGCATTTGGACAGACTCGTCTAGT
>NZ_JAVACL010000131.1:0-979 GCF_032658145.1 Streptomyces sp. MK7
AGGAGATACACGTGACCAGCACAACGCAGGCACCTCAGACAGGAGCCGGGACGGCTCACCCCGAACGTCTCGGGCACGTCATCTTCATCGCGGCGGCTGCCGCCATGGGCGGCTTCCTCTTCGGCTACGACAGCTCCGTCATCAACGGCGCGGTCGAGGCCATCCGGGACCGCTACGACATCGGCTCCGCGGCCCTCGCCCAGGTCATCGCCGTCGCCCTGATCGGCTGTGCCATCGGCGCCGCGACCGCCGGCCGCATAGCCGACCGGATCGGCCGCATCCGCTGCATGCAGATCGCCGCCGTCCTGTTCACGATCAGCGCCGTCGGCTCGGCGCTGCCCTTCGCGCTGTGGGACCTGGCCTTCTGGCGCATCGTCGGCGGCTTCGCCATCGGTATGGCCTCCGTGATCGGCCCGGCCTACATCGCCGAGGTCGCCCCGCCCGCCTACCGCGGTCGCCTCGGCTCCTTCCAGCAGGCCGCGATCGTCGTCGGCATCGCCATCTCCCAGCTGGTCAACTGGGGCCTGCTCAACGCGGCGGGCGGCGAGCAGCGCGGCACGCTGATGGGCCTGGAGGCCTGGCAGGTCATGCTCGGCGTCATGGTCGTCCCGGCCGTCCTGTACGGCATGCTCTCCTTCGCGATCCCCGAGTCCCCGCGCTTCCTGCTCTCCGTCGGCAAGCGCGACCGCGCCCGTGAGATCCTCGCCGAGGTCGAGGGCCAGGACATCGACCTCGGCGCCCGCGTCGCCGAGATCGAGCACGCGATGACCAGCGAGCACAAGTCCACGTTCAAGGACCTGCTCGGCGGCGGCTTCTTCTTCAAGCCGATCGTCTGGATCGGCATCGGCCTGTCGGTCTTCCAGCAGTTCGTCGGCATCAACGTCGCGTTCTACTACTCCTCGACGTTGTGGCAGTCGGTCGGTGTCGACCCGGCGGACTCGTTCTTCTACTCGTTCACGACGTCGATCATCAACATCGT
>NZ_JAVACL010000132.1:0-892 GCF_032658145.1 Streptomyces sp. MK7
CTCCACGCGGCGTCCACCGCGGCGCCGCGCTGGTGTGGAGGGGTCTGGTCGTCCTCGGGGAAGTGCGGCAGCGGCCAGCGGATGGCGAAGACGTCGTCCAGCAGTTCCTGATGGGAAGTCATGCATTGAAGAATGTACGTAATTTTGAATGAGTACAAGAGACTTGACGGAGGCGAGCTGATCTAGTCGTCTGTGGAGGCGGTCGGTGTGGAGTTGGTCGGCGGTGGTCGAGGTGGGCTGGGTTGGGTGTGTTGGCTCGCCGCCGTACTGGCCGCGGTGATCGGACTGAGCATGGGCGTCCACGGGAGCCTGGCCAACGCCCTCATACAGACCGCGGCGGACCCGGCCTGTCTCGGCCGGGTCACCTCCGTCGTCATGCTCACCATGGTCGGTCTCGCTCCCCTGGGCTACCCGCTGGTCGGCGCTGCCATCGGAGCCTGGGGCGCCGCCCCGGTGTTCGTCGCCTGCGGTATCTTCGCCGGCCTGGGCGTGGCCGTCGCCCTGGCCTTTGACGCGGTGCGGCACGTCGGACTGCCCCGGCGGCAGCCGGACGTGACCATCTGAGCAACCCCCATCGCAGCCCTGCTGGGGAGTCCGCAGCGGGGGTTGGTGGGCGTCTGCTGGTCAGTGGCGGTCGCTCGCGGTCTTTTGTACCCGGATCAGGCAGTGGGCGCTGGCGGCCAGCGCATGTGGGCCGGCAAGCAGCTCCTCCGCCTCGGTGAACGCGCGTGCGTGTGCGATACGGCGACGAGAGGTTCGCACCGGCCGTCGTGTACCGGGCCGGTTGCGGGTGCGTCGTGTGTGTGGCCGCCCACGGCGCCGGGACCCTGGAGCGCCGGGGTGCCGGCCGAAGGGGCGTTCACCGCTGAGCGGCGCAGGCGCGTTCCTGGGG
>NZ_JAVACL010000133.1:0-834 GCF_032658145.1 Streptomyces sp. MK7
AAGTCGACGTCCAACCCGCACCACCTGCCGCCCAAGGACGTCGCCGAGATCGGCCACGACGGCCAGGCCAACCACAACTACGACCTGACCGACTTCTCCGCCGCGCTGAAGGCGGGCAAGCTGCCGTCCGTCAGCTTCGTCAAGGCGCCCTCCTACCAGGACGGTCACGCCGGATACTCCGACCCGATCGACGAGCAGCACTTCCTGGTCGAGCAGATCAACGCGATCCAGAACTCGCCGCAGTGGAAGTCGACGGCGGTCGTGATCGCCTACGACGACTCCGACGGCTGGTACGACCACGCCTACGTCGCCCCGCGCAACGGCTCCACCGACACCGCCCTCGGCTCCAACGGCAAGGCCACCGACAGCCCCGCCTGCCAGGCCGGCCCCCGGGCGTCCGGCGGCTACGCCGACCGCTGCGGCCCGGGCACCCGTCAGCCGCTGCTGATCGTCTCCCCCTACAGCAAGGTCGACAAGGTCGACCACACGCTGACCGACCAGGCGTCGATCATCCGCTTCATCGAGGACAACTGGCACACCGGGCGGATCGGCGACCACTCCTTCGACGCCGCCGCCGGCTCCCTGAACGGCATGTTCGACTTCCGGCACCCGAACAACAGGCAGGTGCTGCTCAACGCGGACGGCTCGATCAAGTCGGTCGGCCCCATCCGCCACGTGGCGCCCGTCTCCACGAGCATCACCCCGGGCCCGGCGATGCAGAACACCGCCGCGAGCACCGGCACCTCGCGGTTCCCCACCCTCCCGGTGGGCCTCGCCACGGGCGCCCTGCTCGCCGCCGGCGCCACAGGCACGTACCTCACCCTGCGCCGCAGG
>NZ_JAVACL010000134.1:0-759 GCF_032658145.1 Streptomyces sp. MK7
GCGGTTCACTCCGTTGTATGTAGTGTGCGGAAATGACAAGAAGCGAGCGGCTCGCGGAGCAACTGGACTGGTACTGGCACAAGAACCTGCGGCCGCGGCTGGACGGTCTTACCGATGAAGAGTACTTCTGGGAGCCGGTGCGCGGCTGCTGGAGCATCCGCCCACGTGCCACGTCGGCCGCACCGATGTCGGCAGGTTCGGGGGAATGGACGATGGACTCCGCGTCCCCTGCCCCGGTGCCGGCGCCGGTGACCACGATTGCTTGGCGGCTGGCGCACATCATCATCTCGTGCCTGGGCTATCGGGTCGCATGGTACTTCGGCGGCCAGGACGTCGACTCCGAGACATTCGCCTACGCGGGGACCGCTGACGAGGCGCTGAAGCAGCTCGATGAGATGTATGGGAGCTGGAACGCGGGGGTCCGCGAACTCTCGGACGCTGACCTGGAGAATCCGCCCGCGGTGGGTCCCGAGCGGTTTCCCATGGAGAACAGGGTCCTGCACGTCAACAGGGAGCTGATCCATCACGGCGCCGAGATTTCCCTGCTGCGCGACCTCTACCGCTGGCAGGACGGAGCCGCACCGCGCCGAATATGACTTTCCGGCAACCGGCGATCGAGCTTCGGAAACCTTCGTGGACTCCGTGACGCTCCGTGGCTGCGAACTTCAGTGAAGCTGCACTCTCTTGAGGATCCAACGAGCCGTTCGTTCAAGCGTCACGACCACCGTCGTGTCATGTCGGCCTCAGGGACAGGCACTC
>NZ_JAVACL010000135.1:0-708 GCF_032658145.1 Streptomyces sp. MK7
CAGGTACAGGCCGGCGGCGATGAGGAGCGTGGCCACCATCGACAACACCGGCCAGCCGCGCAGCAGATTGACCGCGAGGGTGAACGCCACGGCTGCCGCGGCCAGAGCGTTGACCCAGGTCAGTGCCGGCTTGCCCTCGTTCCGGGCGAAGCGGGTCATGGCGAGCAGGCCGACCAGGAAGCTGACGAAGACCGCGACGGCGTAGAAGAGCACCAGTTCCTGTTCCTGGCCGGCCGCGGCGATGATGACGAGTGCTGCCGCGCTCAGGTACACCACCACCGACCAGTACGGGGTGTGGTGGCGGTTGGTCCGGCCGAGCACCGGCGCCAGCACGCCCGGCCGCTCGGGGGTCCCGGACAGGGCCTTCAACAGGCCGGGACCGGCCTGGAAGGAGGAGCTGGCGGCGGCGAGCAGCAGCAGCGAGCTGGTCAGCTGGAAGGCCCCGTAGAGCCAGCCCGGTCCGGCCGCGGCGTGCGCGATGTCGGCGATCTGGGTGGAGTCGGCGCCGGGGATGCCGATGTGCAGCCGGACGGCGAGCGCGGTCAGGGCCAGGGTGAGGCCTCCGACGATCACGACCAGCAGGGCCAGGGTGCCGCGGCCGAAGCGGCGCCGGTGGGTGTCGTCGAGCTGGCCGAGCTGGGCGATCGCGGTGGACGGCGCCTCGATGCCGGTGGCCAGGGCCATCGCGACCGGGAAGGCCAGGACCAC
>NZ_JAVACL010000136.1:0-668 GCF_032658145.1 Streptomyces sp. MK7
CTGGTGATCTACGACCTGCCCGGCCGGGACTGCTCGGCTCTCGCCTCCAACGGCGAGCTCGGACCGGACGACATCGACAAGTACAAGACCCAGTACATCGACCCGATCGCGTCGATCCTGTCGGACGCGAAGTACGCGGGCCTGCGGATCGCCACGGTCATCGAGCCCGACTCGCTGCCCAACCTGGTCACCAACGCCGGCGGCACCGCGGGCAGCACCGACGCCTGCGCGACCATGAAGGCCAACGGCAACTACGAGAAGGGCGTCAGCTACGCCCTGGCCAAGCTGGGCGCCATCCCGAACGTCTACAACTACATCGACGCCGGCCACCACGCCTGGCTGGGCTGGGACAGCAACCTCGACCCGTCCGTCCAGGAGTTCTACAAGGTCGCCACGACCAACGGCGCCGGCGTCGACGACGTGGCCGGTTTCATCGTCAACACGGCCAACTACTCGGCGACGGTGGAGCCGAACTTCAAGGTCACCGACACGGTCAACGGCCAGACGGTGCGCCAGTCCAAGTGGGTGGACTGGAACCAGTACGTGGACGAGCAGTCCTTCGCGCAGGCGCTGCGCGGCAAGCTGGTCTCGGCCGGGTTCAACTCCGGACTCGGCATGCTGATCGACACCTCCCGCAACGGCTGGGGCGGCTCCGCCCGGCCGACCGG
>NZ_JAVACL010000137.1:0-645 GCF_032658145.1 Streptomyces sp. MK7
GGTGCAGTGGAGGGTGTCCTTGATGACGTCGGCGACGATGGTGTCGCCGGGTTCGGCGTCGCCGGCGAGCAGGAGGGTGGCGATGCGGTTGTCGAGTTCGGTCTGGATGGTGCGGCGCAGGGGGCGGGCGCCGAACTCGGGCTGGTGGCCGTGGGCGACGAGGAGCTTCCTGGCCGCTTCGGTGACGTCCAGTTTCATGCCCTGGGCGTGGACGCGGTGTGCGCTGTGGTCCAGCAGGTGGTCGACGATGTGGGTGAGGTCGTCCTGGGTGAGGCTGTGGAAGAGGATGATGTCGTCGATGCGGTTGAGGAACTCGGGCAGGAACCGTGTGCGCAGCAGTTCCATGAGTTCGTCCTTGAGTTCGCTGACGTCGCCCTGGTGGTCGATGATGCGCTGGGCGCCGATGTTGGAGGTCATGATGATGACGCAGTGGCGGAAGTCGACGGTGCGTCCCTGGGCGTCGGTGAGGCGTCCGTCGTCGAGGATCTGCAGCAGGGTGTTGAAGACGTCGGGGTGGGCCTTTTCGACCTCGTCGAAGAGGATGACGCTGTAGGGCCGGCGGCGGACTTTTTCGGTGAGCTGTCCGGCTTCTTCGTAGCCGATGTATCCGGGTGGGGCGCCGACCAGGCGGGCGACGGTGTGCTT
>NZ_JAVACL010000138.1:0-630 GCF_032658145.1 Streptomyces sp. MK7
CCGCTACGACCACCCGCACCGGGCTGACCATCGGCGCCGAGCTGGACACCGGCAGCTACCGCCTGGGGTCAACGGTGACCGCTGCCGAGTTCCAGGCCCTGCCGATCACACCCGACGCGTTCCACGGCGACTGGAACTACACCCTGGCTCCCGTCCCGCCGAAGAACCCAGAGGCACCAGTCGTCCGGCGGATCGACCCCGACATGACCGAGATGCTCAGCGATCCGGCCCTGACCGGCATGCCGCGGTCCGAGCTCGAACACCTGGTGGCAGCCTCCGAGCCGTACTGGGACGCCCTGGCCGAGGCCGCCTTCCAACGACGCTTCCACCGGCCCCGCAGCTACCTCCACCCGCAGACCAGCAGCATTGACCACTACCACCGCCTCCTGGCGGCGCTGTTGCGCCGACGCAAGGCGATCACCAGCACCCTGCTGGCTCAGCTGCTGGGCGTCACCCGCACCAACCTCTCCAACCAGTTCCAAGACGGCCACCGGCTCCTGGACCTGCACCGCATCATCGTCACACCCCTGCCCGGATCACCCGCCCGCACCATCGAACAGCTCCGAGCACGCCTACCCGACAAGGACCACCAGGAAGATCAACCCTGACAGTTATTGAGATACGCGTCCC
>NZ_JAVACL010000139.1:0-625 GCF_032658145.1 Streptomyces sp. MK7
CCGGCCTTGGGGTGGTGGGGTGTGTGGGCTCAGTAGGCGGAGTTGACGTTGTCGATGGAGCCGTAGCGGTGGGCGGCGTAGTTGGCCGCGGCGGTGATGTTGGCGACCGGGTCGGTGATGCTGCCGGAGGTGCCGGGGACGTGGTAGGCCCGGAAGGTGGGGTCGATCACCTGGAGCAGTCCCTTGGAGGGGATGCCGTTCTTGGCGTTGACGTCCCAGTTGTTCTGGGCGTTGGGGTTGCCGCTGGACTCGCGCATGATGTTGCGCTTGAGGCCGTCGTAGCTGCCGGGGATGCCCTTGGACTTCATGATGTCCAGGGACTGCTTGATCCAGCCGTCGAGGTTGTCGGCGTGGCCGCTCTTGCCGGTCTGGGTGGTGTGGCTGCCGTGTGAGGTGGCGGTGGTGGCGGTCACCTGCGTGGCTTCGGCGGCCTGGGCGGTGGAGGGCATCAGGGTGAGGGCGGCGGTTGCGGCGCCGGTGGTGGTGATGCCGGTCAGGGCCAGGGTGCGCAGGCGGGCGAAGCGGCTGGTGCGGGTGATCGTCATGCGCAAGGAACTCTCCGGTGGGGGGTCGTCGTCAGGGTGCCGTCCGCTGTGGGGGGCGGGGGCGGGGCCCGGGGTGCTGC
>NZ_JAVACL010000140.1:0-622 GCF_032658145.1 Streptomyces sp. MK7
TCTCAGATACAGCCTGCAGGGCACCGTCAAGACCGCCGAGGGCGCCGGCCACCCGGACCGCGATGCCCAGTTCGCCCACCTCAACGCCACGGCCGCCTCCTTCCTCGACGACGGTCAGCCGGTGATCAGCGTCGACACCAAGGCCAAGGAATGGCTCGGCAACCGCGACCGGCCCGGCCGCACCTGGCGACCGGGCAAGGACCCGATCAAAGTCGACTGCCACACGTTCACCACCAGCGACCAGCCCGTGGCCATCCCGTACGGGATCTACGACATCGCCAACAACACCGGCTGGGTCAACGTCGGGACCGACCACGACACCGCCGAGTTCGCCGTGGAGTCCATACGCCGCTGGTGGCAGCGCCGCGGACAGGTGCACCACCCGAACGCCAGCCGATTGCTGATCACCGCCGACGCCGGCGGTTCGAACGACCCACGCCGCTGGACCTGGAAGAAACACCTCGCCGCCTTCGCCCTGGAGAGCGGCCTGGAGATCACGGTCTGCCACTTCCCGCCGGGCACGTCGAAGTGGAACAAGATCGAACACAGGATGTTCTGCCACATCACCGCGAACTGGCGCGGCCGACCGCTGACCAGCTACCAGGTCGTCATCGAAACCATC
>NZ_JAVACL010000141.1:0-584 GCF_032658145.1 Streptomyces sp. MK7
GCGAGCACCGCCGAGTGGCCCGGACCGGCCGTCGACACCGCGTGGCCGCTGGCGTGGGGCGCGGCGAAGCCGAGGACCAGGACGGCCACGGAGATCACCACGAACGCCACGGTCATGACGGCGAACAGCAGCCTGCCGCCGTGCCCGAACCAGGTCAGTCCCGCCACCACCAGCAGCAGGACCAGCGCCAGCGGGATACGCACCGGGGCCAGCCCCGGGAACAGGGCGATCACCGCGCTGGCCGCCGCCGCGATCGAGATGCCGATGGTCAGCACGAAGTCGACCACCAGGGCACCGATGGGCAGGAACGTCCAGCGCGGCCCGAACGCCCGCGCCGCAGCGGCCGCCGCGCCGCCGCCCTTGGGGAAGCGCCGCACCAGCTGCCAGTAGTTGGCGGTGACCACGACGACCAGCCCGATCACCAGGCTCATGGTGGGCAGCAGCAGCGCCAGGTTCCCGTGCAGCGCACGCAGCGCGGCCTCGATCGCGTAGGCGACGGAGGACACAGGGTCGGCGATCACCGCGAAGGCGAACGCGAAGAACAGGATGGAACGGCGCGGGGTCCGTCCGCTCAGGGCCGTGGG
>NZ_JAVACL010000142.1:0-584 GCF_032658145.1 Streptomyces sp. MK7
GCCGGTGATGCGCATGGCGATCACGATCGGTCTCCCTTTCAGTCTTCGGTCATGCGGATGATCGTCTTGCCGGGGGTGGGTTTGTCGGGGCTGAACGCGGCGGGTGCCTCGGTGAGGGGCCGCACCGCGCCGATGAGTGGCTTGAGCCGGCCGTCCCTGAGCCGGGTGGCGAGCTCGGTGAGCCGGGCGCGGTCGGGTTCGACGACGAAGAACACCGCCCGCGCTTGCCTGGGCTGGATCTTGGGTGGTGTGACGATGGTGACGAGGGTGCCGCCGGCCCTCACCAGGGCGGCCGAGCGGTCGAGGATGTCGCCGCCGATCACGTCGAACACGACGTCGGCCTGGCCGGCGTCCTGCAGGTTCTCGGTCTGCAGGTCGATGTAGGTGTCGACGCCGAGTGCGAGTGCTCTGTCCCGGCCGGAGGTCCGGCCGGTGCCGATGACGCGGGCGCCGGCCTCGCGGGCGAGCTGGACCGCGACCGAGCCGACGCCGCCGGCGGCGCCGTGGATCAGGACGGTCTGGCCTGTGGTCAGGCGGCCGTGGTCGAAGAGGCCCTGCCAGGCGGTCAGCCCGGAGATCGGCAG
>NZ_JAVACL010000143.1:0-558 GCF_032658145.1 Streptomyces sp. MK7
TGAGGGTGTCCTCGCGGGCGATCGCGTACTGGGCCCAGCCGCCGTCGTAGTCGATGCCGGCGGTGAGCATCTGGGTGCAGGGGCGGTGGCGCACGCAGCCGGCGCACGTGCCGCAGGTCTTGCCGGCCTCGAGGGTGACGCGGGTGCCGACGGGCAGGCCGCGCTTGAGGTCGGTGCCGAGCGTGTGGATCACACCGGATACCTCGTGGCCGACGGTGACCGTGTCGGAGGTGGCGAACAGCGGGACGAGGGAGCTGTCGAGCAGGTGGACGTCGGAGAGGCAGACGCCGGCGGCCTTGACCTCGATGAGGACCTCGCCCGGGCCCGGCACGGGGATCGGGACCTCTTCCACGGCGAACTTCTTGCTGTCCAGGTGGAAGCGTCCGGCGAGCATGGTGTCCATGGTGATCTGCTTTCTGTGAGCGGCACGGCCCGGTGGTTCGGGCCATGGGTGCCATGGGGTGTCTGAATGGCTGGTGGGGCCGGGAGACGTGCGGGGGAGGCAGGACGTCCGCACGCCTCCCGGCGGCTGGGGGTCAGCGCGCCGTGACGGCGTGC
>NZ_JAVACL010000144.1:0-550 GCF_032658145.1 Streptomyces sp. MK7
TCCGTCGGGCGGTCGCGAGGATGCGTCGGCGGTTGGAGTGAGCGTCCTTGCGCTGCGGAGTACGGCCCGGGGTGTCGGTCGTCTGCATGGTTCCTTCTCTCCACGGTTGCCGGAAAGCCGTGGGCGCCGGTGCTCCCTCACGCACCGGCGCCCACTCACCCCTGCCCAGGGTGGCTTGTCGTCCTGCTGACGGGCGTCAGGGGACGAGGATGAGGCGGATCGGGTCGCCGATCTTGTTCTCCAGTCGGTGGACGGCGTCGGCCGCGTCGATGAGCGGGATGTGGTCGGTGATGGAGGGGGCCAGGTCGAGGCGGCCGGCCGCGGTCAGCTGCACCAGCTCGGAGACGGACTCGGGGAAGCCGCCGTAGTGGCCGCGCACCTGCTTCTGCAGGTAGTTGAAGGTCAGGCCCTCGGTGATGGTCAGTGGCCGGGGCGTGATGCCCACCAGGATGAGGGAGCCGCCGAGGCCGAGCACGGAGGCGGCCTGGTCGCGGACGGCGGGGACGCCGGCGCAGTCGAAGGCGAAGTCGAGGCCGCGTCCGCCGGTGGC
>NZ_JAVACL010000145.1:0-548 GCF_032658145.1 Streptomyces sp. MK7
GGTGGCCGCCGCGCTCGCCGTGCTCCTCGTGGTTGTTGTTGCCTTCGTTGCCCTTGCTGTTGTTGTTGTTTCCGCCCTCGCCGCCCATGGGGGCCTGGGCGGGGGCTTGCTGGACGGCGGCGGCCGGGGCGGCCTGGGCGGCCTGGGGTGCGGGGGCGGCGGTGGCGTAGGTGATGCCGGTCGCGGCCAGGGCCGCGGCGGCCGCGATGCCCGCGGTGATCGCGTGGGAGCGGGTCATGGTCATGGTGCTGTTTCCTGATCTCGGAATCGGAGGGTGTCCGGCTGTGCGGCCGGTGTGATCGAACGTACTGATGCCCTTTCAAGCTGTCATTTCGGGCGTATGGGGGGTGCTGGTGGGAGGGGGCCGTTCGGGGTACGCCGGGGGCCGGTACGCGGCTCACCGGCGAACTGATGTGGCGTCAAGAGATCTCGGTACTCAGCTGATTGACTGACTATTGGTCCGTCGAGGTGATCTTCTGACGGCTCCTCACCCTCCCGTGGTCCCGGGCGGTGGGAACTTCCGGCGCGTCGCTCCTTGACATCCAGGC
>NZ_JAVACL010000146.1:0-538 GCF_032658145.1 Streptomyces sp. MK7
ATAGTACTCGAACGGCGAGTGGTGCGGGCTGTAGTCGACGACCGACGCGCCACCGACGTTGGCGTGCGCGGTGTCGCACCGGGCGTACTCGCCCTGCTGCCCGTCCCACGCGGTCGAGGGCCGGAAGCCGCCCTGGAACCAACCCCAGCTGACCTGCCGGCCGTTGAGCAGGTCGCCGATGTTGCGGCCCGTCATCACGCCCAGGGCGTTGCCGCTGGTGTGGTTCTTGCCGGAGCAGTCGTCGAAGGCCGGGTCCGGGTCGTTGATCATCGTGCCCACGCCGTTCGCGTCGGGCGACTTGACGGTGTAGGGGTCGGGCGTGGAGGTCTGCCGGGGGTTCTCCGTGCCGGAGGCCGGGTCGACCGAGATGATTCCGTGCGTCTGGCCGGAGACCAGGTTGATGGCGCCGGGGCTGGACGGGCCGTAGGTGGAGCTGAAGGAACGGTCGCTCAGGGCGTAGTGCTGGGCGTAGTTCCACATCGCGGTGACGGTGTTGCCGTCGTAGTAGTCCATCACCAGGCCGGGCTCGCCGAACAGA
>NZ_JAVACL010000147.1:0-538 GCF_032658145.1 Streptomyces sp. MK7
GTAGTACTCGAACGGCGAGTGGTGCGGGCTGTAGTCGACGACCGACGCGCCACCGACGTTGGTGTGCGCGGTGTCGCACTTGGCGTAGTGACCCTGCTGTCCGTCCCACGCGGTCGAGGGCCTGAAGCCGCCCTGGAACCAACCCCAGCTGACCTTCTTGGAGTTGAGGACGTCACCGATGTTCCTGCCCTGCATGGCCGCCAGCGCGTTGGTGCTGGTGTGGTTCTTGCCGGAGCAGTCGTCGTAGGCCGGGTCGGGGTCGTTGATGACCGTGCCGACGCCCTTCGCGTCCGGCGACTTGACCGTGTAGGCGTCCGGGGTGGAGGTCTGCTTGGGGTTCTCGCTGCCCGTGGACGGGTCCACGGAGATGACGCCGTGCGTCTGGCCGGAGACCAGGTTGAGAGCGCCGGGCGTGGAGGGGCCGTAGACGGAGCTGTAGGAACGGTCGCTCATCGCATAGTTCTGGGCGTAGTTCCACAGCGCCGTGACGGTGTTGCCGTCGTAGTAGTCCATGACCAGGCCGGGCTCGCCGAACAGG
>NZ_JAVACL010000148.1:0-519 GCF_032658145.1 Streptomyces sp. MK7
TTCGCGGCGCAGGCCGCCCTGGCCATGGAGCTGGCCGAGCGGCGCCAGGACGCGGAGCAGATCGCGCTGCTGGAGGACCGCGACCGGATCGCGCGGGACCTGCACGACCTGGCCATACAGCGGCTGTTCGCCACCGGTATGACCCTGCAGAGCGCGGGCCGGTTCATCGGCCATGAGGGTGCCAGGGAGCGGGTGCTGCGGGCCGTGGACGACCTCGACGAGACCATCAGGATCATCAGGTCGACGATCTTCGGTCTGCGGACGCGGGAGGACGAGGCGGCTCCCGGCCTGCGGGCGCGTGCGGTGCGGGTGATCGCCGAGGCCACGCGGGTGATGGGGTTCGCGCCGAGTGTGCGGATGGAGGGTCTGCTGGACACCCATGTGCCCAGGGAGACCGCGGATCAGGTGGTGGCGGTGCTGTCGGAGTCGCTGACGAACATCGCCCGGCACGCGCATGCCGACCGGGCCGAGGTGGCGCTGGAGACGGACGGCCGGACGGTGCGGCTGGCGGTCACGGAC
>NZ_JAVACL010000149.1:0-513 GCF_032658145.1 Streptomyces sp. MK7
CCGGCCGCCCGCCTGACGCCGGGCGGGCGGCCCCAGCACCAGCCAGGTCCCGGCTCCACGGCCGGGCCCCCTCGATACACACACCACTGCATGAAAGTCAGATGATCACCATGGACACCATGCTCGCCGGACGCTTCCACGTCGACACGAAGAAGTTCGCCGTGGAAGAGGTCCCTGTCCCCGTCCCCGGCCCGGGCGAGGTCCTCATCGAGGTCAAGGCCGCCGGCGTCTGCCTCTCCGACGTCCACCTGCTCGACGGCTCGCTGCCGCCGCTGTTCCTGGAGTCCGACACCGTCACCGTCGGCCACGAGGTCGCCGGTGTGATCCACACGCTCGGCACCGACCTCAAGCGCGGCCTGCCCGTCGGCACCCGCGTCACCCTGGAGGCCGGCAAGACCTGCGGCACGTGCGCCGGCTGCGTGCGCCACCGCCCCTGCACCCAGGTGCTCACCGCCGGCATCGACTTCGACGGCGGCTGGGCCCAGTACATGGTCGTCCCCGAGGAGATCGTCG
>NZ_JAVACL010000150.1:0-485 GCF_032658145.1 Streptomyces sp. MK7
GCAGGTGAGATCGGTCGTGTGGAGCGGCATACATCTTTCTGCTGTCGCTGTGTGCCCGGCGCGTGAGTGCGGTGCGTTCGGGTCGCCCCCTTGTTTCCAGTAAGGACCGGTATGCAAGCCATTACTGTGCGGGACCGTAACGCCGGTCTTGCGGGGATGTCCCTGACGGACATGCCCTACCCCCATGCGGCCGAGAACGACGTCATCGTGCGGGTGCACGCCGCCGGCTTCACTCCCGGCGAGCTGGACTGGCCCGCCACCTGGACCGATCGCGCCGGCCGCGACCGGACACCGAGCGTGCCCGGGCACGAGCTGTCCGGTGTCGTCGTGGAGCTCGGCTACGGCACCACCGGCCTGAGCGTCGGACAGCGGGTGTTCGGTCTGGCCGACTGGACCCGTAACGGCACGCTCGCCCAGTACACCGCCGTGGAGGCCCGCAACCTCGCCCCGCTGCCGGCGGACATCGACCACACCGTGGCCGCCGC
>NZ_JAVACL010000151.1:0-483 GCF_032658145.1 Streptomyces sp. MK7
GGGCGGCCACGTGTCGACGCGGTGCGCCTCGTAGGTGTCAGCGTCGTACGTCGTGCTGATCCACGTCAGCCAGGACGCGAGCGACGGTCGCGAAGTCGTTGTCGCGGTGCAGGATGGTCAGGCCGTGGTGCGCAGCAGTCGCGCAGAGTACAAGATCGATGACTCCAGCCGCCCGGTGCTGGCCGGTCTGTGTCAGCTTGTACTGTGCACTGTCCACCCAGCGCCATACGTCCTTGGGAACATGCACCGTACCGAACAGGTCGGTCAGGTCGGCCTCCATCGAGTCCCGGTCGGCCGGCCCGGTGGCGCTGAACAGGACCTCTGCCCGGGTGGCCTCGCACATACCGAGGGCCCCGGTTTCTATCTCGGCCTCCCAGCGGCGCATGTCGGCCGGATGGGTGGCGAGGTGGATGTATGCGCTGGTGTCGATCAAGTACGCGATCACTCGGTGGCCTCGGCACGCTGCGCGGCCTTACGTGCCTC
>NZ_JAVACL010000152.1:0-474 GCF_032658145.1 Streptomyces sp. MK7
GAAGGCGCTCAGATCCAGCTCGGTGGGCTGGGCGAAGCGGGAGAAGTTGTGCACGCACAGGACGAGATCGTCCTCGTACTCGCGCAGGAACGCGATGACCGCGGGGTTGGAGGACTGCAGTTCGGTGTAGGAGCCGAGTCCGAAGGCGTGGTTCTGCTTGCGGATCTCGATCATGCGGCGGGTCCAGTGCAGCAGCGAGGACGGCGAGGACATGGAGGCCTCGACGTTGGTGACCTGGTAGCCGTAGACCGGGTCCATGATCGTGGGCAGGAAGAGGCGCCCGGGGTCGCAGGAGGAGAAGCCGGCGTTGCGGTCGGGGGTCCACTGCATGGGGGTGCGCACGGCGTCGCGGTCGCCGAGCCAGATGTTGTCGCCCATGCCGATCTCGTCGCCGTAGTACAGGATCGGGGAGCCGGGCAGGGACAGCAGCAGGGCGGTGAACAGTTCGATCTGGTTGCGGTCGTTGTCCAGCAG
>NZ_JAVACL010000153.1:0-450 GCF_032658145.1 Streptomyces sp. MK7
TTGATCAATCTGGCGGCGCGGCGGGCGCTGGAGGACGGGACGCCGGATCTGGACACGGAGCACTTGCTGTGGGCGGCAACGCAAGTGGAGCCGTCGCGGGGCCTGTTGACACAGGCGGGGGTGGACGTGGAGGGGTTCGCCGCACAGATCGCCAAGGTGCTGCCGCGAGAGTCGGTGGAGGTGTCGGCACAGCCGGGGCTGACGCCGGGAGCCAAGCGGACGCTGGGCGCCGCCTATCGGCTGTCACAGGCGACGGGCGCCTCGTACATCGGGCCCGAGCACATTCTGGGCGCGTTGCTGGAGGGGGAGGGCACGGGTGCGGCCCGGCTGCTGCAGGGGGCGGGACTGGATGTGTCGCGGCTGCGGGGCCTGGCGGAGAGGCCGGCGCGGCCGGCCCGTGGGGAGGGCGGCGGTGCGGGACTGGAGGGCGGGGCGCCGTCGTCGTTGGAG
>NZ_JAVACL010000154.1:0-441 GCF_032658145.1 Streptomyces sp. MK7
GCCGACGGGGTAGCGGCTGGTGATGGCGACGCGGTTGAAGGCGTTCATCACGGTGGTCAGCCAGGCGACTGCCGAGATCTGGTCCGGGGTGAGCAGGGCTGCGGCGGCGTTGTAGTCCTCGTCGCTGACGTGTCCGTCCGGTACGCGTGTGATCGCTTCGGTCAGGCGGAGGGCGGCGCGGTCGGTCTGGGAGAAGTAGCCGGTCTCTGCCCATGCGGGCAGCACGGCGATGCGGTCGGGGTTCTCGCCCTTGGTGAGGGCGTCGCGGGTGTGCATGCGCAGGCAGAAGGAGCAGCCGTTGATCTGTGAGGTGCGGATCCTGAGCAGTTCGATCAGGAGTGGGTCGAGGCCTGCTGCGGTGGCGGCCTGTTCCGCTTCCGAGGACAGGGTGATGAGGGTCTTGTAGGCGGCCGGGTGCTGCTTGCCGATGTTGACGCGCTG
>NZ_JAVACL010000155.1:0-438 GCF_032658145.1 Streptomyces sp. MK7
CTGCTCAATCTGGCGGCGCGGCGGGCGCTGGAGGACGGCACCTCCGACCTCGACACCGAGCACCTGCTGTGGGGGGCGACCAAGGTCGATCCCTCGCGAAACCTGCTGTCCCAGGCCGGAGTCGACCCGGAGATGTTCGCGTCGAAGATCGCCGAGGTGCTGCCGAAGGAATCAGGTGAGCCGTCCGCTGAACCGGGGCTGACCCCGGCCGCCAAGCGCACCCTCGCCGACGCGTACGGCCGGTCGCAGGCGGCCGGTGCCTCCTACATCGGCCCCGAGCACATCCTCGGCGCCCTCCTCGACAGCACCGGCAGCGGAGCCGCCCGTCTGCTCCAGGACTCGGAACTGGACGCGGAGCAGCTGCGAGGCCTCACCGACAGGCCGGCGCGCTCGGACGGTGCCCAGGCGGCCGGGCGGAAGCCGTCGACGACGTTGGAC
>NZ_JAVACL010000156.1:0-433 GCF_032658145.1 Streptomyces sp. MK7
CGCGATGGCGTTCTGCACGAACCGGGCCGGGTGGCCGGTCACCGCGGAGTAGGCGGTGTGGATCTGTGCGATGCCGGTCTGCTCCCAGTCCTGCATCTCCTGCTTGTAGAAGTAGTCGTGCTCCGGGTGGCGGCAGCCGACGAAGACCTGGGACAGGCCGACCTGGGTGCCGCTGGCGTGCTGGGTCGCCCGCTCTTCCAGGAAGCCGCGCAGCGGTGCGATGCCGGTGCCGGGGCCGATGAGGATCAGCGGCGTGGCGGGGTCGGCGGGCGGGGCGAACGTCGGGGACGGCACGCGGACGTAGCCGTAGACGACGTCTCCGGGTTCGAGGCCGGCGATATAGGCGGAGCAGGTGCCGCGGTACTGGCCGTCGCCGGACAGGGCCGGGCCCTCCAGCAGGCCGACGGTCAGGCGCACATGACGCGGGTTGGCG
>NZ_JAVACL010000157.1:0-433 GCF_032658145.1 Streptomyces sp. MK7
GGCGATGGCGTTCTGCACGAAGCGGGCCGGGTGGCCGGTCACCGCGGAGTAGGCGGTGTGGATCTGTGCGATGCCGGCCTGCTCCCAGTCCTGCATCTCCTGCTTGTAGAAGTAGTCGTGCTCCGGGTGGCGGCAGCCGACGAACACCTGGGACAGGCCGACCTGGGTGCCGCTGGCGTGCTGGGTCGCCCGTTCCTCCAGGAAGCCGCGCAGCGGTGCGATGCCGGTGCCGGGGCCGATGAGGATGAGCGGGGTGGCGGGGTCGGCGGGCGGGGCGAAGGTGGGGGAGGGGACGCGGACGTAGCCGTAGACGACGTCTCCGGGTTCGAGGCCGGCGATGTAGGCGGAGCAGGTGCCGCGGTATTGGCCGTCGCCGGAGAGGGCCGGGCCCTCCAGCAGGCCGACGGTCAGGCGCACATGACGCGGGTTGGCC
>NZ_JAVACL010000158.1:0-430 GCF_032658145.1 Streptomyces sp. MK7
ACTGCAACCGCATCTGGCGTGACGGTCGGTGCCGCTCGTCGTTGATGTGACTGTGTGCTGATGGGCTGACGGTTGAGCAGGTCGAGTCGTGGTCGGAGGGGGTAGCCGGGCTGCACGCCCGGTTCGCCCACCGTTTTGGCAGGTCCGAGCCGCGCGAGCGGGCGCTGGACTACCTGGAGGGGCTGGTCGCCCCTTTGGAGAAGAAGAACGGCTGGACGCTGGCCGAGCAGGTCGGCCAGCTCCGCCCGGACGGTGTCCAGCGCCTGCTCAACCTCTCCGACTGGGACGAGAACGCGGTCCGCGACGATGTCCGTGACTTCGTCGTGGAGACCATCGGCAGCCCGGAGGGTGTCCTGATCTGCGACGACACCGGCTTTCTCAAGAAGGGCACGAAGTCGGCGGGCGTCCAGCGACAGTACTCGGGCACGGC
>NZ_JAVACL010000159.1:0-425 GCF_032658145.1 Streptomyces sp. MK7
ACGCTGTCGGCCACGGACTCCGGTTCCGGGGTGGACAGGGTCGAGTACGCGCTGGACGGCGGGGCTTACGCGACGTATGCCGATCCGGTGAAGGTGAGCAGTGTCGGTCAGCACACCGTGGCGTATCGCGCGACGGACAAGGCGGGTAACACGTCTGCGGTGAAGTCGGTGTCGTTCACGGTGGTGGCTGCTCCGCCGCAGGACACGACGGCGCCGGAGACGTCGGCGTCGGTGTCGGGGACGAAGGACGCCTCGGGGAACTATGTCTCCAGTGCGACGGTGACGGTGACGGCTTCGGATGCGGAGTCGGGTGTCGGCAGGATCGAGTACGCGCTGGACGGCGGGGCCTACAAGGACTACAGCGCGCCGGTTCAGGTGAGCGCTGTGGGTCAGCACACGATGAAGTACCGGGCCACCGACAAGGC
>NZ_JAVACL010000160.1:0-424 GCF_032658145.1 Streptomyces sp. MK7
ATGGCCAGGTGGAACAGGGCCTCGGTGTTGCCGTGGTCGGCGGCCTGCCGAAGCAGGGTTTCGGCGCCCTCCCGGTCCCCGGCCAGTCTCCGCAGTGGGCCCAGGAGGAACAGGGCGCCGGTGTTGCCGTGGTCGGCGGCCTGCCGGGCCAGGGTTTCGGCGCCCTCCCGGTCTCCGGCCTGTACCCGCAGCATGGCCAGGAGGAACAGGGCGTCGGTGTTGCCGTGGTCGGCGGCCTGCCGGACCAGGGTTGCGGTCCCCTCCCGGTCCCCGGCCAGTCTCCGCAGCATGGCCAGGTGGAACAGCGCCTCGGTGTTGCCGTGGTCGGCGGCCTGCCAGGCCAGGGTTTCGGCGCCCTCCTGGTCTCCGGCCTGTTCCCGCATCTCGGCCAGGCCGACCAGGGCGCCGGGGTCGGCGGCCTGCC
>NZ_JAVACL010000161.1:0-422 GCF_032658145.1 Streptomyces sp. MK7
CCGTGCGAGACGTCGGGGTAGCCGCCGCTGGAGAGCACGAGTACGTGTTCTGCGGCGCGCCCTTGTCCGAGCGCTGCGTAGAAGTAGTGCTTGAAGTCGTGGTCTGTTTCCGTCAGATCTTCGCGGTAGGGGAGGAAGGAGATGGTGGCGGCACGACCGAAGAGGGGGCGAAGGGGATCGGGGCTGGACATGGCGGGAATGTGAGCCCGGTGGCGGTGGATCCGGCCCATGGCGTCGACGAGTGTGGCGCATCCGAGGCGGGCGGCCCTTGTGGCCGGGGTGTTGTTGTTCATCGGTTTCTTCCCGTCGAGGGGGCCACCGGCCTCGACCGGTGGCGGAGGAGACATGGCTCTGTGGCGCAGCGGCCGGCTGCGGGCATCGGGCATGCTCTGCACACGATGGTCACACAGTGTGCGGGCATC
>NZ_JAVACL010000162.1:0-410 GCF_032658145.1 Streptomyces sp. MK7
CCGGGTCGCGGTTCGCCGAGCCGTACGCCAGGAAGATCGGCGCCCCCTTCGGGATGGTGGTGCCCGCGATGTCGATGTCTTCCAAGGCGGAGCGGGTGTGCCAGAACTGCACCGACGACTCGAAGCGCAGCAGTTCCTCCACTCCGGGCACGATCAGCTCCGGGTGGCGGCGCAGCTTCTCCAGCGCGTCGGGGTGCCGCAGCAGGGTGAGCACGCTGTGGGCGATGAGATTGACCGTGGTCTCATGCCCCGCGAAGATCAGGAGCAGGGCGTTGCTCGCGAGCACGCCCTTGGACATGCCTCCTTCCGGGCCGTCCTCGTTCACCAGGGCGGAGAGCATGCCCGGGCCGGGCTGGTCGGCGTACCGGTCGAGCAGCTCGGCCGCGAACTGCCCGAAGTCCTGCACGGCC
>NZ_JAVACL010000163.1:0-407 GCF_032658145.1 Streptomyces sp. MK7
GCCTTGCGGGACAGCTCCCGCTGAAGACGCTTGAGTTTCTTCTCCGCCCGTCGCAGGAAGCGCGGGCTGTCGATCTTCCTGCCGTCGGACAGGACGGCAAAGGCGGACAGGCCGAGGTCGATACCGGCGTCGGACTCCAGCTCGGGCAGGACGTCCGGCTCGGTGTCCACGACGAAGCTGAGGAAGTACCGGCCGCAGCTGTCCTTGGTGACGGTCAGGGACGTCGGCGCGGCCGGAAGCCGGCGGGACCACGTGACCTTGAGGTCGCCGACCTTGGCCACGTACACCGTGCCGTTGTCCTGGAGGCAGAAGGCGTTGGTGTTGAAGCGGATCGACTGCCGGGCGTCCTTCTTCGACTTGTAGCGGGGAGGGCCAGCCTTGCGGCCCCGCCGCTTGCCCTTGAGGCT
>NZ_JAVACL010000164.1:0-401 GCF_032658145.1 Streptomyces sp. MK7
CCGCTCGCGCTGATCGGCTCGATCGGCATGGCCGTCGGCCTCGCGCTGGAGGCCTGGGCGTTCTCCTCCCACCTGGTGGACGGCAAGCTGCCCGCCACCCAGGGCTGGGTCGCCCTGGTCGCCGCCCACGTGTTCGTGCTCTTCTTCGCCCTGTCCTGGGGTGTGGTCGTCTGGGTCATGCTCGGCGAGATGTTCCCGAACAGGATCCGCGCCGCCGCGCTCGGCGTGGCCGCCGCCGCGCAGTGGATCGCCAACTGGGCCATCACCGCGAGCTTCCCCTCGCTGGCCGACTGGAACCTGTCCGGCACGTACGTGATCTACACGGCCTTCGCGGCCCTCTCCATCCCGTTCGTCCTGAAGTTCGTCAAGGAGACGAAGGGCAAAGCACTGGAAGAGATGGG
>NZ_JAVACL010000165.1:0-398 GCF_032658145.1 Streptomyces sp. MK7
GCACCGACGCGACGACGGCCGCGCGGCCTGATGGCCGAGCACCGGCTGCCCGCCCTGCTGGTCGTTGACCACACCGGCGCACCCAAGGCCATCCTGCCCGCATCACAGATGATCAAGATCCTGGTGCCCGGGTACGTCATCGAGGACCCCACACTGGCCGCCGTGGTCGACGAACGCCACGCCGACCGGCTGTGCCAGGCACTCAAGGGCCGCACCGTCCACGACTGCCTGTCGCAGAGCGTTCCCCCTCCCCCCATCGCCCCACCCGACGCGACCGCCCTCCAAGTCGCGGCACTCATGGCACAGGTCCGCAGCCCCCTCGTCGCAGTCGCGGAGAAGGACACGACCGGTACACGACTCCTGGGCGTGATCACCGCCTCCCACCTGCTGGAACGGCT
>NZ_JAVACL010000166.1:0-393 GCF_032658145.1 Streptomyces sp. MK7
GCACCCCGCGCTGCACCATCTGCGCAACTTGCGCTTCCACCACGCCGACAACGATGCCGTGCTCGTCTACAGCAAGAGCACCGGCCCGGACACGGTCGTCGTGGTCGTCAATCTCGACCCGCACCACACCCAGGAGGCGACGGTCTCGTTGGACATGCCGCACCTCGGCCTGGACGGACACGCGTCCACGTCGGTGCTCGACGAACTGACGGGTGAGGCCTACCACTGGGGCAGGACCAACTACGTGCGACTCGATCCCGGCCGCGGTCCCGCGCACGTGCTCCATGTCCAGCGATCGTCCACCTCGCCGCAGATCGGAGGGCCTCCCGCGCCATGACTGTCAATGAGCCCGTCCCGGACATCTTCGAGGACGCCCCGGCCAGGGACCGGGAT
>NZ_JAVACL010000167.1:0-393 GCF_032658145.1 Streptomyces sp. MK7
GCGCTCCAGTGCCGCGTCCTTCTCGACGTGCTTGCGGTACTCGTCGATCGTCGTGGCGCCCACGACGTGGAGTTCACCGCGGGCCAGGGCGGGCTTGAGCATGTTGGAGGCGTCCATCGACCCCTCACCCGTGGCACCGGCGCCGACGACGGTGTGCATCTCGTCGATGAACAGAATGATGTTGCCTTTGGCCGCCCGCACGTCCTCGATGACCTTCTTCAGCCGCTCCTCGAACTGACCGCGATACTGCGCCCCGGCGATCATCCCCGACAGATCCAGCGCCACCACCCGCTTGTCCATCAGCGTGTTGGGCACCTCACCCGCCACGATCCGCTGCGCCAGCCCCTCCACGATCGCCGTCTTGCCCACCCCCGGCTCACCGATCAGCACCGG
>NZ_JAVACL010000168.1:0-391 GCF_032658145.1 Streptomyces sp. MK7
GGCCGCGCAGGCGGAGGTGCTCAAGCTGATCGCGGAACGCGCCCGCGAGATCACCGGCGCGGCGCTCGCCGCGATGTCCACCCCGGTGAAGGACACCGACACGCTCACCGTGGAACTGGCCATCGGGCAGCAGGCGGAGGCCCACCGCGGGCTGGTGCTGCCCGTCGACGGCACCCTCACGGGGGAGGCGTTCACCAGTGGCGCACCCGTGAGCAGCCCGGACATCGCACACGACACACGCGTCACGGCCGGACCGCCGCGGTTCGCCGGCCTCGGCCCGGCCGTCGCCGTGCCCGTCGGCGCCGGCGGCCAGGTGCGCGGGGTGGTGCTGCTCGCCCGTGGGACGGGGGCCGGGAACTTCTCCGACACCGAACTGGAACTGCTCAAGAGC
>NZ_JAVACL010000169.1:0-391 GCF_032658145.1 Streptomyces sp. MK7
ACCCCGCAGCGGATCGGTCTCCTTCTCCGTGAACGGGCTCCGGCCCGCCGTACGGACCAGCAGGACCACACCGCGCACCCGCTCGCGGGCGCCGATGGGCACGGCCACGCCGGGGCCCAGCCCGGCGAACCGCGGCGGTCCGGGCGAGACCCGGTCGTCCTGGGAGATGTCCAGGCTGATGACGGGCGCGGCGGTGGAGAAGGCGAGGCCGATCAGGCTGTCGTCCACGGGCAGGACCATTCCGCGGTGCGCGTCCGCCTCCTGACCGATGGCCAGTTCCACGGTGAGCGTGTCGGTGCCGTCCACCGGGACCGCGACCACGGCGAGGGCCGCTCCCGTGATCTCCCGGGCCCGCACGGCGATCAGCCCGAGCACTTCGCCCCGCCCGCTG
>NZ_JAVACL010000170.1:0-390 GCF_032658145.1 Streptomyces sp. MK7
GTCGCGGTCCTTGGCGGGAGTGTCCTCGAAGGTGTCCGGAACGGGCTCATTGACGATCATGTTGTGGGTGACCCTCCGATCTGCGGGGTGGACGGTCGCAGGACGGTGAGGACATGAGCGGGCCTGTGGCCCGGCTCGAGTCGCACATAGTTGGTCCTGCCCCAGTGATAGGTCTCGCCGGTGAGCTCGTCACGCACCGGCACCGACTCGTGCCATTCCAGGCCGAGTTGCGGCATGTCCAACGAGACCGTCGCCTCCTGGGTGTGGTGTGGATCGAGGTTGGCGACCACCAGAACCGTGTTCGAGCCGCTCCGCTTCGAGTAGGCGATCACCGCTTCCTTGTCGGCGTGGTGGAAGTGCAGGTTGCGCAGCTGCCGGAGGGCCGGGTTG
>NZ_JAVACL010000171.1:0-388 GCF_032658145.1 Streptomyces sp. MK7
AGCGGTGTATGTGGAAGACCTCGCGGTGTCCGGCCTCGGCCGTACCCGGCTCGCCAAGTCCGTGCACGACGCGGGATGGTCCGCGTTCGTCGGCATGCTTCAGTACAAGGCGGCTCTGCACGGCCGCACCTTCGCCAAGGTGGATCGCGCTTTCCCGTCCTCACAGGTCTGCTCGGCCTGCGGATTTAGGGACGGTCCCAAACCCCTGCACGTCCGTAAGTGGACGTGCGGCGGATGTGGCACCGTGCACGACCGCGACCACAACGCAGCCCGCAACGTCCTCTTCGAAGGACGCCGAATCGTCGCCGCCGGACGGGCGGAGACGCCAAACGCCTGTGGAGCGCCGGTCAGACGGGCATCCGTGCCCGCACAGCGCGGTGAAGCAGGA
>NZ_JAVACL010000172.1:0-385 GCF_032658145.1 Streptomyces sp. MK7
CCGTATCCCTCGGTAAAACTTCCACGACGGTGCCGCGGTCAGTGCGGGCGCTTCTGGTTCTCGATGTACTCCTTGACCACGGCCAGTGGCGCACCACCGCAGGAGCCGGCGAAGCAGGAGGGCGACCAGAAGTGCTCGCCCCACAGGTACTTGTTGATGTGGTCGGGGAACTCCTGCCGCAGGCGCCGTGCGGAGACGCCTCTGAGGCTGCCGACGAGCCGGGACAGAGCGACGGACGGCGGGTAGCGGACGAGCAGATGGACATGATCTGTTTCGCCGAACTCCCGCAGCTCGGCGCCGAAGTCCTCGCACACCTTGTGCATGACCTCTTCGCAGCGGGTGAGGACCTGGCCGGTGAAGACCTCCCGCCGTTATTTCGGAGTGA
>NZ_JAVACL010000173.1:0-371 GCF_032658145.1 Streptomyces sp. MK7
GCGGTCACGATCGCGGTCATCACGCCGGCCGTAGCCACCACGGTCGCCATCGCGCCGATCGTCACGCCGATCGTCACGCCGGTCATCGCGGCGATCATCCCGCCGGAAGCCGCCCCGGTCGCCGCGCTCGGCGCCTCGGCGGTCGTCCCGACGGCCGTAGCCACCACGGTCGTTGGTGCGTCGCGGACCACCGCGGTGTCCGCCACGGTCACCGCGTTCGCCACCGTCCCGGCGGCGCTGATCACGTTCCGGACGCTCGTCGGGAGAGTTGGTGGACATCGGTGACTCCTGTCTTCGGTACCGCAAGCATTGTAAAAACGAAAGGACCCCTGGTCCCAGCTGAACGCTGGTGACCAGGGGTCCTCCAAAGA
>NZ_JAVACL010000174.1:0-368 GCF_032658145.1 Streptomyces sp. MK7
GAACTGGCCGGGATCACCGAACGCCGCGAGGGCGTCGTCTCCGTCACCGCCACCGACATCGCCGATGTCATCTCGCGGCGGACGGGGATCCCCCTCTCGCAGTTGACGGCCAGTGAGAAGGACCGGCTGCTGCGGCTGGAGGAGGAGATGCACCAGCGGATCGTCGGCCAGGACGAGGCGGTCACCGCCGTCTCCCAGGCGGTACGCCGCAACCGCGCCGGCATGGGCGACCCGAACCGGCCCGTCGGCTCCTTCCTCTTCCTGGGCCCCACCGGAGTGGGCAAGACCGAACTGGCCAAGACCCTCGCCGAACTCCTCTTCGGCGAGGAACACCGCATGATCCGCTTCGACATGAGCGAGTTCCAGGA
>NZ_JAVACL010000175.1:0-361 GCF_032658145.1 Streptomyces sp. MK7
AGCAGACCATCTCCACGATCACCGACAGCGTGGTCGCGGGGATGACGGAATGGCAGAACCGGCCGCTCGACGCGGTTTACCCGGTCGTCTTCATCGACTGTGTGAACGTGAAGATCAGGGAGGGGCAGGTCGCCAACCGGCCCGTCTACATGGCCGTGGCGGTCACTGCGGAGGGCCACCGCGACATCCTCGGCCTGTGGGTCGGCGACGGGGGCGAGGGGGCTAAATATTGGCTCCAGGTGCTGACCGAGATCAAAAACCGTGGCGCCGCGGACGTGCTGATGCTGGTCTGCGACGGGCTGACGGGGTTGCCGGACGCGGTCAATGCGGTCTGGCCTGCGACGATCGTGCAAACGTGCAT
>NZ_JAVACL010000176.1:0-350 GCF_032658145.1 Streptomyces sp. MK7
ACTACGTGTGGGCCGACGACGACAAGCAGTTCCAGGACGCCCGGATCATCTTCGTCGACACCGAGGCCTCCAACTGGACGTACGACCCGGTACGCAAGCAGTACTACTGGCACCGCTTCTTCTCGCACCAGCCGGACCTGAACTACGAGAACCCGGCGGTGCAGGAGGAGATGATCTCCGCGCTGAAGTTCTGGCTGGACCTCGGCATCGACGGGTTCCGGCTGGACGCGGTGCCGTACCTGTACCAGCAGGAGGGCACCAACTGCGAGAACCTGCCGGCGACCCACGAGTTCCTGAAGCGGGTGCGCAAGGAGATCGACGCCCAGTACCCGGACAAGGTGCTCCTCGCC
>NZ_JAVACL010000177.1:0-350 GCF_032658145.1 Streptomyces sp. MK7
CGCCAGCAGCACGGTGTCCGGGTACATCTTGTCGATCTCGCGCCGCACCCGCTTCAGGAACTCATGGGTGGCGGGCAGGTTCTCGCAGTTCGTGCCCTCCTCCGCGTACAGGTACGGCACCGCGTCCAGCCGGAACCCGTCGATGCCCAGGTCGAGCCAGAAGCGCAGGGCGGCCAGGATCTCCTCCTGGACGGCGGGGCTCTCGTAGTTCAGGTCCGGCTGGTGGGAGAAGAACCGGTGGAAGTAGTACTGGCCGCGCACGGGGTCGAAGGTCCAGTTGGACACCTCCGTGTCGACGAAGATGATCCGCGCGTCCGGGTAGCCCTTGTCGTCGTCGGCCCACACGTAGA
>NZ_JAVACL010000178.1:0-344 GCF_032658145.1 Streptomyces sp. MK7
GGTGGGGTCGTCGACTTTGAGTTTGTCTCCGGTGTTGGAGATGAAGACGACCAGGAGTTTGGCGGGTTTGGTGGTGCTGGTGTTCTCGGTGAGGACGTGGTGGGTGCCTGGTTGTTCGACCCAGTTCTGGCCCTGGTGGTAGGTGGTCACGGGCTTGTCGTCGAGCTTGCTGCGCAGGGTGCCTTGGAGGACGTAGGCGTAGACGAATGCCTTGCCGTGCCGGTGTGGATGTGCGCTTGCGTTGGGCGGGAAGTCGACGACTGCTGAGGTGAACGTTTTGCCTTTCACGTTCGGGAGGGCTTGCTGGAGGAGGAGTTCGAGGGTTTCGGAGGGGTGTGTGGATG
>NZ_JAVACL010000179.1:0-341 GCF_032658145.1 Streptomyces sp. MK7
GGTTGTGTGTTTTCGGCTCTGATGTCTTTGGCGGCCGCGGCTTCATCGGCCGAGATGTCCTCCGCGATGGCGAAGATCTGCTGCAGGCTCGCTGGAGGGATCACGACGCCGCCGGCGCTGTCCATGTAGATGTAGTCGCCCGGGTTCACGCATACGCCGGAGATCTCGACGGCCACGCCGGATGTGTGCGGCATGACCGTGTCGCCGCCCCAGTGGACCGCCTCTCCGGTGCACCATGTGGCGAACCTGTAGTCGCGTAGTTGGTCGAAGTCGCGGAGGCGGCCGTCTGCCAGTACGCCCGCCAGCCCGATGTTGTCCGCCCTTGCGAGTTTGGTGCCTCC
>NZ_JAVACL010000180.1:0-327 GCF_032658145.1 Streptomyces sp. MK7
GCCGCGCACGACCTTCGTCCGCACATGGGATACCGCGCAGGCAGAGCACGGCCCGGACCACGATCCGCTCCTCGCCTCTCTCGAGGACCTCGTCGCGATCAAGAAGGCGGCCGATGAGCAGATTCGGCTGCTCCTGGCCTACGGCCGGGTCTACGTCACCCCGCGCCCGCACACCCTGGAAACTCTCGGCGAAGCCGCCGGTCTCACGCCCTCCGGCGTCAGCCGCGCCTTCGGCGCCAAGGAGGTCCTCGCCGTCGGGGACCTCACCGGCCGGCGCCCCGCCGCAGTCGAGATCAGCGACCACGACCCCGAAGTCTTCGCCGGTGA
>NZ_JAVACL010000181.1:0-323 GCF_032658145.1 Streptomyces sp. MK7
GGCGCGAGACGGCGGCGGATGCCGATGTTGGCGCGCATGCGGGGGTCCTTGGCGTATTCGGCCCACATGTAGTCGCGCTCTTCGTCGGTGACCATCTCCAGGGTCAGCTCGTCGTGGTTGCGCAGGAAGATGCCCCACTGGCAGCCGGAGGGGATCGCCGGGGTCTTGGCCAGGATCTCGGAGACGGGGTAGCGCGATTCGCGGCGGACGGCCATGAAGATGCGGGGCATGACCGGGAAGTGGAACGCCATGTGGCATTCGTCGCCGCCGGTGGTGTAGTCGCCGAAGTAGTCGACGACGTCCTCCGGCCACTGGTTCGCCTC
>NZ_JAVACL010000182.1:0-314 GCF_032658145.1 Streptomyces sp. MK7
CGTACGCGCCGGGTGGGTTCGAAATCTCCGCGTGCTCCACGCTCGGCCAGCCGCTCGGCTGCCTGACGGCGCTTGTAGCGCTTAACAACCTCGGCAAGGGCAGCGTTGATCGTGTCCTTCTTGGTCGTGGTGCCAAGGAGCGCGGCGGCCTCGGCGAGGGCCTGGTCATCAAGGTCGACGTTGGTCACGCTCATACGCACCCCTCCGCTCATGTGGCTCAGGTGGGAAGCTAACCCACTTCTCACACATTGTAGCGCGCATCCCGGCTCAACCGCAGCATCCCGGCCAGGGGCAGGTAAGAGCGCAATACCGGC
>NZ_JAVACL010000183.1:0-308 GCF_032658145.1 Streptomyces sp. MK7
CATGTCGGCAAGAGTCCAGTCGGGGTGGCGGTGTCCCCGGACGGACGCTGGGTCTACGTGGCCAACGCCGGCTCGGATTCGGTGTCGGTGGTCGACACCGCCACCAACCGCACCGTGGGCAACCCCATCCATGTCGGCAAGAAGCCGTACGGGGTGGCGGTCTCACAGGACGGAGGCCTGGCCTACACGCCCAACTCCGGCTCGGATTCGGTGTCGGTGATCGACACCGAAACCAACCACACCCTGGGCAACCCCATCCATGTCGGCAAGAAGCCCGTCGGGGTGGCGGTCTCCCCAGACGGACGCCG
>NZ_JAVACL010000184.1:0-292 GCF_032658145.1 Streptomyces sp. MK7
GGGGAGGACCGAGAACTGCCAGATCGGAACCTTCCTGGCCTACGCCACGGCCCGGGGCCGGGCCCTGATCGACCGCGAGCTCTACCTCCCGGCCTCCTGGACCGATGACCGGGACCGCTGCCGGGCCGCCGGCATCGACGACGAGATCTGTTTCGCGACCAAGAACGAGCACTTCAGGCAGATGCTGCAACGTGCCCTCGACGCCGGTGTGCCGTTCGCATGGGTGACCGCGGACGAGGCATACGGGCAGGTCAAGCACACACGCTTCTGGCTGGAGCAGCGCAAGGTCGCC
>NZ_JAVACL010000185.1:0-289 GCF_032658145.1 Streptomyces sp. MK7
ACGGTCACGATCGCGGTCATCACGCCGGCCGTAGCCACCACGGTCGCCATCGCGCCGATCATCACGCCGATCGTCACGCCGGTCGTCACGCCGATCATCACGCCGGTCATCGCGGCGATCGTCCCGCCGGAAGCCGCCCCGGTCGCCGCGCTCGGCGCGGTCGTCGCGGTCGTCGCGGCGCGCGTAGCCGCCGCGGTCGTCACGCCGGCCGTAGCCGCGGTCGTCGTCACGGCGGAAGCCGCGGCGGTCGTCCCTGCGGTCCGTGTCCCGGCGGTCGTCCCGGCGGTCG
>NZ_JAVACL010000186.1:0-288 GCF_032658145.1 Streptomyces sp. MK7
GCCAGCACACTGTGGTGGAATCCGGGATCGTCCAGCTCCATGGCCATCGCATATTTGAAGTCGATGCGGCAGCGGACCGCCTCGGCGGCCTGCCGGTCCGACAGGCCGAGCAGGAACTGCAGCACACAGACAGTGGCCAGCTGAGCGGGCGAGAGCCCCGGACGCCCGTCCCTGGGGTACCAGTCCGCGAAGTCCTCGTCGCGCCACAGCCCCTCCAGCCGGTCCCGCACCCATATCGCCGTCGTGCCACCTGGATTGCTCGCCCGCGCGACCCGCGCGGTCAGAGGC
>NZ_JAVACL010000187.1:0-287 GCF_032658145.1 Streptomyces sp. MK7
CTGAGAGGTATGAGGTCTTGCTCGTCCTTCGCGTCGCCCCTTTTGCGGCTTCTGCGGCGCGGACTGCGGTCAAGTAGGCGAGTGCGGCCATCGACAGGGTGATGTGCCGGTACCAGGCTCGGTAGAGCCGGACCTGGTAGTGGTCCAGGCCGCACTCGCCCTTGGCGGTCTGGAAGCACTCTTCCACCGCCCACCTCGCTGCGGCGACTTTGACCAGGTCTTTCAGCCGGGAAGAGGCCGGTCCGTAGCAGACGTAGTAGGCGATCTCGGTGGGGTCGGCCACGCTG
>NZ_JAVACL010000188.1:0-276 GCF_032658145.1 Streptomyces sp. MK7
ACGTCCAGCAGGATCTTGCCCGGGTCGTGAACGGCCCTCGCCTTCCGCCACGGCGACAGCGCTGCGGATATCGCCTGGTCAAGACCGGCCTTGCGGACCGTCTCCACGAGCAGGACTGCCCCGGCCTGCGAGACCACCTGACGGCCGTCCCCCTGGACACGGACACGCGGGTACGACGCGGTAAGCTCGCTCACCTGGAAAGTGCTCTTTCCCTCGCAGCCAACAGGACCCTCAGCAAGTCCTATCGTTGCAGGTCAAGAGCACTTTCTGCGTTTC
>NZ_JAVACL010000189.1:0-275 GCF_032658145.1 Streptomyces sp. MK7
CGGATGCGGGCGTTGATCGACTCGATGGCATTGGTGGTGCATACGATCCGGCGGATCTCCACGTCGAACCGCAGGAACGGCACGAACTCCGACCAGGACGACTCCCACAGCCGCACGATCGCCGGGTATTTCTTCCCCCACACCTCGGCGAACTCCACGAACCGCTCCAGCGCGGCCTCCTCCGTCGGCGCGGTGTAGACCGGCTTCAGTCCACGCGCGATCTTCTCCCAGTCCTGCCGCCCGCAGTACCTGAACGAGTTGCGCAGCAGGTGAAC
>NZ_JAVACL010000190.1:0-264 GCF_032658145.1 Streptomyces sp. MK7
CTACTACCAGCTCATCCACCAGGGCACCAAGCTGATCCCGGCGGACCTGATCGGCTTCGCCAACCCGGTCGCCGAGCTCAGCGATGAACTCAAGGCGCAGCACGACCTGCTGATGGCCAACCTGTTCGCCCAGGGGCAGGCGCTGGCCTTCGGCAAGACGCCCGAGGAGGTGCGCGCCGAGGGGGTGCCCGAGGAGCAGGTCCCGCACCGCACCTTCCACGGCAACCACCCCACCACGACGATCCTGGCGACCGAGCTGACCCC
>NZ_JAVACL010000191.1:0-263 GCF_032658145.1 Streptomyces sp. MK7
GGCGGGTAGGCGTTCTGGAGCAGCTGCTGGAACTGGGCGGAGAACCAGTGTCCGGCCAGCGGCGCGTTCGGCAGCGCACCCGTGGGGTTGTTGCCGTTGCGTGCGTTGCCCCCGTACGTGGGGTCGCACATCTGGTCGAAGCCCTTGCCCTCGTCGTTGGAGATGGCCTGGCTGGCTCCGTCCGACTCGCCCGGCGGCTTCACCCACACGTAGGCGTCGATCCCGGCGGCGGGCGCCGCCTTCGGCCGTTCGCCGAGGCCGGC
>NZ_JAVACL010000192.1:0-261 GCF_032658145.1 Streptomyces sp. MK7
GCCGTTCCTGGGGGTCTCATGGGCGCGCTCCTGCTGCCCTGAGGATTTCGGCAGTGTCGGGGCGAGCGCCATGGCCCGCCCGGACCCCCGGGGCCGTCTCACGGCGACCGGCAGGAAGGGCCGCGGGGCTCCAGCGCTGTTCGTCGGACGGCCCGCCACCCCTCCGAGGGGGTGGCGGGCCGTCCGGCGAGTGTGCGTTTCAGGTGTCCTGGTTTCTCCCTGCCGAGCCGGTCGCCGGTGGCGTCAGACGGCGGCGCGCTG
>NZ_JAVACL010000193.1:0-260 GCF_032658145.1 Streptomyces sp. MK7
ACGCGGCCGGTGCCGGGCCGGGGCCGCCCAGCGGCGGACGGACGGTCCCACCCGGCGTCCCCTGCCGGTCGGGCCCTTGGAGCAATGGTCGCATGGGTTCCTCTTCCCTGGATTGAGCCTCTGGGCTGACTCGGCCGGCCGGGCCCTGGCGCCTGCGGGCCGGCCGGGCCCTGGCGCCTGCGGGCCGGCTGAGCCCTGGCGCCTGCGGGTCGGTAGGGTCCTGGCGCCTGCGGGCCGGCTGAGCCCTGGCGCCTGCGGGC
>NZ_JAVACL010000194.1:0-247 GCF_032658145.1 Streptomyces sp. MK7
CCACGTCAAGTTGATCAGCTTCCTCGTGGATGTCTACGAGGAACGGGACCTCTGCTACAGAGGTGAAGCCGACCAAGGTCTTCATCACTGAGCGGAGGTCCCGTTGCCAGACCAGTCTGCCACCACGACGGTGACGCAAACCATCACTGTCGCCTCGGGTATCTTCGCGCCTGGGCATCTGGGCGAGCTCACGCAGCTCCTCCCCTTCGAGCTGGTTGACGACGTGCTGGAACGCACCAGAGCGGTG
>NZ_JAVACL010000195.1:0-242 GCF_032658145.1 Streptomyces sp. MK7
CAGCGACTGGGGCAGCTCGAGCAGCTGGGGCGGCTGGGGTGGCTGGGGCAGCTCCCACAGTTGGGGCAGCTCCCACAGCTGGGGCAGCTCCGACAGCTGGGGCAGCTCCGACAGCTGGGGCAGCTCCGACAGCTGGGGGTAGCCGCCCCGGGGCGGGTGGCACCGACGCTGCCCTGACCCCAGCGGCCACGAGGAGCCCCCGGTGAGATGGCCAAGGCCCGGACGCGGGTGCGGCAGACACC
>NZ_JAVACL010000196.1:0-242 GCF_032658145.1 Streptomyces sp. MK7
GAGCAGCTGGGGCGGCTGGGGCGGCTGGGGTGGCTGGGGTGGCTGGGGCAGCTCCCACAGCTGGGGCAGCTCCCACAGTTGGGGCAGCTCCAGCAGCTGGGGCAGTTCCGACAGCTGGGGCGGCTCCGACAGCTGGGGGTAGCCGTCCCGGGGCGGGTGGCACCGACGCTGTCCTGACCCCAGCGGCCACGAGGAGCCCCCGGTGAGATGGCCAAGGCCCGGATGCGGGTGCGGCAGACACA
>NZ_JAVACL010000197.1:0-239 GCF_032658145.1 Streptomyces sp. MK7
GGCCCTGACGGCAAGCGGCTGTCCGCCTTCCACACCGTCGGGGTGGGCGAGGACGTCATCGCCCGGATCGGTCCGTTCCCGGAGGGGCACGGGATTCTGGGTGAGCTGATCCGGCATCCGGAGCCGTTGCGGCTGGGGAAGCTGTCCGAGCATCCGTCGTCGTACGGTTTTCCGGCGCATCATCCGCCGATGAACACGTTCCTGGGTGTGCCGATCCGGGTGCGTGATCAGGTGTTCGG
>NZ_JAVACL010000198.1:0-229 GCF_032658145.1 Streptomyces sp. MK7
GAGGCCCAGGAGGTACTCGTGGACGAGGTCGTGGACGATGCCCTGATCCAGCAGCTGATGGCCCGTGCGAAGGACGGAGGGATGAAGCTGGCCGGCGAGGGCGGTCTGCTGCAGCAGCTGACCAAGAAGCTGCTGGAGTCCGCCTTGGAGGGCGAGATCACCGACCACCTGGGCCACGAGAACGGCGAGCGGGCCGAGGTCGGGCGGAGGGAGAACTACCGCAACGGCC
>NZ_JAVACL010000199.1:0-226 GCF_032658145.1 Streptomyces sp. MK7
CCAGGTTCGCGGCGGCCAGTTCGGCTTTCACCCCCTCGCGGCGGAACTTCGCCGAGACCTCGGTGCGCAGTTCCTCGCCCGCGGCGAAGTGGACGGCGAGGTCGAGGGCGGGGATCTTCACGGTCTGGGCGGTGCGGGAGCGCAGGCGCATTTCGATCCACTCGTGGTCGGCGTCCCAGAGCGCCACGTGGTCGAAGGCGTCCGGGTCGAAGTCGGCGCCCAGTTC
>NZ_JAVACL010000200.1:0-223 GCF_032658145.1 Streptomyces sp. MK7
CCGCCGTTCTTCAAGTCACCCCTGAGGGACGGCGGCTACGACGTCTCCGACTACACCGCCGTCCTGCCCGACTTCGGCGACCTCGCCGACTTCGTGGAGTTCGTCGACGCCGCCCACCACCGCGGCATGCGCGTCATCATCGACTTCGTCATGAACCACACCAGCGACCAGCACCCGTGGTTCCAGGAGTCCCGCAAGGACCCCGACGGCCCCTACGGCGACT
>NZ_JAVACL010000201.1:0-211 GCF_032658145.1 Streptomyces sp. MK7
CGCATCCGAGACGGCGCGCGCGAGGCGGCCGTTCTTCAGCAGGTTGCGGACGGTGAGGTCCTCGATCACGACCGTTTGGTTCTCACGGACGAGACGAGTGGACAGCTTGTGCAAAAAGTCCCGGCGCCGGTCAGTGATCCGGGCGTGGACCTTGGCGACGCGACGCCGAGCCTTCTCGGAGTTGGCCGAGCCCTTCGCCTTCCGCGACAGC
>NZ_JAVACL010000202.1:0-209 GCF_032658145.1 Streptomyces sp. MK7
GACGGTCAGGCGAAGACGTCCTGCTGGTAGCGCTCGTCGGCTTCGAGCTGGGCGAGCCACTGCTGGGCGGTCTGGTCGTCGCTGCCGGTCTTGTGGCGGTGGATGGCGGCGAGGGCCTCGCGGACGGCGGGGGCCATGCGGCGGCCGTCACCGCAGACGTAGACGTACGCGCCGTCCTCGATGGCCTGCCACACCGTGTCGGCGGCGTT
>NZ_JAVACL010000203.1:0-209 GCF_032658145.1 Streptomyces sp. MK7
GGAGACACTCGCCCCGTAGACCTCGGCCAGGTGGGCGGAGATCTCGCCGTGGGTCAGGCCCTTGGCGGACAGGGACAGCACCATCTCATCGACACCTGCAAGGCGCTTCTGACGCTTCTTGACCATCATCGGCTCGAAGGTGCCGGCCCGGTCCCGGGGCACCTCGATCTCGACGGTGCCGATGTCGGTGGTCACAGTCTTGGCCCGGT
>NZ_JAVACL010000204.1:0-208 GCF_032658145.1 Streptomyces sp. MK7
CTGGACGGCATGAGGGGCAAGACCCGGATCGATGCCGTGGACGACTTCGCCTACCCCCTGCCGGTGACGGTGATCTGCAAGGTGCTGGGCGTGCCGCTGGAGGACGAGCCGCGCTTCCACCACTGGATCGAGACCGCCCTGGACGCTCTGGACTTCGGCCCCGAAGCCGCCTCCGAAGAGATCCGGAGCCGGCTGGCCGGGGGCCGGC